>JARRBX010000002.1 GCA_029982245.1 Candidatus Atribacteria bacterium | reverse complement strand
GGAGATAGCGGACCGGGACACTTCATTGAGAGAAGCGTTTAAAAAGGCAGATTTTGTTCTCTACCAGGCAGTGAGAGGCATTGCTGACCTCATTACTTCACCTCAGGACATCAACCTGGACCTTGCCGATTTGCGAACAGTCCTTACTGGAGCGGGAACGGTTCTTATCGGTATCGGTCATGGTCGGGGTAAAGACAAAGCTAAGCAAGCTGCAGAAATGGCTATTTCCAGCCCGTTGCTGGAGGTTTCCATTAGAGGCGCCCGGTCTATCCTTTTAAGCATTACTGGTGGTCCGGATACAGGGATTCACGAGGTTAAGCAAATTGTTGACATTATTAATAAGGCTGCAGGTACAGAAACTGACCTTCTTTTTGGCAATAAGATAGATCCTGAGTTCAGCAACGAGATACTGGTAACCCTGGTAGCAACCCGTTTTGAATCTGCACCCGAGGAAAAAACAGAAGAAGTTCCTCCCCTGGTTGAGAATATTGCTGTTGATGCACTTGAGCAGGATATTGATGACAAGCTCATCATTGAAGACGACCTTGATGTTCCTGCTTTTTTGAGGGAGGAGCAAAAGAAAGGTTCAGAAGGGAAAGCACGTCTTGATGAAGTGCTGGGGATTTTTAAGCGATCAAGGAGGGAATAAGCAGTTATGGCTTTTCTTTTTGGTAAAGAGTTAACCAGAGAAGAAATACTGAAAAGAGTAGGTGATATTTCTCAGATAGGTGGAGTGAGGTTAGCCTGCCTTGCTGATGGCGTGGAGCGGGGAGTTCGTATAGCGGAGGTAAATACTGGAGGCGGACTCTACTATACCGTCTTGCTGGACCGAGGTATGGACATTGCCTGGACTGCTTATAAAGGAATAAGCATAGCCTGGCGTTCGGCAACCGGCAATCTTTCACCCTTTTTCTTCGAACCGGAAGGTTTGGGGTGGCTGCGTGGTTTCCACGGAGGATTGATGAATACTTGTGGTCTTACCTATCACGGAGCTCCCTGCAAAGATGAAAGTACTCACCCCTTTCTCGAGGAAGAGGAACTGGGCCTTCACGGAAGAGCTTCCTTTACTCCTGCAAGCTGTGTTTGGGCTGATGGAGAATGGCAGGGGGACCAGTATATTTTCTGGGTTCAAGGCAAAGTTCGCGAAGCCATTGTATTCGGCGACAAGCTGGTCTTGCACCGCAAAATCTGGGGCCGCTTGGGAGAAAACGTTATTTACATTGAGGATAGAGTGCGCAACGAGGGTTCTCAGGATAGTCCCTTTATGATTCTGTACCACGTTAATGTTGGTTATCCGGTTCTTGACGAAGGTAGCCGTTTGCTTTTGCCAGTGACCAAAACCATTCCCCGGGATGAACATGCTGAAGAAGGCAAGGAAGACTGGGACCGCTTCACGGCTCCTCAAAAAGGGTACTTTGAAAAGGTGTATCTCCACTACCCGAAAACTCTTGAGGATGGCAAATCGGCTTCTCTGCTTTTGAACGAAAAAATACAACTTGGAATTTACCTTAAGTTTGATGTTCAGGCTTTGCCTTACTTTACAGAGTGGAAGATGCTGGGTGAGGGAGAATATGTGCTGGGTATGGAGCCTGGAAATGCTTTTCCACTGGGAAGGAACAAAGAGCGCAGCGAAGGGAGGCTCCAATTCCTGAAGCCTGGTGAGGAAAAGCGCATTACTCTTGAGATAGGTGTGCTTGATACCGCGGACCAGATAAAGAGATTTCGTGAATATTTGGGGGTTTAATCTAAAAAAGCTTTTCGATTGCAAAGGAACCCTTCCATATCAGCGAGTAATAGAAGTAGTTGACAAGCACTTTTTCAAGGTATCCTTTGGTTTCGGGAAAGGGGATATTTTCGAAAAAGAAATCGGGATCTTCTGAATAATTTTGTAGCCATTGTTTTACCCTGCCTGGTCCAGCATTGTAAGAGCAAATGGTGGGAATTAGTTTTCCTTCAAACTGCTTTAGAAGGTAATCGAGATAGGCAACACCGATGTGAATGTTAATTTCAGGTTGCAGTAGGGTTTCTTCATCAATGGTTTCGAGCTTAAGTTTTGCCTTACCGGTTTCTAACATCCACTGTGCTGTTTGGGGCATGAGCTGTGCAAGTCCCAGAGCTCCTGCCCGGGATTGACTGGTAACCTCGAAGAGACTTTCGGCACGAATCACTGAAAACACTAAATAAGGGTCTACTTCCGGAAAGAGACGGGTAGCCTTTTCAACTTCTTGCTTAAAAAAGAGGGGATAAAGGTTAGAGAGTAAAAGCAAATTCTGGTTGGCTTGGGAAAAGTTTTGTTGTAAGTAGAGGGTATGGAGAATAGCCTTGCGATATTCACCCATACTGATGTAAAGCCTTACGAACTCAAGGTGTAGGAGCTTTGCAGAGGGATTTTTGTGGTAAAGAAAGAGCAGTTCTATCTCTGCATTCTGGTAAAATCCCTTTTCTTTCAAAAAAAGATAGCTCTTCCAGTGTTCTCCAGCTTTTTCAAGCTGGGTTGACAAGTTTTGCGGATAGTTTTCTATTACCGGAAGTGGTCGGTTCTCGATGTGAAAGTGTTCCTGCGGATTATAGCCTTTTTGGATTAGCTCCTGCCAGCTGCGCACGAAGTAGTAGTCGATGTTTTCGTCTGCGAGAATTTCCCAGAGGAGCTCTGGCTCGCTGTTTTTGCCCAGTTTATAAGACCAGAAGAGGGCCCGGTTTTTGTGCTGCGGAAACTTTTGTAAGCCTTCCAGAGCTGCTTGGATTTGTTCGGAGTTGCCCTCTCTCAATGCTTTTTGAAACCATACAAGATAGAAGGTATCTTTCTGGGGAAAAAGCTCCAGCGCCTTATGGAGAACGAGTGAATAATTTGTATCATCTCCCAGGCTCTGGTAGCAGGCAAGAAGATTGAGGTAAACACTGAAAAGATAGGAAGAATGGGGATAGGTCTGGAGCAGTTTCTGATAGTGGTTTATAGCTTTGGAGTAATTCGCGGAGCGCTGACTTAAGACCCCCTGGTAAAAGAGTAATGTTTCCTGGAAATAGGTTTCTCTGCCGTACTTTTCAAGGAGTTTTTGCAGTTGGGATAGATCGTTAACAGTGAGCAGGTATCGTATTTGCAAGTTGAGAAGGTTTTCTTTTTGCAAGAGGTTGAGAGAGCGTTTTTCCACTTCTTGGAGCATGCTTTTGGTTTCCTCGAAAAGATTCAGAGAAAGTGCAAACGAAGCCAGGTCCAGGAGTGAACTTACAGAGAGGCTTTCCAATTTTAGTTCAGGGAAGATTTGTGAAAATAATTCCTTGGTTGGAACATATTTCTGGGTAGAGTATTGCTTGAAGACCGTTTTTAAAAGCAATCCTGCTTCGTTATATTTGCCCTTTTGGGCAAGCGTTTCCACCATCAAGGCCAGGGATTGCTGGCGCTGCTCAGCCAGAAATGCATGTTGCAGGGCTTTTATGGTGTAAGTCAAGGCTTGTTGAGAATAACCATTTTTGAGGTAGCGTTCTGCGCTCTGGTGGTAGATTGAAAAAAGGAGGGGGGAGTCTGGGAAAAGCTTTTCAGCAAGCGATAACCAGAGAGGAGCTTTTTGCAGGAACGAGGTGTCGGGAAGAGCAGAAAGCCAAAGGTATAAGGCGTGGTCGATGCAAAATAATTCGCTTTCTCCGAGGCTTTGTAGGATTCGTATTTCGGCCTCGTCCATTTTTCCTCTTTCGACCAAAGCAGCGATTTGCAAGAAGTTTTCCTGGTTCTCTGCTTCACAGGATGGTTTCCAGAAAAAGAGAAGAACCATTAAAATTAAGAGTGAGAAAGCAATGCTGGCAGTTTTTTGCGGGGATGAATATAGTGAGAGCGTTTTCGTTCTCTTTTTGTTTTTCATTTGTGAGTTATGATACCATTGTTAGGTGAAGGTTGCAAAGGGGATGGAGGGTTATGAGGAACCAGGAAGTGGCCAAGATACTCCGGGACATTGCTACTTTGCTCGAGATTAAAGGCGAAAATCGCTTCAGGGTGGTTGCCCACGAGGAAGCTGCGCGACGTATAGAATCCTGGCCGGAACCAATTGAGGAGGTGTGGCGAAGGGGTGAACTTACCAAAATACCGGGTATTGGAGCGAGTATTGCTGCAAAGATTTCAGAATACCTGCAGACGGGAAAGATGCAATACCTTGAGGAGTTGACCCGGGAAGTTCCTCCTGAACTCATCGAGCTTACCAGAGTTCCAGGGCTTGGCCCCAAGCTTGCCAAGTTACTGTATGAGGAGCTGGGTATAAAGAGCCTGGAAGAGCTTGAGAAGGCAATCGCTGAACGGAAGCTTCGTAATCTTCCTCGCTTGGGTGCCAAGAGTGAAGAAAAGATTAAAAAAGGCCTCGAGATGCTAAAGCGTCAAAAGGGGAGGATGCTCCTTGGGCAGGTATTGCCAGTAGTTGAAGAAATCGTGGCCCTACTTAAAGAAAAAACCGGTGTTGAACAAATAAGTCCCGCAGGAAGCGTGCGCCGTATGAAGGAAACCATAGGAGACATAGACATTCTGGTGGCCAGTTCTCAAGCAGAGAAAATAATGGATGTGTTCGTTGCTCTACCTGTGGTGAAAGAGATTCTTGCCAAAGGGGCTACCAAATCAAGCGTTGTGCTTCACGATGGTTTACAGGTGGACCTGAGGGTGGTAGAGCCAGTTTCTTTTGGAGCAGCGCTCCAGTATTTTACTGGTTCGAAGGCTCATAATATCAGATTGCGAGAGATCGCAATCAAGAAAGGCTTGAAAGTCAATGAGTACGGAATTTTCAGGATAGATAATGGCCAGCGGGTAGGTGGCGAAAGAGAAGAGGAGATTTACGAGATTCTGGGTATGGAGTGGATTCCTCCTGAGTTGCGCGAAGATCAGGGGGAAATCGAGGCTGCGCTTGAAAAGAGACTTCCTGTTTTGATAGAGCTTGCAGACATCAAGGGAGACTTGCACGTGCATTCTCGCTGGAGTGACGGGTTGAGTCCTATCGAAGAAATGGCTGAAGCAGCTCTGAAAAGAGGGTATCAGTATCTGGCTATCTGTGATCACACTCAATCTCTCGCAGTCGCTTCCGGCCTTGGTCCTGAGGAATTGCAAAAACGAAGTAGAGAAATTCGGGAATGGAACAGCAAAAGGAAAGAACTTTTGCTCCTTTCAGGTGTGGAAGTGAACATATTGAGCGATGGTTCTCTGGACCTTGCAGATGAAGATCTGGCAAAACTCGATGTAGTGATAGGAGGCTTGCATTCGGGTTTGAACCAATCGAGAGAAAAAATTATGATGCGCCTTGAAAAAGCTATGCACAATCCTTATGTCCAGGCAATCAGCCATCCTACGGGTAGACTTATCAACAAAAGGGAAGCCTACAGCGCGGAGCTGGACAGCTTGCTGGAACTGGCATCTCGGACAGGCACCTTCCTGGAAATCAACGCCCAGCCAGAACGTCTGGATTTGCGCGACATTGATGCTCGCAAGGCCAAAGAAAGTTTTGGTTTGAAGATGATTATCTCTACTGATGCTCATGAACCTAAGTCTCTTGATTACATGCGTCTTGGGGTAGCGCAAGCCAGAAGAGCCTGGCTTACTGCTCGCGATGTTTTAAACACCTATGATCTGGAGAAGCTCTTGGACTATCTATCTCGAAAGAGGAAAACCAGGGCGGGAAGCATTCCTGATTAACCAAGGTTCTTTGAAGCGGTTGGTTATAGGCATTCTCCAATCTTTGCCGAAAGCGCGAGTCGATATTTTTATGCCCACTGGAGCCTGTTTTCTTTTGTATTCGTTTTTTCTAAGCATGTCGATGGTTTGTAATATGGTTTCCATTGCAAAGCCTTTGTCTGCTATTTCTTCGGGGTCAAGATTTTCTTCGATGTAGTATCTCAAAATTTCATCAAGTATTTCGTAAGGAGGAAGTTTTTCCTGGTCAGTTTGGTTTGGCCTTAGTTCGGCTGAGGGCGCTTTTTCAAACACTCTTTGAGGGATAATTGGGGCTCCTTTTTTCTGGTTGTACCATCTACCTATACGGTAAACATCTGTTTTGTAAACATCTTTGATAACAGCGAGTCCTCCCGCCATATCGCCGTAAAGAGTTGCATACCCGGTTGCCATTTCGCTTTTGTTGCCGGTGGTCAGCACCAGCCACCCGAACTTGTTGGATAGAGCCATTAGATAATTACCTCTGATTCTGGCTTGCAGGTTTTCTTCTGTGATATCGGGATTTGTCTGCTGAAAAACTTCTTCCAGAGCTTTCAGGTAGGATTCGAAAACTTTGTTTATGGGAATAGTTAGCGCCTCTATGTTCAGGTTTTGCGCTAACTGGTAAGCATCTTCAAGGCTTTCTCGCGACGTATAAAGGGAAGGCATAAGGACTCCCTTAACGTTTTCGCTGCCCAAGGCCTCCGTGGCTATAGTAGCTACTAAAGAAGAATCCATTCCTCCACTCAATCCCACCACCACTTTTTTAAAGCCGTTTTTCTTTACGTAATCCTGAACTCCAGTAACCAGAGCCTTAAAGATTTCTTCTTCTCTTTCCATATAAGAACCGGGTTTCTCCGGATATCTCTCTTTTTTGGGTTTTGGTGGTGGCAATTCCAGAAGCTTAAAGGGCAGATTCTGAGTAGACATGTACCTTCGTCGGGGATCCAGAAGATTTATTCTGAGGTTTTCATCAAGGTCGATGTCAATAGTGGTTATCTCTTCCTCAAAAGTGCCCCCCTTGAGCACCACTTTGCCGTTAGGGTTGCTCACCAGACTGGTTCCATCAAAGAGTAATTCGTCCTGCCCCCCTACCATATTACAATAAGCAATGGCTACATGATAGTCGTAAGCTTTCATGGAAAGGTATTTTTCCCTGAGCAAGGGTTTACCAACGTGGTAAGGTGAAGCCGAAATGTTGGCTACAAGGTGCACACCGCAACCCAAAGTCAATGAAGCCAATGGCTCCACAGGATTCCATATGTCTTCGCAGATGGTGACACCTATCTTAATTTCTCCCATCTTCAGGACCAGCATTTCCTGGCCGGGTTTAAAGTATCGATGTTCGTCGAAAACTCCGTAATTAGGAAGGGAAATCTTATGGTAAATACCCAGAACTTTGCCGTTCTGGATTACGGCTGCTGAATTATGGGCGTCTTCCTGACAGTCTATGAAACCAACCACCATAGCTACTTGCTTTCCCTTGCTGTAGTAGACAAGCTTTTCCAGTGTGGCCTGATTTTCTTTGAGGAAAGAGAGCTTGAGCATGAGGTCTTCGGGTGGATATCCTGATAGGAAAAGTTCGGGAAAAAGCAAAAGGTCGCTCTCCCTTTGTTCTGCTATTTCCAAAGCCTCCCTGGCTTTTTCAAGATTACCCCTAAAGTCCCCCAGAGTTGGGTTTAGCTGTGCGAGAGTTACTCGTAGTTTTTTCAAGCTTCATAACCCCTTTGTGCTTTACTTCAAGAAATTATACACCATTTTGCGTTTCTGGCAATTTGAGGTTAGCAATTTTCGGAGTTGATAGAGGTTGTTGTTTTGAAATTGACTTTCTTCTCAGGCTTGGGGTATTATTTGGGAAACGTTGAGTGGAGGATTGGAAGCAAGGAGCGATGAAAATGGGCAAAACGATGGCTGAAAAAATTTTTGAATTAAAGAGTGGTAAAGCGGTGCAGGCTGGAGACCTGGTCATTGCGTCAATTGATTTTGCAATGGGGCAGGATGGCACTACTCCACTGGCAATTCGTTCCTTTCAGGAAATGGAGGGCAAAAAAGTTTTTGATCCGCAAAGAATCGCTTTCGTTATAGACCACAATGCTCCCAGCCCTCTGGAGTCTGTATCACGTCTTCATGATTTGATGCGTGAATTTGCCCGTACTTTTGGTATTCGAGTTTTTGACGTGGGTTGGGGGGTTTGTCACGAACTTATGGTTGCACAGGGACTGGTAGTACCTGGCGACCTGGTGGTGGGTGCCGATTCTCACACTTGCACCTATGGTGCCATAGGGGCCTTTTCCACTGGAATTGGCAGTACAGAACTGGCTGCGGTAATGATTTCAGGAAAGCTCTGGTTTAAGGTTCCCGAGACCATTAAGGTGATTTTCACCGGTCACTTACCGAAAGGTGTTTATTCCAAGGACCTGATTCTTTATCTGGCTGGAAAGATGGGAGCTGATGGTGCAACCTATAAGGCTCTTGAATTCCATGGTCCAGTAATTGAGCAGCTCGAGGTGGAAGAACGCTTTACCATATCCAACATGGCAGTGGAAGTGGGCGCCAAAGCCGGTCTTATGCCACCCGATGAAAAAGCTTTGGCCTGGGTTAAGCAACGAGCACAGAGGCCCTTTGAGCCTGTGTACCCGGATGATTCAGCTAAGTACGCTGAAACTATTGAAATTGATTGCTCACAGCTCGTTCCCCAAGTGGCATTGCCACACAGAGTAGACAACGTGAAACCAGTGAATGAGGTGGAAGGTTTACCTGTTCAAGAAGTATTTATTGGTACCTGCACCAATGGGCGAGCGGTGGATATTCAGGTTGCTGCTTCCATTTTAAAAGGACGAAAGGTGCATCCTGAGGTTCGGCTTATTGTGGCACCTGCTTCAAGGGAAATCCTAATGCAGGCAATTCGTGAAGGATGGGCCGAAACTATAGTTGAGGCTGGAGGCACCCTGGTTACTCCAGGTTGCGGGCCTTGTGTGGGAACGCATCAGGGAGTACCTGGTGATGGCTGGAATGTTATCTCCACGGCAAACAGGAACTTTAAGGGCAGGATGGGTAATAACAAGGCGTTTATCTACCTGGCTTCTCCTGCTACTTGTGCGGCTTCGGCAATTGAAGGTAAAATTACTGACCCCAGAAAGTATTTGAGGTGATTGCAATGAAGTTAAGAGGTAAGGCTCATAAATTTGGAGACGATATCAATACTGACTATATTATTTCTGGGAAATACAAGTTTAAAACCTTGGATATGCAGGAACTGGCCAAGCATGTTATGGAGGACATCGACCCGGATTTTTACAAGAAAGTTTCTCCCGGGGATTTTATCGTTGCGGGCAAGAATTTTGGTTGTGGTTCTTCCCGAGAGCAGGCGCCCCGAGCTCTTCTGGCCAGTGGCATAAAAGGGGTGCTGGCTAAATCGTTTGCTCGTATATTTTTCCGTAACGCTATTAACTGCGGTTTGCTGGTCTTAGAGTGCGATACTTCTCCTATCGAAAGCGGGGATGAGTTAGAGGTAGATTTAAAACAGGGTCTGGTGGTGGACCTCAGTCGCAATCTGGAGGTAAGAGCACAACCCCTTCCGGAAGTTATGATTCAAATTCTGGAGGAGGGCGGATTGGTGCCCTATTTTAAGAAGTACGGCTCTTTTCAGGGGGTTTGAGAACGACTTATGTGGACAAAGCTCAAGACTACAGATCCCGAGGTGTACGGGTGGGTCGTTAAGGAACTGGAGAGGCAACGCAACAAACTGGAGCTCATAGCTTCTGAGAACTTTACCAGTATTGCAGTCCTGGAGGCTCAAGGAAGTGTGTTAACCAACAAGTATGCCGAAGGCTATCCAGCGAGACGTTACTATGGAGGTTGTGAGTTTGTAGACCAGATTGAGCAATTGGCTATAGACCGGGCTAAGGCTCTCTTTAAAGCCGAGCATGTCAACGTCCAACCTCACTCCGGATCGCAGGCCAATATGGCGGTTTACTTGGCTACTCTCAGGTATGGCGATGTGGTTATGGGCATGGATCTCGCTCATGGAGGACATCTCACTCATGGTAGCCCGGTTAACTTTTCCGGAAAGTGGTATCGCTTTGTTCCTTACGGGGTTTCTCCTGACACCGAGACCATAGATTATGACCAGCTGGAAGAGCAAGCAAGAGAAGTAAAACCTCGAATGATAGTAGCTGGGGCAAGTGCTTATCCACGCTTTATAGACTTTGAGCGTTTGCGTTCCATTTGTGATGAGGTGGGTGCTCTTTTGATGGTAGACATGGCCCATATCGCGGGCCTGGTAGCTGCTTCTTTCCACCCTAATCCCTGTCCTTATGCTCATCTGGTTACCACCACTACTCACAAGACGCTTCGTGGTCCCCGAGGAGGTATGATACTCTGCAAAGAAGAATTTGCGAGAGCGGTTGACAAGGCTGTGTTTCCCGGGACTCAGGGTGGACCTTTAATGCATATCATTGCTGCCAAGGCGGTGGCGCTTAAAGAAGCAGCAACACCTGAATTTGTGGCCTATCAGGCTCAGGTTGTCAAAAATGCAAAATCACTTGCTCAAGCTCTTCAAGAGAAGGGTTATCGTTTGGTTTCTGGGGGCACCGATAATCATCTTTTGCTGGTGGACTTGAGAAATATTGGTCTTACCGGTAGAGAGGCGGAAATTATCCTGGACCAGGTGGGCATTACAGTAAATAAAAATGCTATTCCTTTTGATCCCCAGAAACCTACGGTGACCAGCGGCATCAGGTTGGGTACTCCTGCCTGTACTTCTCGGGGCATGAAAGAGGAGGAGATGCAGCTTATTGCTGAGCTTATAGACCGGGCGCTACGAGGAAGGAGTTCCGAGACAACCCTGCAGAAAGTGAGGAAAGAAGTGCTTAACTTGTGTAGTCGTTTTCCACTTTATCCGGAGCTAAGTGTTGAGGAATAGAAGTTGAGGCTTCTGGTTTTACTTGACAGAATGTAAAAGGGGGTTCGTTTCATGAAAGAACGTGTTGAGAAAGCACTGGAAAAGGTGAGGCAGTATCTTCGCTTTGAAGGTGGAGACGTGGAATTGGTGGATATTGAAGATGGCGTAGTAAAGGTGCGCCTTAAGGGAATGTGCAGTTCCTGCCCCATGTCCTATATAACCTTGAAGGATGGCATTGAACGGGTTGTGAAAGAAGAAGTTCCCGAAGTAAAATCGGTTGAAGCGGTTTAGAGTCTTTATAGAAAGGGGCTGTGAGCATTTCAGCCCCTTTCTTTGAGCCAGTACAAAAGGCTTACCATTACCACTCCGCCCACTATGTTGCCCAAGGTTACCGGTACTAAATTATGTGCGATACCTGAGAGGGTAACTGGTGTACTGCTTTTATGTAAATAGTTCTGGGCGAACGCACCTGCTGAGAGAAAATACATGTTGGCCACGCTGTGTTCATAGCCGAGCGCTACGAAGGTAGCAATTGGTCCAGGAATAACCAGTAAACGGGTAAGATTGTTTTCTGCATAAATGCATAACAATACTGCAAGACATACCAGCCAGTTGCAGAGTATACCTCTTGCGAAAGCTTGGGTGAAGGGAATCTGGGTTTTAGTGAGTGCTATTTGGTATGCGCGCTGCGCTATCACTCCTCCGCCTGTGTTGAAGAGGCCGGTTGAAGCATAAAGAATGGCCAGAAAGACGGATCCTGCAAAATTGCCCAGATATACCAGTCCCCAGATTTTAAGGGTTTGTATGACGTAATTCTTGAAGGTGAAGCAAGAATAGCTCAGCAAGGAATGTCCGGTAAACAGTTCTGCTCTTCCCAGTACAACCAGAATCAGTCCTACCGAAAAAACTATCCCTCCTAAAAGCTGTTTGATCCCGGTCGCAAGGTCAGCAGTAGTAACCAGGGTGAATAGTTGGGAAGCAAAGCCTATGTAGGCGCCTGCCAGAATAGCTCCAACAAGAAGAGACAGGTAGTTTTTCTGAAATTTGTTTTCGCACCAACTGTGGAGAACATCCATTACTCAAACCTCCTTACTGTTGATTCTGGTTACAATTTATTAAATGATAATATAATTTTTTTATAAAATCTAAAAAATTATGGTTTTTTAATTGGTAATTTGCTACAATTAAATTTAGAGGGCTAATATTTTAGAGAGGGAGGGCAAAAGAGGATGAGTGACATTCTTGACCAAATTGCCAAGGAATTGTTTGCAGGTAATGCGAAGGCAGTGAGCGAACTAACCCAGAAAGCGCTTGATGAAGGTTTTTCTCCTCAAGAGGTTCTCAATGGTGGCTTAATAAAGGGCATGAACCAGGTAGGAGAAAAGTTCAAAGCCAACGAGATTTATGTTCCAGAAGTGTTAATTGCTGCTCGAGCCATGAAAGCAGGCATGGAAGTTTTGAAGCCCAAACTTGCAGAGACCGGCGTTGAGCCAGTAGCCAGATTTGTGATTGGCACCGTCAAAGGAGACTTACATGATATCGGCAAGAACCTGGTAGCTATGATGATGGAAGGTGCAGGATTTGAGGTTATCGATCTGGGCATCGATGTTCCCGCTGAAAAGTTCATCCAGGCTATCAAAGAGCACAAACCTCAACTGGTTGGTATGTCAGCTCTACTCACCACCACTATGATTCAAATTCGAGAAAATCTGAAAGCCTTTCAGGAAGCCGGAGTAAGGGACCAGGTTAAGGTTATGGTTGGTGGTGCACCGGTTACCCAGAAATTTGCTGACGAGGTTGGTGCTGATGGGTATGCACCGGATGCTGCATCGGCAGTTGACAAAGCGAAGGAACTTTTAGGTTTAAACTGAATTGCCAACAAAGAGGGAGGGCGCGTTCTCTCCCTTTCCTTTCGTCAGGTAATAATTAAGTGATTTATTAAAAGCTATCTTTAATAATTTATGTAAGGGAGGGTAACAGATGTTAAGTGACTTGGAAATTGCCCAGCAGGCTTCGATGAAACCCATCGTTGAAATTGCCAGGGAAGCGGGGATTGAAGAGGATGACATTGAGCTTTATGGCAAATACAAAGCAAAGGTATCTCTGGAAGTGCTTAAAAAACTTAAAGATAGGCCGCTTGGCAAATATATTGATGTAACTGCCATAACACCCACACCTCTCGGTGAGGGAAAGACAGTTACCACCATAGGCCTTTCCATGGCCCTGAATAAAATTGGCAAAAAAAGCATCGTCTGCATCCGGCAACCTTCACTGGGTCCAGTCTTTGGCATCAAGGGAGGCGCTGCTGGCGGTGGTTATTCCCAGGTTGTGCCTATGGAGGATTTCAACCTTCATCTAACTGGGGATACCCACGCCGTTGCCGCGGCACACAATTTGCTGGCTGCTTTTATTGACAATCATTTGCTTCACGGGAATGAGCTGAACATTGATCCTTTCACTATAAGCTGGCCCCGGGTAGTGGATATAAGCGATCGGGCGCTCCGTAAGATTATTGTAGGTTTGGGTGGCAAAACGAATGGGATACCGCGAGAAAGTAGCTTTGATATTGCAGTGGCTTCTGAGGTAATGGCCATTCTGGCCCTGACTACTGATATTTTTGATTTGCGCAAGCGCCTGGGCAGAATTGTAGTAGCCTATAACGAACGCAAGGAGCCAGTTACTGCCGAAGATCTCAGATGTGCTGGTGCTATGACGGTCTTGATGAGAGACGCTATCAAGCCAAATCTTTTGCAAACTCTGGAAAATACTCCCTGTTTTGTCCATGCAGGGCCTTTTGCCAACATAGCCCATGGCAACAGCTCTATCGTTGCTGATCAGATTGCTCTGCGTCTTGCTGATTATGTAGTTACCGAGAGTGGCTTTGGTGCGGATTGTGGAATGGAAAAGTTCATGAATATCAAGTGTCGCTACAGTGGTCTGCGCCCTGATTGCGTAGTTATGGTGTGTTCCATTCGTGCCCTCAAGATGCACAGCGGCAAATACAAAGTGATTCCTGGAAAACCTCTGGATCCAGGAATTCTGGAAGAAGACATCGATGCCCTGGTGAAAGGATCGGAGAACCTTATCAAACAAATTGAAAATGCAAGGCTATTTGGCGTCCCGGTTGTAGTGGCCATCAACGTCTTTTCAACAGATACTGAACGCGAGATAGAGACGGTTAAGAAGATAGCCCTTGATAACGGAGCCTTCAGAGCCTGTGTTTCCGAAGTTTGGGCCAAAGGTGGAGAAGGGGGCAAGGAACTTGCCGAGGCAGTAGTAGAAGCCTGTGATGTACCGAGTAACTTCGATTTTCTTTATCCTCTGGATATACCAATCAAAGATAAAATTGAAATCATAGCTACCAAGATATACGGTGCAGATGGTGTGGTTTATGAACCGGAAGCCGAGAAAAAGATAGCTCGGTATACGGAATTGGGTTGGGATAAATTGCCTATCTGCATGGCCAAGACCCATCTTTCTCTCTCGCATGATCCAAAGCTTAAAGGTCGTCCGCGTGGTTTTAAACTTCCCATCAAGGATATCCGGCCTTCCATTGGAGCAGGTTTTCTTTATCCTCTTTGTGGTGAGATGCGTACCATGCCCGGACTGCCTTCTCGACCAGCAGGCATGAATGTAGATATTGACTCTGAAGGCAGAGTTGTCGGTTTATTTTAGCGATGTTATATTTTGTGAAGCAACCGAATTTCACTATTTGGGGATGGGTGGTAGGAGAACTTGGAGTGTGATTTTTTAATAGTTGGCGCTGGACCAGCAGGTCTTGCTGTAGGAAAAAAACTCAGTGCTTATGGCAGGGTGCGGCTTCTTGAAAAAAACGACACGGTGGGAGGCCTGGCTGCTACTCTGGGATGCAAAGCGCACCAGCAATGTCTTTACTGTGGTATTTGCAGAAATGTAGATTTGAGCAGACAGATTGGGGATTTGCGGTCTCTGGTGCTCTACCCCAGGGATATCTTAAAAGTGACCCGCTTTGATGCAGGGTTTCAGGTTGCCACCAATTGCGAAGAGATAAGGGCTAAATATGTCGTTATCGCTTCGGGGGCGGAACCTTTTGATGCCCGAAAGGTACCCAGCCTGGGTTATGGTAGGTTGGAAGGTGTTCTTTCCGGTCTGGATGTTGAACGCAGTATGAATGATGGCAGGGTATTTGAACTCTTTCCACCACAGGGTAGAGTGGCCTTTATACAGTGTGTTGGTTCGCGCAATTTTAAAGAAAAACGAGGTTACTGTTCGCAGATTTGTTGCCGTTATGCTCTGAGGGCCCTTGATTTTTTGCGTTACTTTTTGCCAGGTCTTGAGTTCACAATGTTTTATATGGACCTCCAGATTTTTGGCGCCAAAAGTGATTATCTCTGGGAAGTAGCACGTAATAAGGTGTCGTTGATACGCTCCATACCTTTCAGGGTGGAAGGTGAAAATGGAAGTTTGGAGGTTTTCTACGAAAACGAGCGTGCCAAGGTAATTAAGGAAAAATTTGACCGGGTGGTCCTTTCCATAGGTCTATCTCCGGGGAGTTCAACCAAAAATTTGGCGCGGATTTTTGGTCTTGAACTCGATGAATGGGGGTTTATTAGAAATTTTGGAGGAGGTAGAACCAGCAACCCGGGTGTTTTTGTATGTGGCACTGCGGGAGGCCCCAAAGATGTGGAAACTACCATTTTTGAAGCTTGTCAGGTGGCGGAAAATATACTTGAGATAGCGGGATGATGGGAATTGAAAAAGATACTTGTATTATTTCGTCCTGAATACGAGCGCGTGAAGCCTTTGCTGGACGCTATCAGTGTTTTCTCAGAAGAGTTAGATTTACGGATTTCTTCCTGGACGGAGTGGTCAACCGGGAGGAAGATTGATGTTAAAAACTTTGAAAAAGTGTTTTTGCTGGTTGACGACATTGAATCCAACCTTGAGCTATTGTCCGAATTTTGTGAGGTAACAGAAGACCTTAGCCAGTTTAGGATTTTTGGGATTCCGAAAGATGCGGCTTCACCTCGGTTGGTTGCCCGCTGGAAAGATTATTTCCAGGAAGAACTGGCTTTGGAATACCCCTTTCCGGTTAAGGCTGTTCTTTTGAAGCCAGAGAAAAAAGTTTTAATTGTTGCTGAAGGAAATAAGAACACGGAAGGAGTGGAAAGAGCCCTTCGCGAAAAAGGGATACCCTTTTTTGTGAGCAGAGAAAAGGTAACTCTTTATCGGGAGGGAATTAATTTTAAGCTTCTCCACTCTCCGTATAGCGAGACGTGCTTCGGAGCGATAATTTTTTTGCCGGAAAGGAAAACGCTTTCCTTTGCATTTCCCCAAGAGGTAGAGGATACGGGAAGAGCATTCTTCTTAGAAGAATTATCGAAGAGGTATAGCCATCGTCATTTCTGGAAAAAGAACGTTGCCTTTCTGGTGCACGAACTTGCTTCTCCCCAGCAGTGGAGGGAGGCTTTTTCCTGGGCTACTCGCATTCGCCGGGATTTTTGTTCGGAAGTGCTCTTTCTGTGCGAACAGGTTGGTGTTGCACTGGAGAATTCAGAGCTTGCTTATCGGGAAGCGAGGCAAAGTGGAGTCCGCTTTGAAAAAGTTCGATTTGAGAACCTTTCCTGTCGGGCTACCGAGAGCATGCAACAAATTATTCTAAACTTTATTGCAGAAAAGGACCGACGTGAAGTTTCTTGCGTGGTGGACTGGCTTATTGTTGTGCCTTCTTTTGAGGTTCAGCCTGTGGCATTAGATGAATATATCACTGACTATGCAAGCTTAAGGGTTGTTTCGCCTCCTAACCCGGTGATCGACAAGTATTCCACTTGCTGGAGAGGGGTTTTTTGTGCTCCTTTGGAGGAGACGGGTAAAGAGTGGAGATATCTGGCACATTCGGTGGCTCAATATCTGGAGAAAGCACAACTGAAACTCAAAGAACGTGGTTCTGTTGATGAAGAGAAATGTGTGCTTTGTTTAACCTGTTTGCGTTCCTGCCCGTTTGGAGCCGTGAAAATAGAAGGAAGAAGTAAACGCAAAAAAGCCATGATAGATTGGGCTCTCTGTCAGGGATGCGGTGTTTGTGCTTCTCTGTGTCCTGCCGGTGCTATAGAAATCTTGGATTGCAAAAACGGCCAGTATATCTTTGGTCCTCGTTGGCGAGGTTGATTGATATGAAGCTGGTAGCTCTTGGTTGCGAAAGGAACGGGTATCCAGCGCTTTTGCGCTATTTCGAGAACGCTTCCTTGCCATCAGGCTGGGAGTTGAAGGAGCTTTCTACAATTCCCTGTTTGGGTTTTATCAAGGAGGAGACACTTTTTACTATCCTGGGAGAGGACGTCGATGCTTTGTTGCTCGCTGGTTGTCCGCTGGATGCTTGTAAGAACATACGGGGCAGTGATATAGCCTTGCGCAGGACATTAAGAGCCAATGCCCTGCTTGAGGAAGCGCAGATTTACAAGAAGGTGGTTCTGGCTTTAGTCACTCCTGATAAGATCGGTGAAGTGCGGCGGGCGCTTACCGAGATATCTACCTTTTTTGGAGGGTCAGACAAACAATGATTGTTGGTGAAAGAAAACCCCTTCCTGAGATATTGAAGCTTTTAGATGGCTTTAAGAGAGTTCTGGTTCTGGGTTGTGGGACCTGTGTTGCTGTTTGTATGTCGGGTGGCGAAAAAGAGGCTAAAGAACTTGCTGCCCTGCTGAGACTTAAAGGCTTTGAGGCCTGGAGTGCTACGGTGGAGAGACAGTGCGAGGTAGAGTTCAACAGACTGGTTGGAGAGGAAGTCGAAAAGGCAGAAGCAGTTCTTTCTCTGGCCTGTGGAGTGGGAGTACAAGCTCTGGCAGAGCTCTATTCCCAGAAAATGGTTTATCCTGCTTTAAACACCACATTCATGGGTTTGCCCGTCGAACAAGGTTTGTGGGAGGAACGTTGTGCCGGTTGTGGTGATTGTCTGCTCCACCTTTTTGGAGGTATCTGTCCGGTGACGCGCTGTGCAAAAAGCCTTTTAAATGGTCCCTGTGGTGGTTCCAAGGGTGGAAAGTGCGAAGTAAGACCGGAACGCGATTGTGCCTGGCAGCTTATTTTTGAGAAATTTAAGTCTTTGGGCAGGGTGGAAGAGCTTTTGCGGATTGAGCCCCCCAAGGATTGGTCATATTCGAGGTATGGTGGACATCGCAAAATGGTAAGAGAGGATGTCAGACTGTGAGCTGGTTACAGAGAGTGCTTCAGGAGGGTCATTTTGCGGTTACCTGTGAAATTGGACCGCCCAAAAGCAATGATTCCTCGGTAATTACCAGGAAATGTGAACAGGTAAGGGACTTTGTTGACGCGGTGAATGTAACTGATAATCAAACTGCCATTGTGCGGATGTCAAGCTTTGCCAGTTGCCTGATTGTTTCCCGCCAGAAAGTGGAGCCGGTCATGCAGATGGTGTGTCGAGACAGGAACCGGATTGCTTTACAAAGTGATTTCCTGGGGGCTTGTGCGCTGGGGATAGAGAATTTTCTCTGTTTAAGCGGAGACCATCAGAGCATGGGAAATCACCCTCAAGCGAAAAACGTTTTTGATGTGGATTCAATACAGCTTTTGCAAATTTTGAAAAACATGCGTGACCAGAAAGTTTTTCAAAATGGTGAACCTATCAAAGGAGAAATCAGAGCTTTTCTGGGAGCAGGGGCAAACCCCTTCGCTGACCCTCTTGAGTTGAGGGTGTTGCGTTTGGCCAAAAAGATTCAGGCTGGAGCTCAGTTTATCCAAACACAAGCGATTTTTGACCTGGAAAGGTTTGCAAAATGGATGGAGGAAGTGAGGGAGTGGGGCTTACATGAGAAGGCTTTTATTATGGCTGGGGTGATTCCCGTTAAGTCTGTTCGGGCTCTGGAATACATGAAAAAGGAAGTACCTGGGCTTGAAATACCCGATTATTACCTGGAAAGAATGCGCCAGGCCAGAGACCCCAAGGAGGAAGGCATAAAGATTTGTGTGGAAATCATCAACGAAGTACGAAAGATAGAGGGAGTAAGTGGTGTGCATATTATGGCTATTGCCTGGGAAAGCATTGTTCCTGAAATTGTAAAAAGGTGTGGTCTCTATCCAAGACCCCCAAGAGAGGTAAGAGAAAATGAGTGAGGCAAAAGTTTTTGATTATCAGTTCAAGTATCGGGTTGCTTCTCGCCCTGGGGGCGAAGGTTTGCTTTCCTGTTTTGCCTGTGGAGTTTGTACAGCGGGTTGTCCGGTGAGCGAGGTTGAGGGGGATTTCAATCCGCGCCGCATCATTCATCAGATTTTGCTTGGTGAACAGGAAGAGCTTTTGCAGTCGGAATACATATGGCTGTGTGTAGGCTGTTATCGTTGCACTGCCCACTGCCCGCAGGATGTTGAATTTACCAATCTTTTGAAGGTTCTGCGGGAGCTTGCTGTAGAGGAGGGCACCGTTTCTGCAGAATGGAAAAAAGTGGTTGACGAGGTCGACCGCAGGACTCAAGAGCTGCGACGAGCGCTTATCAAATATCTGTGGAACAAAGGCATCAATTCTCTGGAAGAGTTCGAGAGGTTTTATCGAGAAGAAATTGCCAAGCTGGGTTGGGTTGAAGGAGAGGGTAGCAATGCACGGTAAAAGCCGAGGCAGTGTGATGGTGGTTGGAGGAGGCATAGCAGGCATTCAGAGTGCACTGGACCTGGCTAATGCAGGCTTTAAGGTTTATCTGGTCGAGGATTCAACCGCTATTGGAGGCCTTATGGCAAGGTTAGATAAAACCTTTCCAACCAATGACTGTGCAATGTGCATTCTCTCCCCAAAGCTCGTTGACTGCGGTAGGCACCTGAACATAGAGGTTATTTCCTGTGCCAACCTTGAGTCCGTTGAAGGGGTACCCGGTGATTTTCGGGTCAAGGTCAGGCGCAAGCCTCGCTATATTGACCCTTTAAAGTGCACTGGATGTGGTGATTGTGCAAGAGTTTGTCCGGTGAATTTGCCGAACGAATTTGAGGGTGGTTTGAGTGAGAAAAAAGCCATTTACCGTCTTTTCCCTCAGGCTTTTCCCAGTGCTTTTGCAATTGAAAAACGAGGTTTGCCCAACTGTCAGGCAGCTTGTCCTCTGGAACAGAAAGCCCAGGGTTATGTAGCACTGATTCGAGAAGGAAGGTTTGAAGATGCCTTGCAAACAGTGCGAATGGATAATCCTTTTCCTGGAATTTGCGGACGAGCTTGCCATCACCCCTGTATGGAGGACTGCCAGCGTAGCGTGCTTGATGAAGCAATTGGCATTCCTTACTTAAAGAGATTTTTAGCAGATTATGAGGTTAAAAATGGTTTAAAGCCTGTTTCGAACCAAAAAGAGAACAAAGGTAAAAAGGTAGCGATTGTTGGAGCTGGTCCCAGCGGGCTCAGCTGTGCTTACTTTTTGGCCAGAGAGGGCTATCAAGTCTGTGTTTACGAAGCTAAAGAGCAGCCTGGGGGGATGATGCATTACGGTATACCTCCCTATCGCTTACCACGCGAAGTTGTGCAATATGAAATTGAAATCTTAAAAGACTTGGGAGTCCAGTTTATTTTTGGCAAGGCCTGGGGTAGAGATTTTACGATTGAAGACCTTTTCAAAGAGGATTATGCTGCCCTGTACATTGCCTGCGGAGCCTGGCAAACTATGAAGCTGGGTATCGATGGAGAAGACTATCCTGAGGTCATGGATGGTCTTGATTATCTGGTTAGAGTCAACAGCACTCAAAAAGTGCCTTTGGTTGAGGAGGTCGTGGTTATTGGTGGGGGTAACGTGGCTATCGATTGCGCACGTTCTGCTTTGCGTAAGGGTGCTAAGAAAGTTTCCATTTATTACCGACGTTCCCGAGAAGAAATGCCAGCGAGGGCGGAGGAAATAGAGGAAGCGATAGAAGAGGGAATAGAGTTTTACTTCTGCGCAGCACCCAAGAGATTTGTGAAACGAAACGGGAAAGTGGTGCTGGAGTTCAATGCAGTTCGTTTGTGTGCTCCCGACGCTTCAGGAAGAAGAAAACCAGAAATCATGCCCGATGTAGTATATGAGGTGACAGCAGACCTTTTCCTGGTAGCCATTGGCCAGCGAGTAGATATACCCGAGAAGAGCTTAGAGCGCACCAATTGGGGGACTATCAAAGTTGATGAAACTATGCAAACCTCCGTTGAAGGTGTTTTTGCCGGAGGTGATGCAGTGCTTGGTCCAGCTACGCTGGTTGAAGCCATTGCTCATGGAAAAAGAGCTGCTCAGGCCATTGATGCTTATCTTCAGGGAAGGGGACTTCAAAGTTTTGAAAAACGCAAAGCTCCCATTACCATACCCTGGCGGGAGCCGAAGAAGCCTCGAGTCAGGATGAGAAAGCTGAGTCCCCAGGAGAGAATCCGGGGATTTTATGAAGTGGTCAAGGGTTACACCGAAGAAGAGGCCAAAGAAGAAGCTCGACGCTGTCTTTCCTGCGGTGGTTGTTCAGAGTGTATGCAATGTGTCGCTGCCTGCCAGCGGGAAGCAATTATACATGAAGACTCTGAAGAGCTTTTAGAGATTCCGGTTGGTGCAGTTGTTTTCGCAAGCGGTGCTTCGGTTTTTGATCCTGTAAAGCGCTATAGAGAGCTTGGATATCGAAAATTCGCTAACGTCATCACCAGTTTAGACTTTGAGCGGATATTGAGTGCTTCTGGTCCCACTCAGGGCAAGGTGGTTCGTCCTTCAGACGGTAAGGTACCTCGCAAGATTGCTTTT
Source organism: Candidatus Atribacteria bacterium (assembly GCA_029982245.1). Taxonomy (GTDB): domain Bacteria; phylum Atribacterota; class Atribacteria; order Atribacterales; family Thermatribacteraceae; genus Thermatribacter; species Thermatribacter velox. The sequence continues at coordinate 41,409 of JARRBX010000002.1, read as the reverse complement.
GTGCAGTGCGTGGGTTCGAGAGACGTGGAGCGTGGTAAACCTTATTGCTCTGCTGTTTGCTGTATGTATGCCATTAAGGAAGCTTTGGTGGCCAGAGAACACCTGCTTATTGAAGCAAGAGAAGAAGCAGCAGTGTGTGGGTGTGGAGTAAACACCGTTGTCCATGGCTCCGAAAAGAGACCTGATGCTGAGGGTTCACAGCTGGATGTAACCATTTTTATGATTGATATGCGTTCGCCGGGAAAAGATTTTGAACGTTACTTTGAACGTGCCAAAGAGGAAGGCATCCGTTTTGTAAGGAGCAAAGTGGGCAAGGTAGAGGAGCTCGACAACGGGGATTTGAGGGTTTACTTTGTTGACGAAAGTGGTCATCTTCAGGAGGAAATCTTTAACTTGGTAATTCTTTCGGTGGGTTTTGAGGCCTCACCTTTAAATCAGGAAATGTTTCGTAGAGCAGGGATAGCGTTGCAAGAGAACGGGTTTCCATATACTGACCCACTTGATAAAACGCTAACTGCGCGAGATGGCATTTTCGTTTGTGGTACAGCAGGAGGCCCTAAGGATATACCTGAAACTGTGGTTGAGGCAAGTGCGGCAAGTTGTAATGTTTCTTCTTTGTTAAGTGAAGCACGTTTTTCGGAAATTACTTACAAGCAATATCCCCCGGAGCGCAACGTAGAGATTGAGCCGCTGAGAATAGGAGTTTTCGTTTGCCATTGTGGCATTAATATTGGAGGTGTAGTGAACGTAAAAGAAGTGGTTGACTGGGCTAAAGATTTACCCGGAGTGGTTTATGCTGAAGAGAACCTATACACATGCTCGCAGGATACCCAGGAACGAATGAAGCAAAAAATTATGGAACTGGGTATCAATCGAGTAGTGGTAGCTTCCTGCTCTCCGAGAACACACGAATCTCTTTTCAGGGAAACCTTACGAGAAGCAGGTCTTAACCCCTATCTTTTTGAAATGGCTAACATTCGGGACCAGTGTTCCTGGGTGCATCAGAGGACACCTCAAATGGCTACTGAGAAAGCCAAGGAACTGGTTTCTATGGCAGTGGCCAAAGTTTCTCTGAAACGGCCCCTACAACCAGCTCTGCTTCCGGTTGAAAAAGCGGTTTTGATTATAGGTGGTGGCTTGAGCGGGATGACTGCGGCTTTAGAGGCTCGTAAGCAGGGAATAAAAGTTTTTCTGGTGGAAAAAGAGCCGGAACTGGGTGGTTATGTTGCCCGGTTTGAACGCTGGTTGACGCCCTTTGGTGAAGAAATTACTGAGAGGATTCATGAGCTCAAAAATAAGGTTTTGGAAGATCCAGAGATAGAAGTGCTGCTAAACACCCGGGTTGTAGAAGTGAATGGTTTTGTGGGTAATTTTGAATCTCTGGTTATGGTCAAGGATACCGAGAGAAGGATCAAGCATGGTGCCGTGATAGTTGCCACAGGGGGTCTTGAGTATCTTCCTCAAGAAGGTGAATTTGGCTATGGCTTGAGCCCGCGGGTTATACTTCAATCCGAACTTGAGCAGAGTCTTGAAAAGGGTTCTTTCTCTCCTGCAAGGGTAGTGATGATCCAGTGCGTGGGTTCCAGAAACGCAGATCACCCCTGGTGTAGCCGAACCTGCTGTTCGAGGGCTATTCGCAATGCTTTGCGATTGAAAGAAATGAACCCCGAGATAGAGATTTTCATTCTTTACCGGGACATCCGGACTTTTGGTTTTCTGGAAGAGCTTTACCGCAGAGCCCGTGAAATGGGCATTGTTTTTGCTCGTTTTGAGGACGATAAGCCTCCTCAGGTTTTGGTAGATGGAGAAAAAATTGTTGTTAAGGCTTTTCTTCCGCTTTTGGGTGAGGAGGTACTTTTCGCTCCGGACCTGGTGGTGCTCTCCAATGGTGTTGTTCCCCAGGTTGGAAACCAGGAACTTGCCAAAAAACTGAAAGTGCCTTTAAACCAAGATGGGTTTTTCCTGGAAGCCCATGTGAAATTGCGACCGGTTGATTTCGCTACTGATGGTATCTTTGTTTGTGGCCTGGCTCATAGCCCGAAGTTTGCTCATGAATGTGTTCTGCAAGCTAAAGCAGCCGTTTCTCGCATGATGACTGTGTTGAGCAAAGAACAAATTACTTCTGAAGCTGAGGTGGCTTTTGTAGAGGAGCGGAAATGTACTGGTTGTGGTGACTGTGAGAAGCTGTGCCAGTTTGGTGCTGTAAAAGTAAATCCTGAGAAAAAAGTTGCCGAAGTTAACCTGGCTCTTTGTAAAGGTTGTGGTTTGTGCAGTGCTTCCTGCAAAAGCAGTGCGATTAAAGTTCAGGGCTTTGCTCCTGAGCAGGTCATGGCGGAGGTGGAATATCTTTATGAGTGAAGGATGGGAACCCAAAATAGTGGCCTTTCTCTGCCACTGGTGTAGCTATGCAGGTGCTGATTTAGCGGGAGTGAGTCGTTTTCAGTATCCTCCCAATATTAGAGTTATCAGAGTTCCCTGTTCGGGGGCAGTTAATCCACTTTATATTCTTAAGGCTTTACGAGAAGGAGCAGATGGGGTGCTGGTTTCTGGTTGTCATCCAGGAGATTGTCACTATATTGGGGGCAATTATTTTGCACGCAGGAAATTTCTGGTTCTTAAGGAGATGCTCAAATGGTTTGGCATCGAGGAGGAAAGAGTGCAATTTTCCTGGGTTTCAGCCTCTGAAGGTCAGAAATTCTCTAAGGTGGTAGAGGAAGTGGTGGAAAGCGTTAAGAAGGTTGGTCCTGCATCCCGATTGGTAAAGGAGTTTTGAGCAATGTTTTCTGAAGAGGTAAGGGAAATTGCCCGCAGGTTGCTTGCGGAGAAAGAAGTGGATATGATTATCGGTTACCAGTGGGGTTCTCTTCCTTTCCGAACTTCGCCTTTGTTTGCTGAAGAGCTGCAGGATGTTGAAAAAATGATTTTTAATCCGTTGTGTTCGGTCAACCTTTCCAGGTATCTTCAGCGTTATAAAAAAAGTGATAAAAGATTGGGCATCGTTGCTAAGGGCTGTGATGCACGGTCGCTAATAGTTCTTCTTCAGGAAGAGCAATTTGAGCGTGAGCGCTTGAAAATCATTGGCGTCCCATGCAGAGGTATTTTGGACTGGAGAAAGATGTGGGATTCTCTGGGAAACTTTTCCCATGATGCAGTTTTTTGGAAGGAAGAGGGTTTTGTTATCGAGGGAAAGGAATATCACTATCAGGATTTTATGGAAAACACCTGTCTTCGTTGCCGATATCCCAACCCTCCTCTTTATGATTTCTTGGTCGGCGAGCCTCTTGACAAGAGTAATTGGGAGAAATTTGGTTTGGATTATGTGCAAGAAATGGATTCAAAAAGTCCTGAAAAGCGTTTTGACGAGCTTTACAGAGAGCTTAGCTCCTGTATTCGCTGCTATGCTTGTCGTGAAGCCTGCCCTCTTTGCTACTGCAACGAATGTTTTGTGGAAAGCACCCACCCTCGCTGGACAACTCCCTGTCCAACTTTCTCTGACAATTTTGTTTTCCACATGGGCCGTGCCATGCACCTTGCTGGTCGTTGCGTAGAGTGTGGAGCTTGCGAGCGAGCCTGTCCGGTAGGAATCCCCATTGCGCTTCTCACTATTAAGGTGGAGAGCATTGTTAAGGAGTATTTTGGTTTTGAAGCAGGGTTAAGCCTTGAAGAAAAAGCACCCTTGCTTACTTACAAAGAAAATGACCCTAACGAATTTATAAAGTGAGGGGTTAAGGATAATGAGAAAGGGTTACTGGAACCAGGAAAAGTTTCGAGAATGGATTGTGAATGAAAGGGACAGGGTATGGGTTACCCAGCGGCTGAAAAACAAATATCCGGATCTCTTTAAAAGCCTGGACAGAGAAATACGTACTGTGAAGGAAGCCTTTTATCCTCAATGGCGCAAAGTTTGTCGCTTCTTATGGAATAGAAAAGGATGGTCTGTGGAGGATTTGCCGGTTGAGGAGGAATCGCTACCCTCTTTGGTTTTTGCCTTGCCTTGCGAGGCAAAAGCGGTTTTGGATGTTCTGGACAGAATTTTTATTGGAAAAGAACCTCCAGATGGTCTCTATTTTTCACATCGTCGTTCTCTTCGTTTGGTGATTGTGGCCTGTCTTGCTCCCGAGGTAACCTGTTTCTGTAACTGGGTGGGTGGTGGACCCTTTTGGCATACTGATGATTCTCCCTTTCTGGTGCCTCTGGAGGAAGGGTTATATTTGGAGGATCCTGCTGATGTTTTCCCACTCACTTATGAAGGGATAAGTGCTGGGTTATCGAAAGAGGTTGAGAAGTTAAGAAAAAGAAGTGAATCTTTTTTAGAGCCTTTTGTTATAAATGAGGACTTTCCAGAGAGACTTTACGATAATTTTTACAGCGAAAAATGGGAAAAACTGGCTCGGAAGTGCTTTAACTGCGGAGCTTGTACTTTTCTATGCCCTACCTGTTATTGTTTTGATCTTGTGATGGATGGGGCGCTGAAGGGTTATCAGCTTTGTAGCTGGGACAGCTGTATGTTTCCTAAATTTACCTTGCATGCTTCGGGTCATAATCCACGTCCCGGTTATACCGAGAGAGTGCGCCAGAGGGTTCTCCATAAGTTTTCCTATTTTCCAATGCGTGAGGGTAGTTTTGGGTGTGTTGGTTGTGGGGTTTGTGTGACCGCTTGTCCGGTTAACTGGGACATCAGAGAAGTGGTTAGGGGAATGTTGCAAGAGGTGGGTGACAAAAAGCGTGAGTAAACTTCAAAATATTTATCTTCCTCGGCTCTGTGTTATACGGGAGGTTATTCCAGAAACTCCTGATATTAAAACCTTTCGAGTGGAGATTCCAGATGATTTTCACTTTGAATACCTCCCGGGTCAGTTTGCAGAGGTTTTTCTTCCTGGCAAAGGTGAGGCACCCTTTTCGATAACTTCTTCCCCCACTCAAAAGGGGGTCATCGAGTTTAGTATTAAGAGAATCGGGTTGGTTACCGAGGCTCTTCACCAGCAGGTTCCGGGGAGTCAGATAGGTATCCGGGGTCCTTATGGGAATGGTTTCCCCGTGAATGAGTTGGAAGGGAAAAATCTGCTTTTTATTGGAGGCGGCATTGGTTTGGCCCCTTTGAGGTCACTTATAAACTATGTTCTTGACCCTGAATATCGCTCTCGTTTTGGCGTGATTACCATTCTCTATGGAGCCAGAACCCCTCAAGACCTGGTTTTTAAGTGGGAGCTTAAGAGGTGGTCGGAGAGAGAGGATGTGGAACTCATCGTCACGGTGGATAAAGGAGACGAATCCTGGGGAGGAAGAGTAGGTTTGGTGCCTCAGATATTGCAGGCATCTGTCCCGCTGGATAGGAATAGACCACCTACTGCTATTGTTTGTGGTCCTCCGATAATGATTAAATTTACCATTAAGACGTTGCTTGAGATGGGATGTCGTCCTCAAGATATCATAACTACTTTGGAGATGAAGATGAAATGTGGTCTGGGGAAATGTGGTCGCTGTAACATTGGTCCTTATTATGTATGTAAAGAAGGACCGGTTTTCAGATATGACTTTTTGCGTAACCTTCCGGAGGAATATTGAGGTCGAGTCATGTTGTATCAAGAAGCCTTGCGCTACCTTTACGGTTTGATTAACTACGAGAAGATTGGTTTTTCGTATTCGGATTTAAAACTGGAGCGTATGCAGGAGTTGATGGACCGCTTGGGTAATCCCCAGTTCAGAGTACCCACTATCTTGATTGCTGGCACCAAAGGCAAGGGTTCCACTTCTTACCTTTTGCATAGGTTTTTGATGGCTTACGGTTTCAGTTGCGGCCTTTATTCCAAGCCCCATCTTGTAACTTATCGAGAGCGGATACGGATTAACGATACTTTCATCGGTGGAGATGAGCTGGGATTGCTGGTACGGCGTATTCGGCCCGTTGTTGAGGAAATGGGTCGCAGTTCTCCTTTGGGCAAGCCTACTTATTTTGAGGTTTCGGTGGCTCTTGCTTTTCTTTATTTTCTCGAAAGAAAGGTTGATTTGGCTGTTTTTGAGGTTGGTTTGGGTGGGCGCCTTGATGCGACCAATGTTTCCTGTCCGGATTTAACAGCGATAACTCCTATCGGAATGGACCACATGGATGTTTTGGGGAATTCTGTAGGGGAGATCGCCAAAGAAAAGGCTGGCATCATTCGTTCTGGGATTCCTCTCGTTCTGGCTTCTCAATGTCCGGAAGCTGAGAAAGTGATTTTGGAAGTTGCCCGCCTGAAAAGTGCTCCAGTAACCCGGTTTGAAGAAGAGTGTTTCTTTGAAATTCTGTCCAGAGATTCTTTGGGGTCTCAACTGCAGTGGGAGGTGAAAAGCTGGGGCAGGAGCGCATCATTATTCCCCCTTCTTGGCGACCATCAGGTTGCTAATTTTTTGATGGCTTTACTTATATTGCGGGAATGGGGTTTGGACTTTCGAGAACACGCGATAGAAACCGCGCTTACAAGGGTAAGCTGGCCGGGAAGGATTCAAGTAATTTCGGATCGCCCTTTGGTAATCTTCGATGTGGCCCATAATCGCGACTCCTTTCTGGCTTTGCGTAACGCTCTCCGTAATTATCTGGGTATTGAAAAAAGCACTTTCCTTTTGGGTTTTGTGAAAGGAAAGGATATCAACTCTATTGCGGAAGTTCTGGGTGGCTTTGCAGATTCGATAGTCGTTACCCAACCTTACACCCCTCGGGCCATAATGCCTGGCAATCTGGTTTCCCTGTTTGAGAGAGTTGCACCCACCCTGGTTGTCAAAGACCCGGCGATGGCCTACACTTTTGCAAAAGATTTAGCGGTAAAGAACGGATTGCCTCTGGTGGTCGCTGGTTCCTTTTATCTGGCCCGTCTTTTTGAGGGAGAAATTAATCGTATTTTTAATATTAGCGAGGAGGTCGAGCTGTGTTGATTATTATTGGAGAACGGATTAATGCCACACGTAAACCTATACGAGAGGCTCTGGAAAGAAGAGACGCTCAGTTTTTTATTGAAGAAGCCAGAAAACAGGAGCAGGCAGGAGCGCATTTCATCGATGTGAATGCAGGCACTGACGCTAACTCGGAGATGGAAAACCTTCCTTGGTTGGTGGAAATTATTCAGGATGAGGTGAGCGTACCTCTTTGTTTTGATTCTGCTAATGAAAAGGCGCTGGAAAAAGCTTTGAAGGTTTACAAAAAGAAAGAGTTAATCATTAATTCCTTTACGGCTGAGGAAGCAAAAATAAAAGCGTTGCTTCCTCTGGCTAAAGAGTGGAACGCTTCCATAGTTGGTCTGGCTATGGGCGAAGCCGGAATACCCCAGACTGGTCAGGAGCGCATGAAACTGGTGGATAGATTGCTGGAAGCTGTGCACCGCTATGACATCCCTGAAGAACGGCTTTTTATTGATCCTCTGGTTATTCCCGTGGGTACGGATTCTACTCAAGGGAAAGTTTTTCTGGAGACCTTAAGAAGTATTAAAGATAAGTTTCCCAAGGTGAAGACAGTTTGTGGTTTGTCAAACGTTTCTTTTGGTTTGCCAAACAGAAGGCTTTTGAACCGGACTTTTGTGGTGCTCTGTCTCGGATTTGGCCTGGACGCAGCAATTATTGACCCTCTGGACAGAGAACTGATGGCTTCCATCTATGCGGCAGAGGCACTTTTAGGAATTGACGAATTTTGTATGAAGTACCTTTCCGCTTTTAGGGAAGGCAGACTTAACACTTAAAGAAGTACTGTGTTATTATAGAGAAAACGAAAAAGGGGCTTTCGGTGTATCGCTTAATGCGCAAGATTTGGTTTTATGTAACATTAATGGTTGTTTTTGGTATGTTTCTTCCTCTGGTCAGAGCTGCTGAGTTACCCTCTGTTTCAAGAGTTTTGGATTATGCGCTCTGTAGAGGGCTTGACCAGGACGGTCTTCCCTTGGAACGTATTGAACAATTTTCCACGGAGGATGGAAAAATAATCTGCTGGGTCTTTCTGGAGGAGGTTTTGGAAGGCGAAACGCTTCGGTGGGAGTTCATTTCTCCGGAGGGAGCGGTTTTTGAAAGTATCTTAGTGATTGAGGAAACTAAAAAGTACGTAGGTGCACAGGGCATACTGGATCTTTTATCGAACGCTTCGAAAATTGTTCCCGGGGAGTGGAAAGTCAGGTTTTATGTCAATGACCGTTTGGTTTTTGAAGATGGCTTTGTGCTGATTGAGAGCAATGTGTTGGGTAGCAAGGACATTGATGAAGCGATTCAGCGGACCATTGCTCTTCTCGAGGAATTTGGTTACAAGGTTTTGAATATCGGGCTTTCAGAGGATAACCAGGCTTTCGTCCAGATGCAAATGGTGAGTAAAGACCTTTCCCAAGCGGTATGGAATCAAATTGGTTTTGGTTTTGAGAGTTTGCGTCGCCTTTTTCCAGGAGCTTCCTGGTTTCTGGTTCAGCTCGTCTTAGATGGGGAATATGCCTTGAGTTTTCAGGTTAGAGCTCTTGATTTTTTGCTGTGGCGTGAAGGTAAACTGAGCAAGGATGAATTTTGGAAGAAAAAAGTAATCCGTTACGTTTATAATATTAGAGAAAAGAAAGAGATTGAAGATGTTTCTCGTTTTTACTTTGAGAAGTTTGGAGTGGTGTATTGATACCTTATGCGCCAGGTTTTTAAAAGGTTTATTCCTGAAGACTTTCAATACCTGGCAAGGGCTTTTGCCGAACAGGGAACGTCCCACTTTGCAGAGCTGGTCAGAGACGATTACCGGGTACTGGACGTAGTTTTAGACGATGAAAATGTCTTTAAAAAGCTGGTCCTCGATGAGCATCTCTTTTTGAAAGTAAGTCCCTATTTTTACTTTGAGCTTCTTCTGAGGCAGGCAATAAGGGATATCAAACGGGAGAATTATACTCTGGAGCGTATAGGCTATAGAGAGCGGGTACCCGTATTTGATGGACCCAAGGTCATAGAAGCTGTTTCGAGGGAAGACGTGAGGGACTACCTGGTTGAACTGCTTGTCTCTTTTGTGAAGGTGAACAACATCACTCTTTATATTCGTAAAGGGAGAGGCATATACCTTAAAAAGTCTATAAGCGATATGGACTTTGACCTGATGCTTGAGATAAGCGAGAGAGTGGAAGAGCCTTATCGCTTTGTCTTTCTGAAAAGAGCTGGAGATATAGCACTCTTCCTGAGTGGGGTTTTTCCAGAGCAGCTGTTTGGTAGTCCTTTTAACGTTCGTCGTAAACCCTTTTTGCCTGTTTCGGTGAGCAGCAGTGAAGAGCTGGAAAGAAAGGGCAAAGAAGTTTACCGCCTTGCTGGGCAGAGCAAAGTTGCCCAGGAAAACCGTCTGGATACCATACTCGACTTTCTTGCTGCCCACTTTGAAGCAGTCAAGAAGCCTCTCAACGTTATGACTGACCGTTATCTCCACTTTAGAAAGTATGATATATTTCGCTTTCTGCAAAACTGATTACAGTGACCATTTCCCACCGATGCGATGAAAGAGACTGGCTGAAAAAGTTCTGGCTTGCAGCTTGGCTTGCATTTCAGGAAAAACTTCAAGTACCCGGGGGAAGAGTCCCTGTAAATAGGCAATGGTTATCCCGTAATTGGTAATGGGCACGTTCTCTCTTTTTGCAGTAAGTATGCGGTAATACATTTCCTTAGGGTTTAACATGCAGGCTCCACAGTGGATTATCAGCTGGTACTGAGAAAGATTGTCTGGGAAGCTGGCTCCCACATTAACATCGATATCTACCTCAAAACCCAGTCTTTGCCTGAGCCAGCGTGGTATTTTTATTCGTCCGATATCATCAGGCATGGGATGGTGGGTACAAGCTTCCGAAATTAAGACTTTGTCTCCAGGTTTGAGCTTTTCAATAGCTTCTACGCCTTCCACGAAGGTCAGGAGGTCTCCTTTGTAGCGAGCAAAGAGGATTGAAAAACTGGTAAGAGGTATTCCAGGAGGCACTGCTCCTGCTACTTTATGAAACACCTGAGAATCGGTAATCACCATTCGCGGTGGATTTTTCAGTCCCTGCAAAGTTTCAACCAATTCTCTTTCTTTAGTAATTACCACTACTGCTTCTGCATCGAGCAGTTCTCGAATGGTTTGTACCTGGGGAAGGATTAACCTGCCCTTAGGTGCGCCGAGGTCTATGGGGACCACCAGCACTACGGTGTCCCCAATGGTGACGAGGTCTTTAATTAGCGGTTTTTCCTGGTAGGAGCGTTGTAGTATTGATATAAGGGCTTTCTTCAGCTCTTCTATACCTTCTCCAGTTCTGGCGCTTACCCTGAAAGTGGGTATCTGGTGGTCAGCCAGGGTGTTGGTGGTTGCGACCAAGTCAATTTTATTCTGTACTCCAATGGTGGTTATACCGTTTTCTCGCAAAAGCTCGATTAGTTGCTTTTCAAAGGTCAAGTCTGAGTTGTGGTCCCACACCACAAGCGCCAGGTCACAGCGCCTGAGTATTTCCAAGGTTTTTTTCTTGCGCAATTCTCCCAGAAAACCTTCGTCATCCAGGCCTGCTGTGTCGATAAGCGTCACGGGTCCAAAGGGAAGCAATTCAACAGCCTTAAATACCGGGTCGGTAGTGGTACCGGGAATTTCTGATACGATGGCTACTTCCTGATGCGTAAGAGCGTTAATCAGAGAGGACTTACCAGCGTTTCTTCTGCCAAAAATGCCTATGTGGGGCCTCAGGCCACGGGGCGTTGTTTGTTTCACAACCTTTTCACCTCTACTTTTCCAAAACCTGGAATACCGGGTCTCGAGATTTCCAGGGGGTTCAAGATGTTTTTTAATTCTTCCTCAGAAAAGATTTTTTGCTCGATGAGAAAATCCCTAAAGTTTTTGCCTTCCCGGAGGCACTTCTGGACTAATTCTGAAGTACGTTCATGGCCCAGATAGGGAACTATACAGGTTGCCAGAGCGAAGCTTTTTTCCAGTAATTCGTTGCAGCGTTCCTGGTTGGCCCTTATTCCCCGCAAGCATTTTTCTGTGAAAGCGTTAATGCCTAATTTGAGTTCTTCTATCATTTCCAGTATGTGAGCGGCAATAAAAGGTCCGAGATGATTCAATTCCAACTGTCCACTGGAGCAGGAAAAAGCTATAGCCTGGTCTTTACCCATTACGTCGATAGCGATACCTTCTATGTATTCGCACATGACGGGATTGACTTTCCCAGGCATTATCGAGGAACCCTCTTGCAGGGCAGGCAGGCTGATTTCGCTAATACCAGCTCGTGGTCCCATGGAGAGTAGACGCAGGTCGTTGGCTATTTTGCGCAGGTTCACGGCTAATGAACGCAAAAGACCCGATACTTCAGAGAAAACATCCAGATTCTGAGTATTTTCGAAAAGATTCATGGCTTTGGCCAGCGGCAAACCACTTATCTCGTTCAAGTGGACGATTGCCCTGGCAATGTATTCAGGGTGAGCATTTAACCCTGTTCCTACTGCAGTTCCGCCAAGGTTAACTTCTTTTATTCGTTCCCTGCTTTTCCAGAGTCTCCAACGGTCGCGGGCGATGGCTTCAGCAAAGGCACCAAATTCCATTCCCAAAGTTATAGGAACGGCGTCCTGAAGCTCGGTCCTTCCTACCTTTAGCACAGAAGCAAACTCTTTCTCTTTTTGCTGCAGCGTTTCCTGGAGGTTAATGATTTCTTTTTCCAGCTCGTCGAGTTGCCAGAGTGTGGCTACCTTAACTGCAGTCATGAAGGTGTCATTGGTAGATTGGCTCAGGTTTACATGATCGAAGGGGTTGATTTTTTGATAGTTGCCTTTAGAATAGCCAAGTATTTCCAGGGCTCGGTTAGCAAGTATTTCGTTAATATTCATATTGAGAGAGGTTCCAGCCCCGCCCTGAAAAATGGGTACAATGACTTCCTCATTAAATTTGCCCTCCATGCCTTCTTCACAGGCTTTCAATATGGCGTTGCCTATCTTTGCTTCTAGAAGGCCCACTTCCAGGTTTGCCCTGGTGCAGGCCCATTTTACGGCAAAATAGGCTTTGACCAGAGATGGGGGAACCTTTTTTGAGAAAGGAAAATTATCTCTGGCTCTTTTGGAATGCACACCCCAGTAAGCATTTTCAGGTATTATTTCTTCGCCCAGAAGATCCCTTTCTTTCCGGAAAAAATCCTTTTTCAATGCTTTACCCTCTTTTCTCTGTGTATTCACTCCTATTTTAGAAAAACCATCCAGGCTTCTTTTCATTTCAGACCTGGTATAAGAAAGCGAAAATATTATAATATTCCAGGGAGGGGAGTGCTTTGACAGAGGAAATTCCCAGAGGAAGGATATTCCGTAATTATGTGGAAGAAAATTATTCTTTTGGCGAGTTCGCCCTTGTCAGGGTTCGTGGAGACAGAGCAGAAGTTGGCTTTGTGCTTGCCGAAGAAGACATTTCTAAGTGGTCACTTCTTCAGAAACAGACCCTGGATATGGCCAGACATTTGATGCAAAGAATCAAAGAAGAAGGACTTTCAAAAGTAGCAGTTGCGGGAGTAGGTAAGGACTTGGATTTTTTCACGGTATCGATAATGGTAAATCTGGAAGGGATGGAAAGAGAGGAAATTTTTGCTCTGGCAAGAAAAATAATGAGCTTGTTACAGGAAGTCAATCCTTATTAGTTGGGGCTGGGGGGTAATTATATTCTGAAAGGGGGCATTTTGGATGGCTGAAAAGGTTGGATTTGTGACTATGGGTGAGAAAAAGGGTGTGGTAAAGGACATACCGGAGCTGGGTATTGGTATGCTGGGTTACGCTTTTATGGGCAAAGCACATACCAACGCTTACAAAAAGTATTCTTACATTTTCTGGCCTCCAGTTGCCTTTCCTCGCCTGGTTGCAATATGTGGGCGCAATGAGGAAGCTGTTAAAGAAGCAAAAGTTCGCTATGGGTATGAGAAGTATTATACTGACTGGAGGGCAATGCTCCAGGATAGTGAAGTACAGATATTTGATAATAGTGGCCCTAACAACTTACACGCTGAGCCCTGCATTGAAGCTCTAAAACTGGGAAAACATGTTTTCTGCGAAAAACCACTTGCTGCTACTTCTGAGGAAGCTCGGAAAATGTGGGAAGCGGCAAAGACTTCTCCAGCTAAAGCGATGGTCTGTTTTAACTATCGTTTCGTTCCCGCGTTACGCCTGGCCAAGGAGCTAATAGAAGAAGGAAAATTGGGAGAAATATACCACTTTCGTGCTCAATATTTGCAGGAGTGGATTATGGACCCCAATTTTCCAGCCGTATGGAGATTGCAAAAGGGAGTTTCCGGTTCTGGAGCTCTTGGAGACCTTGGTTCCCACATTGTCGATTTAGCACGTTTTCTGGTGGGAGAAATTACTTCCGTGAGTGCTCTAACTCGTACTTTTATTAAAGAGCGTCCCTCTCTCGAAGACCCTCAGAAAAAAGTTCCTGTGGACGTGGACGATGCGTTCGTTGCCATCGTAGAGTTTGAGGGAGGCGCCATTGGCACCCTGGAAGCTTCTCGGTTTTGCGGTGGACGCAAGAATTATCAGGTAATCGAGATTAATGGTTCTAAAGGGAGTTTGCGTTTCAACCTGGAAAGATTGAACGAGCTTGAAGTGTATCTAACTGATGAAGAACCAAAGGTTTTACGTGGTTTTCACGATGTGCTGGTTACCGAAAGCTATCATCCTTTTTATGATAAGTGGTGGCCCCATGGCCACATTATTGGTTGGGAACACACTTTTGTGCACGCCATAGCGCATTTCCTGGATGCTGTAGTGAACAACCGCTCTATTGCTCCTTATGGAGCTACTTTCGAAGATGGGTACCGCTGTGCTTTGGTTTGTGATACTATTTTGAAATCTGCAGAAACTGGAAAAAAAGAGTTGATACAGTATTAGAAACCAGAAGGCACGGGGGTTTTCTCCGTGCCTTTTGAAGGAGGAATAGCATGAAATACCGTGGTAGAGTGGTCGTTACTTTAAAAAGTGGTGTTTTTGACCCTCAAGGAGTTACCATTAAAAATGCTTTACATTCCCTTTCCTTTGAAAGCGTAGAAGAAGTCAAGACGGGTAAATTTTTTGAGGTTTTGTTTAATGCTGAAAGCGATACGGAGGCTGAAAAGCTGCTTGAGGCGATGTGTCATCAACTTCTGGCTAACCCCATTATTGAGGATTTCGATTTTTCCTTAGAAAAAGTAAAATGAGGAGTGGACCATGCGTTTTGGAGTTGTTGTTTTTCCTGGTTCTAATTGTGATCGAGACTGTTTCCATGTTTTGCACGATGTGCTGGGTGTGGAGACTGTATATCTCTGGCATGCAGCAAGAGATTTGAAAGATTGTGATTGTATTGTGTTGCCAGGCGGATTTAGTTATGGTGATTATTTGCGAGCTGGAGCCATAGCTGCGTATGCTCCTATCATGCTCAGTATTCGGGAATTCGCTGAGAAGGGAGGGCTGGTTTTAGGTATTTGCAACGGCTTTCAAATCCTTGTTGAGGCTGGTTTACTGCCTGGAGTGCTTTTGCCCAACATTGGCGGTCATTTCATATGTCGCTGGGTGTATCTTAGAGTAGAGAACAGCGGTACGCCTTTTACCATGCGATACGCGCAGGGAGAAGTGGTTAAAATGCCTATTGCGCATCAGCAGGGCAATTTTTTTGTTCCCCCCTCAGTATTTGAGGAACTGGAAAGGAACAATTTGATTGCCTTCAGATACTGTGATGCGCAGGGTAGAATTAGCCCGGATGCCAATCCTAATGGTTCGGTGGGAAATGTTGCCGGAATAATTTCGCCTTTAGGGAATGTTCTGGGCATGATGCCACACCCTGAGCGCTGTGCAGAGTCAATTTTGGGTTCGGAAGACGGGAAAAAACTTTTTCAATCTATTATTCAATGGTTGGAGGAGAGAAAGTGCAACAAAGTGGTAATAAAGAAATAGCTTTGAGTCTTGGCTTGCGAGAGGAAGACTACAACAGGATTCTGGAAATTTTGGGTAGAGTTCCGACTTCTACCGAGATAGCTATGTTCTCTGTGGAATGGTCAGAACATTGTGGTTACACCCATTCCAGGAGTTGGTTCCGGCTTTTGCCCCGCCGGGGAAGGTTCCAAGCTCTGGTTGGAGAAGATGCTGGAGGCATAGTCTATGATGGATTAGCTTTGGTTTTCAAAATGGAAAGTCATAATCATCCTTCCCAGGTGGAGCCAAAGCAGGGTGCAGCAACAGGTGTGGGAGGCATAATCCGTGATATCCTGGGTAGTGGGGCTCGCCCCATTGCATGCCTGGATTCCCTCCGCTTTGCTCCTCCTGATGAAAATCGTTCCAGGTATGTTTTTAGGGGTGTTGTTGACGGGATTGCTTTTTATGGAAACTGTGTTGGTGTGCCAACGGTTGCAGGGGAACTTTACTTCCATCCTTCCTTTCGAGGCAATTGTTTGGTAAACGTGATGTGTATTGGTCTGGTGCCTGAGAGCGGTTTAATGCGAGCCGTAGCCAGGGGTGAAGGTAATGCCATAATCTATGTAGGTAACAAGACAGGAAGAGATGGTATAGGTGGCTGTAGTATTCTGGCCTCTCAGGAGTTTGCAGAGAATGAGGAAAAGAGGCCCAGTGTTCAGATTGGTGATCCTTTCACTGAAAAGTGCCTTATCGAGGCTACCTTGGAAGCCATAGAGACTGGTAGAGTGGTTGGAATAAAAGACATGGGTGCAGCAGGTCTTACCTGTTCCACGAGCGAAATGGCTGCAGCTGGTGATTCCGGAATGGAAGTTGACTTGGATCGAGTGCCGGTGCGCGAGGAAGGCATGGGAGCCTGGGAGATTATGATGTCTGAATCGCAGGAGCGCATGCTTCTCTGTGTTGAAAAGGGCTATGAAGAAACAATATGCAGTATTTTCAGAAAGTGGGGTCTTGAGGCAGAAGTTATTGGTCGGGTTGTTGACTCAGGAAGGGTCACCATACGTTACCGAGGTGAAATTGTGGCTGATGTTCCAGCCAAAGCCTTAACTGCTCCACCTTCTTGTGTGCCACCGTTCCACGAACCCCCTTACTTTAAGGAGCTCAACAGCTTTGCTTTTGACACGTTGCCTGTTCCTGAAGACCTTAATCAAACTTTTCTATCCCTGCTTGCCTCACCAAACCTGTGCTCTCGTCGCTTTGTTTACGAGCAGTACGACCACATGGTTCAAACCAACACAGTAATTTACCCGGGTTCGGGAACCGTGGTACTTCGGGTAAAAGGTAAAAACTGGGGTATAGCGGTGACCACTGACTGCAACCCCCTTTATTGCTTCTTGAATCCTTACCAGGGTGCTCAGATGGCAGTCGCTGAAGCTGCAAGGAATCTTGCCTGTTGTGGAGCTACTCCTGCTGGTATCACTGATTGTTTGAATTTTGGTAATCCCGACAAACCAGACCGTTACTGGCAGTTTGTGGAAGCCGTGAGAGGCCTGAGTGAGGCTGCTCAATATTTCAATATTCCCGTAGTGAGTGGCAATGTATCTTTTTACAATGAAAGTCCAGAGGGTTCGATCTATCCTACGCCTACTGTCGGGATGATAGGGATTGTAGAAGATATTTCCAGAGTGATTCCCTCCTGTTTCAGTCAAGAAAACTTGTTGATTGTGTTACTTGGCGAATGTAGTGATGGGCTCGGTGGTAGTGAGTATTTAAGAGTAGTTCATAATCTGGAGGTTGGCCCTCTTCCCCATTTTGATATGGAGGTAGAAAAGCGCCTTCAGGAAGTTTTAATCGAGCTTGTCAAAGAAAGATGCCTTTGTTCAGCGATTGACGTTAGCGAGGGTGGTTTGGCTATAGCCCTTGCCGAAGCTTCGTTGAGTGCAGAAGTGGCAGTTGGATTTGACATTGATATCGGTAGTTGTGGTGATTTGAGAGAGGATGTAATTCTGTTTGGGGAAGCAGGAGGCAGAGCAGTGGTTACAGTTGAGGAGAAAGACTTTCCAAAATTTGAAAAGATTCTTCTTGAAAGGGGTTTTCCTTTCCAAGTTCTGGGGAGAAGTGGGGGTAAGCATCTGGTTTTCCGCAAGGGAAAAAGAGAACTGATTAGAGTTAGCGTAGAGGTTGCCAGAAAACACTGGGAAATGACGTTTTAATTTCTGACACAATTTTTTAAGAAAGGCAGGAGAGGTTTTTGCTGGGTTTAAAAGAGAGCTGTGGCGTTTTTGGAGTTTTTGGTTTGCCTAATGCTGTAGAGCTAACTTATTTAGGGCTTTTCTCGCTCCAGCACCGTGGCCAGGAGAGTGCAGGCATTGTTGTTTGGGACGGGAAGAGCCTGCAGGAAAAGAAGGGCATGGGGCTGGTTAGTGAGGTCTTTCATCCTTCAGACTTTGAAAGACTTAAAGGCCACGTTGCTCTGGGCCACGTCCGTTATTCGACTACTGGCTCTTCTTCCATCAAGAACGCGCAACCCTTTTTGGGGGATTGTCGTTTTGGAGAGCTGGGCATAGCTCACAACGGTAACTTGACCAATACTTTGCAGCTTCGTAAGCAACTCACTCGTCTGGGTTCTGTATTCCGGTCTTCTATGGATACCGAGTTGATTTTGCATCTCATTGCTCGCAGCCAGTTTGACAATCTCGAGGACTCCATTAAAGAAGCTTTGTGGCAGATGAGGGGTGCCTTTTCGTTGGGAATCATTGCTCCTGACCGCCTAATTGCGGTTAGGGATCCCTGGGGTTTCAGGCCGCTCGCTCTGGGCAAACTGGACGGAGGTTATGTGATAAGTTCGGAGAGCTGTGCTTTTGATGTGCTGGGAGCTGAGTTCCTAAGAGAAATCGCTCCGGGGGAAATGGTGGTTATTGATCAAAATGGAGTTCGCTCGTTTTTCTATGCTTATTCCTCAAGAAAAGCCTTTTGTGTTTTTGAGTTAATATATTTTGCTCGTCCAGACAGCCTGGTTTTTGGAAACAGTGTTTACGAGGCACGCAAAAAGATGGGGCAGAAGCTGGCTGTCAGAGAGTTTGCTGTTGCTGATATGGTAATTCCCGTACCTGACTCCGGGATGTGTGCAGCTCTGGGCTTTGCAGAATTTTCTGGCATACCTTTGGAGCTGGGTTTTATCCGTAATCCCTATGTCGGTCGCACTTTTATTCGTCCTCGTCAGGATGAAAGGGAACTGGCGATAGATATAAAGTTGAACCCTCTCAAGAGTCTCCTACAGAACAAGCGGGTGATTATAATTGAAGACTCGATTGTCAGGGGGAATACCTCAAGGAGAAGGATAACTACCCTGAAGAGGGCAGGAGTCAAAGAAGTTCACATGCGGGTTAGTTCTCCTCCTCATCGTTTTCCATGTTTTTATGGAGTGGATTTTCCAAGTTCTTCCGAACTCGTTGCTTTTGGAAAAAGTGTTGAAGAGATAAGGCAGTATCTGGGTCTTGATAGTTTGCAATATCTCGATATTGAGGATTTGAAAGAGATAGTTGGAAACGCAGGTAAAGATTTTTGTTTTGCTTGTTTTAACGGCGATTATCCGGTTCGCATAGAGAAAGAATTTGCAAAGAATGCTCTGGAAAAAGTATGAATTTATTGCGGGTGTAGACCTTTCCTGGAGCTTCAGGAAGGATTCCTGGGTTGCCCTTGCAAAGCGAAAAGGTTTTCTTTATGAGTTTTGCGATCTTTTTGCCCTAAAGGACTTTCTGGATTTTGAGCACTTTTTTGCTGCTCACCCTTCTCTGCTTTTGGCTATTGATGCCCCGTTGCGTATTCCTAATTCCGATGGCAATCGAAAACCGGAAAGAGAACTTGCCCCGCTTTTAAGGAAAGCAGGATGGGGTATCCTGCCCATTAGTCGTTCTTTTATCCTTGGTAGGTTTCCTTTACTTTTTGAGTTTCATAAACTTTTGGAAAAACACTACTTTCAGGTGGTACCCATTCCGGAGCCTTCTAAAGCGCGGGTAGCGATAGAAGTTTTTGCGTCCTTGAGCGCTATAGCTTTGTGCGCTGACCTAAAAATTGTTCGCCAAAGAGGCGAGGTGTTTATAGAAGAATTACTTCCCTGTCTCAAAGAAGAAACTGGTTCTTTTTTTGCGAAAAACCTGGAAACATATATGCGGCCCCTGCTTTTGGAAAGACAGAAAGGTAGGGACGTGGTAGATGCACTTTTGTGTCTTTATACTGCCTGGGTTGCAACAGTGTGTCCCGAGCGGATAAGAATTTTTGGCAATCCTGAAGAGGGATTTATTGTTGTTCCTTTATCAAAGTTTTCCCCAGCCTGGCTAATTCCTTAGCGTACTCCACGCATTCTCTTCGAGCTTCCTCTCCAAATGAATCCACGGCAACAGGGCCATAGTGGTTTCCCGAATGGACTCCTTTTATAATCATTCCATGGATTAATAGCGCAGAGAGTATTGACCAGATGGTGGTCTCGTTACCTCCTGCTACGTTCCCTGATGACGTGAATGCACCACCGATTTTTCCATCGAGTTTTCCGTGCAGGCGAACACTTTCATCAAGGATTTGTTTTATCTCTGCTGCCATGGTTCCGTAATAGGTGGGTGAGCCTATTACGATGATTTGGTATTCAGGCAATTTATCAACTGAGAAATTATTTGCTTCCACAAGATCAGTTACAATGCCCTCTTGCTCAAGTGTTTGACTGATGGTTTCAGCCATTTTTTGAGTTGTGCCGGTCCTGGTGTAGTAAAGTACGAGCGCTTTCATACTTGCCACCTCCTAACCCATTTTTTTGATAATTTTATCACGATTTATTGCAATTGAAACGGGGATTTGATAAGATTACGACGGTTATCAATAAGTCGGAGGGTTAACTTACATGGTTGTCGATGTGGTTGGGAGAATAAGGGAGCTTGAAAGAAAGAAAGAGCAGGAAATTCGAGAAGCAGAGAGAGAAGCTGCAAGGATTCTCCAGGAAGCCGAAGTCAGGATTCGGGAAATGGAAGAAAAGCTTATCCAGGAAACTCAGGAAGAAATAGAATTGATGAGAAAAAGCCGAATCGAAGATATTCAGAAAGAAGCAACTCGTATACGGAAGGAGTATGAGGAGCAGGCAATGAATTTTGAGCGCCATTTTGCGGGTCGGCTTCCAGAGATGGTTAACTTTTTACTGGAGAAGGTGTGGACGGAATATGGCTATCAGTGAAATGCGCCGAATGCATCTGGTGGTGCACCGATCTTTTCGTGATACCTGTCTGGGCCTTTTGCAGGAACTGGGTGTTGTTTCCCTGGAAGAGGAGAAGTCTTTACCTGAAGATTTGATAGCCAGGGTTGGTGGTGATGGCAGAGTAAAAGAACTGGAAAATGCCTTGTTGGAAGTTAACTTCTGCCTGGATTTTATCGGCAAGTATTCTTCAAAACCCTCTTCTGGGTTGAGTAACTTTTTCCCTCAGCCCCTCGAAGTGCAGATGGAGGAATTTAGAAAACCATGTTTTGACCATACCTCGTTGTATAAAGCCTGTCGTTCTATTGAGGAACAAATGCAGTCCTTAAGGTCCCGTCTTAACCGGTTGCTTGCGTTGCGGGAATTTCTTGCTCGAATCGAAAAAGCGGATGTTTTCCTTGAAGATGTGGGTTCCACGCGCTACACCCAGAGTTTTTTAATAGAGATACCTGCTGAGAAAAAAGAAGTTCTAAGACAAAGGCTTTCAGAAGCTGGTACTCTTTGGGAAATGGAGGTCTTTCCGGGTTCGGGAAAAAATTTGATAGTTTTTCTGGTTATTCATAAAGAGTTTTTTGAAACTTTTGAAAAGATAATCCAAAGCATGTCTATTTCATTGCTTACTCTGCCTCAGGCTTTTGAAGGAACTCCCGTTGAGGCCAGAAAACAAATTGAGCGGCGCATAGAAGCATTGCTTGACCGTCAGAAAGAGTTACTTCGCAAGGCTGCTCTTTATTCCAAGTTTGAGAGAGAGTTAAAAATTGCTCATGACTATTACTTGACGGAATTAGAGCGCAAAGAGAAAGAATCGACTATTTTGCAGACCAGTGAAACCGCTGTTCTTAGCGGGTGGATTCGTAAATCCGATATTCCCCTCTTGGAGAGAGCTCTCAAGAATAAAGGTAAAGAATGGGCCTTATTTCATCGTGAACCTAACTTGGATGAAGAAGTGCCAGTTTTTATAGAAAATAATCGCTGGGTTCAAAATTTTGAAGTGTTGACCCGATTGTATGGTCTTCCCAACTATCGGGAAATAGATCCCACGCCTCTGGTTGCGGGTTTTTTCTTCCTCTTTTTCGGGATTTGTCTTGGAGACGCAATTTACGGGTTGATACTTGCCCTTTTGGGTTTTTTAGGGGCTTCTACTTTGAAAGTTCCCGAATCAACAAAGCAATTTTTTAGAATGCTTGCCTGGGGTGGCGTGGCTTCCCTGGTGGTTGGTGTTTTAACGGGTTCCTGGCTGGGAGACCTTTTTGACTATTTGCCATCCACCCTTGCTTTTCTGAGCCTTTTGAAGCAAAGGCTTACTTTGATCGACCCCATAAACAATCCCCTGCCTATGCTTATCTTTTCCCTGTTTTTGGGCATAGTTCAGGTTCTGGTGGGAGTTATGGTAGGTTTTGTCAAAGAATGGCGGAGGAAAAATTATGCCAAGGCGGTGATGGATGAGCTGGGATGGTTCGTATTTATCTCATCGATAGTTGTTTATTTGGTGGTTTTTTCGGTTGCTTCCTCCTATGCTTCAGTAGTTTTACCAGTGGTGGTTGGAGCAGCCCTTTTTCTGGTGGCGACTCAGGGAAGACATCAGAGAAACCCGGTAATGAAGGTCCTCTCTGGTATACTGAGTCTTTACGGACTGGTTTCCTACCTGGGTGATGTGCTTTCTTATTCCCGACTTTTTGCTCTGGGTCTTTCCACGACTATTATCGCAATCCTTGCCCGTACCCTTTCTACTCTTTTTGGGAGTTCTCCCTACATAGGCTGGTTGATAGGTCTGGCAATTGCGTTGATTTTCCATCTCTTTAACCTGGCCATGAGTGGTTTGGGTGCTTTTGTCCACTCGGCAAGGTTGCAGTACGTGGAATTTTTTACCAAGTTTTATGAAAATGGAGGCAAAGAATTTAAACCTTTTGGGTACAGGACTAAATACATAAAGATAATTTAATCAGCACGAAGGAGGTTTGAAATCCATGCTTGTAGACGGACTGGTATTTGCACTGTTAGGTTCTGCTATGGCCATAGGGTTAGCTGGCATAGGTTCTGCAGTAGGTGTAGGCATAGCTGGAGAGGTTGGCGCCGGAGTTATGACTGAAGATCCTGGCAAGTTTGGACAAGTTCTTCTTTTGCAGGCACTTCCAGGTACCCAGGGCATTTACGGTTTATTGGCAGGATTCTGGGTGCTTATTAAGCTGGGACTTTTTGGTGGTTCGCCAGTTGCCGTTAATGCAGCGCAGGGTATGCAAATCATGTTCGCCTGCCTTCCCATAGCCATTGTGGGTCTACTTTCTGGTATATATCAGGGAAAAACTTCGGCTGCCTGTATTGGTCTAATTGCCAGAAGACCTGAGGAAACTGGTAAGGCAATCATTTTGCCTGCTATGGTAGAGACCTACGCTGTGCTTTCGCTTCTCGCTACCATTTTGCTTCTCAACTCTATTCAGGTTTAGGAGCGTGTTTTTTCATGCCTATTGAGGATATCCTACGTAAAATAGAGGAAGATGCAGAGATAAGAAAAAAATCTATTATTGAGGAAGCGCATCTTGAGGCGGAACGTAGAGTAGAGAATGCTGAAAGGGAAGTCAGGAAGAGAATGCAATTGCTCCGTGAGGAGGCAAAATCAAAGATCGAGCTTGAAAGCCAGCGCTATCTTGCTGAAGCCCGTTTGCAAGGCAAAACCTTGCTTAGTGAAGCTAAATATAGATTATTGGAAGAATTAAGGAAGGCTTTGAAAAAGGCCTTTTTTGAGAAAATCGAAGAAGTATACTCTCAATGGTGCAAGAAGCTTTTACTTGAGAATGTTCAGGAAGGCGATGAGATTTTCATGGCACCCGAAGAAGCTAATCGGCTTGGTCGTGACTTTGTTGAAGCATTGAGCACTGAAAAATCTTTGAAGCTGAGTTTTGGTGGCACAACGGAAAAGGTGGAAAGAGGTTTTCTAATTCGACGTGGTGGTTGTTTTGTAAATTTAAGTTTTGAGAGTATTATCGAGGATTTTTTGCGTCGCAATGAACAATTGGTTGCTCAATTGCTGGCTCAAGGTGTTGCTCAATGAAGACCTTTCTGCAAGTGCATCCTGAAAGAAGTAGCAAGTATGGATATTTGATAGGTAGAGTTCGGGTTCTTGAAAGGAGCCTTTTGAACTACAGAGTGCTGGATTCTATGCTTAAGGCAGAATCTTTGGAACAAGCAATCAGAGCAGTTCAGGAAGTACCTTATCTTGGGGAAAAATTCCAGGCATTGAGCTATAAATTGGAGGATCTCAATCAAGCACTTAATGAGCATCATCTTTGGGTAGT
Organism: Candidatus Atribacteria bacterium; assembly: GCA_029982245.1. Taxonomy (GTDB): domain Bacteria; phylum Atribacterota; class Atribacteria; order Atribacterales; family Thermatribacteraceae; genus Thermatribacter; species Thermatribacter velox. Next base: position 18,039 of record JARRBX010000002.1, on the reverse strand, counting down.
GAACGAAATAGCATCTCACAAGCTTGGTAAAGACCTGGCACAGTTTTTCGTGATGCAATTCAATTTTCTGGGTTTGAAGTTGCAGCTCAAGGCTTTTTTGGCCAGAAAAAACCTGGAAAAACCTCCAATAGGTACACTCCAATGGTCAAGGATTCTGCGTTTTATGAGTGGTGAAAGCGGAGAGTTTGTTCCAGAACCTTACCGTTTAGCCATTCAGGAAGCGATGGCTGCCTATGAAGAGCATTCTAACATCCAGGCTGTCGAGCTGGTTATGGATAGATTTTACCTGGCTGAATTGTTGAAGCTGTACAGCGAATCCAGCAGTCGGGCTATTCGTAACTGGTATCTGGCTTACGTGGTGTTGAGCCTTCTGCAGGCTGCCTTACGGTTGCGCCTCCAACAGAGAAAGCTTGATTTGGCGATGAAAATTTTTCTGGAGAACCCATTTTTGAAAAGTTCTGATTTCACGATACTGATAACTGGTTCTGCTGAAAAAGTTCTGGAAGTTTTTGCTTCTTTGGGTTTAGCTTTTCTCCTACCTGAAGAGGGTTCATACCGCGAGGATCCCGCGTTTTTAGCAGACATAGAAAGGAACATAGATAACTATCTTTTGCAACATTTAAAGCCATACCGTATTGTTGCTACTGGGCCTGAACCCATTCTCGGGTTTCTCTTTGCTAAAGCTCTGGATATCAAAAATTTACGTATTGTTTTACAAGGGAAGTACTTTGGACTGCCCGAGAATGTATTACGTCAAAAGATTCGGGAGTGCTACTATGAGTAAGGTAAAGCTTGCTTTTGTGGGTGGAGAAGAAAATACCCTCTGTTTTCGAGGCATGGGTTTTGATGTTTTTGCAGTGAAGGAAGATGCAGAGTTGCGAGAGATGCTTCAAGAGATACGAAGTGCTAATTACGCTGTTATTTTTACTGAGTGGCGTTTTTATCCAGTTTTGAAAGCTTTTTTTGAAGATTTGCGTTCTGAAGCCTTGCCAGTAATTTGCCCCATTCCTACTAAAAAGGCGGAGATTGGAAAAGGCGGGGATACTATTAGAAAACTGGTAGAACTTGCTATTGGAAGCAATATTCTGCTTCAGGGAGAGGAATGATGATGGAGTTGAAAAATCAAAAAGCGGGACGTGTATTTAGTGTTAATGGGCCAGTGGTGATTGCTGAAGACCTTCATGGAGCTAAAATGTACGACATGGTCAAAGTTGGCGAAAAGGGCCTTTTTGGAGAAATTATCGGAGTTGAAGGGAATAGGGTAACCATTCAGGTCTATGAGGAAACTGCAGGTATCCGGCCTGGAGAGCCGGTGGTGAGCACTTATGAGCCACTAAGTGTTGAACTTGGTCCGGGACTCGTGGGGTGTATCTTTGATGGAACACAACGCCCTCTGGAGCTGATACGAGAAAGCTCTGGAGACTTTATTGCTCGAGGTGTAGAACTTCCTGCTCTCAGACGGGATAGAAAGTGGGAATTTAAACCGCTGGTTAAAGAGGGTAGCGAAGTGCAACCTGGAGATATTCTTGGGGAAGTACAGGAAACTACGACCATTAAGCATCGTATTATGGTTCCTCCTGGCATCGAAGGGAGAGTTGTAGAAATAAAAGAAGGGGCGTTTACCGTTGAAGAAGTTATTGCAGTTGTTGAGGATAAAGACGGCAAAAGTCGAGAAATTAAGATGCTGCAGAGGTGGCCAGTTAGGACTCCTCGCCCTTACCGCAAAAAGTTGCCACTTGATGAGCCTCTGTTGACTGGCCAGCGGGTTATAGATACTTTCTTTCCCATCGCGAAGGGAGGAGTAGCCTGCATTCCGGGGCCCTTCGGTAGTGGTAAGACGGTGGTGCAGCATCAGCTTGCCAAGTGGTCTAACGCTGACCTGGTCGTTTTTATAGGTTGCGGCGAACGGGGTAACGAAATGACAGACGTTCTGATGGAGTTTCCCGAACTCATTGACCCCTACACCGGCGAACCCCTTATGAAAAGAACAGTTTTAATAGCTAATACTTCTAACATGCCGGTTGCAGCGCGAGAGGCTTCAGTGTATACAGGGATAACCATTGCTGAATACTATCGGGATATGGGGTATAGCGTTGCTCTGATGGCTGACTCCACGTCACGTTGGGCTGAAGCAATGCGTGAGATTTCCGGCCGCCTCGAGGAAATGCCTGGTGAAGAAGGTTTCCCGGCCTATTTAGGTACAAGAATCGCCAGCTTTTATGAGCGGGCAGGTAAAGTTCAATGTTTGGGTAGCGAGGGCCGTTCTGGCTCTTTAAGCGTTATTGGTGCCGTTTCTCCTCCGGGAGGAGACCTTTCTGAGCCGGTTACCCAAAATACTTTGCGAGTGGTGCAGGTCTTCTGGGGACTTGAAGACCGTCTGGCGTATCGTCGTCATTTCCCGGCCATTAACTGGTTGATTAGTTATTCTCTTTATTTGCAGCACCTTGAAGAGTACTGGAAAAGAGAAGTAGCTGCTGACTTTTCGAGCAAGCGGGCGGAAGCCATGCGGATTTTGCAGCAGGAAGCCGAGCTGGAAGAAATCGTGCGTCTGGTTGGTGTGGAATCGCTGTCCTCGCGGGAAAGATTTATTCTTGAAATAGCACGCTCCATTCGCGAGGACTTTCTCCAGCAAAATGCTTTTCAGGAAATCGATACCTATACTTCGTTGAAGAAGCAGTACCTCATGTTGAGTACCATTTTAGTTTATTATCAAGAAGGGATGCAGGCAATTGAGCAGGGACTGCCATTGAAAGAACTGCTGGCTATCCCAGCTCGTGAGAGAATTGGAAGAATGAAATATGTTCCTGAAGAGGAGCTGGAAAAAATAGAACGACTTGCCGAGGAAATCCGGAATCAAATTCGAGAAAAACTGCAGGGTGAGGTTGAAAGCAATGTATAAAGAGTTCACCACTGTTTCCGAAATACATGGGCCTTTGCTGGTGGTTGAGGAAGTTCAGGATGCTCGTTACATGGAAATTGTGGAGATAGAGCTCCAGGATGGTTCTCTTAAGAGAGGTCAGGTTTTAATGACCAGTGCAGGTAGAGCACTGGTGCAGGTTTTTGAAGGAACAGAGGGTATTGGAGTTGGTCAAACCAGGGTACGTTTCCTGGGAAGGATTATGGAATTACCAGTTTCTGAGGATATTCTGGGTAGAACCTTCAGTGGTTCTGGCGTGCCTATAGATGGTGGTCCTCCGGTAGTTCCCGATGCCCGGATGGACATTAATGGTAATCCTATTAATCCGGTGGCACGCGATTATCCCATCGATTTTATCCAGACTGGTATTTCCGCCATTGACGGTCTCAATACCTTGGTCAGAGGCCAGAAGCTACCAATATTTTCTGGGTCAGGGTTGCCTCATGCTCGTCTTGCGGCACAGATAGCTCGGCAGGCAAAAGTGCTGGGAGAAGAAGAAAAGTTTGCCGTGGTATTTGGGGCTTTGGGTATCACCTTTGAGGAGGCAAATTATTTTATATCTGAGCTGAGAAACACAGGTGCCATAGAACGCTCGGTGCTTTTTGTAAACCTGGCTAACGACCCCGCTATAGAAAGGATAATCACCCCCCGAATGGCTCTGACTGCTGCCGAGTTTCTGGCTTTTGAAATGGATATGCAGGTTTTGGTTGTGCTTACTGACATGACTAACTATTGTGAAGCATTGCGCGAAGTTTCGGCAGCACGAAGAGAAGTACCTGGCCGTAGAGGCTATCCAGGTTATCTTTACACCGACCTTGCCACCATGTATGAACGGGCTGGAAGAATAAGGGGTAAAAAGGGTTCTATTACCCAAATTCCGATTTTGACCATGCCCGAAGATGATAAAACGCATCCTATACCTGACCTTACTGGATACATTACCGAAGGGCAAATCATTCTTAGCAGGCAACTTCACCGTAGGGGTATTTATCCGCCCATTGATGTTTTACCCTCTCTTTCTCGCTTGCGAGACAAAGGCATCGGTGTTGGTAAGACCCGGGAAGACCATGCGGATGTGGCCAACCAGTTGTTTGCTGCCTATGCCAGAGGTAGAGAGGCTGCGGAATTGGCAGCAATTCTTGGAGAAAGCTCGCTTACCGACTTGGACCGTTTGTATATGAAATTTGCGGATGCTTTTGAGGACCGTTTTGTTCGACAGGGGGAATACGAGAACAGAAGCATAGAACAGACTCTTGAGATTGGATGGGATCTCCTGCGGATGCTTCCAAGGGAGGAATTAAAGCGTATCAGAGATGCCTATCTTGACAAGTTTTATGGAAAGAAAGTTTCTGAGAGCGAAGGTGCATAATCGATGCGCTTGAATGTAAATCCGAACCGCATGGAATTGATGAAGTTGAGAAATAGACTTTCCATGGCGCGCAGGGGCCATAAGCTGTTGAAAGATAAACTGGAGGCCTTGATTCAGGATTTTGTGAAAATAGTTAGGGAAAACAGCACCCTTCGCCAACAGATTGAAGCAGAGATTGTGAAAGCTTTCGAGGCACAAAACAAAGCTGCTTTGATGCTTCGTTCTGAGGATAAGGAGCTCATCACTGTTTTTCCCCAGCAGAGACTGGAGCTGGAGATGGAAGTACGCTTTATAACTGGAGTGAGAGTTCCACATTTTGAGGTGCGTGTGGAGGGAGACCCCTACACTTACAGCGTGATTCACACTCCAGCCGAGGTTGATGAAGCCTTTGGTTCCTTCTTCAAGGTTCTGCCTTTGATGATTCGCCTTGCGGAAGCTGAAAAGGCTATTGAGCTCCTGGCTGTTGAGATAGAGAAAACCCGGAGGCGAGTTAACGCTCTGGAGTACGTGTTAATTCCCAATTTGGAGGAAACGATTAAGTATATAACTCTCAAGCTTGATGAGCTGGCTCGCTCCTCCCTGACCAGTATTATGAGGATAAAAGGGTCGTTGCGTTAGTTGCGCATAGCGATACTTGCTGATATTCATGGAAATTTTGATGCGCTGCTGGCCATAGCCAGGTTTCTTGAAGATGTTGATGCGGTATATGTTCTGGGAGATGTTATTGGCTATGGCCCACAACCTGCTGAATGTTTAAACTGGCTTGTGGAAAGAAAAGCAAAAATACTGATGGGCAACCACGAAGCCGCCTGCACGGGTGTTCTTTCTCTGGAGTGGTTTAACCCTGTTGCGTATGAAGCACTCCTCTGGACCAAAAAAGTTCTGCCCACTAAGGCTTTGGAATTGATACAATCCTTCCCACTTTGTGAAGTTCTGACAGAAGCAATCCTGGGGGTTCATGGCACACTAAGTGACCCGCTTGAAGAATACCTCACCGATTATCGGCAGGCATTGAGAGATTTCAAACGTTTCTCGTTCAAGGTCTGCTTTTTTGCTCACACCCACGTTGCTGAAGGTTATATTTGGAGTGGAGAGCAGGGAGTAGTTCGTAAGTTTTCCATGAAGGAAGGAGGGGTGATCGCTCTGGAAAAAGACAAGAGGTACTTTGTGAATTGTGGTAGCGTGGGACAACCACGTGATGGCGATCCCAGGGCTTGCTTTGCAGTACTTGATACTCAAGAAGGGAAAATTTACGTAAGGCGAGTGGATTATCCTGTCGAGGAAACCGCTTCAAAAATTCTGGAGGCTGGGCTTCCTGCTGTTCTTGCTATGCGTCTTTTTCAGGGAAGATAAATACAATTTGCTATTTTTTAGTTCCAAAAAATTTTTAAAAATTTATTGACACTCATTGACAAATCTTCTATAATAAGCCCTTGCTTGTTCTGGTGCTGTGAAAAATGGGGAGTGTTGGGATTTTCTTCTTTAAAAGATTCCGTTAAGTTCTTATTTTAATCTTGCATGGCGTATACCCGATTTAAGCCTAATCCCTCAAAGGTGGTGTAATGGGTGAGCACAAAATATATCGATAGGCAAAGCTTTGCCAAGCTTCCCTCTTCTTTTCCTTTGCCTGACTTTGTAGAGATTCAGAAGGAATCTTTTCGGTGGTTTTTGCAAAAAGACGTGCCCCCAGAGCAAAGGAAAAAGCAGGGTTTACACGAGGTCTTTATGGAAATTTTTCCAGTCCAGGACTTCACGGGTAATCTGGTTCTTGAATACCTGGGTTACCGTGTGGAGGAGCCCCCTTATTCAGTAAGGGAGTGTAAGGAACGAGGTAGGACTTATGCTTCTCCTTTGTATGTGAGAATTCGCCTTATTGACCGTAGGACCGGCGAAATCAAAGAGCAAGACGTATATATGGGAGACCTTCCCATCATGACAGAACGGGGAACTTTTGTTGTTAACGGGGCTGAAAGAGTTGTGGTAACTCAGTTGATACGTTCCCCGGGCATGTTTTTCTCTAAGGAGATAACCCAAACTGGCAAGGTAGAATATGGTTTTAAAATTATCCCTAACCGTGGTGCCTGGTTAGAGTTTGGTGTTGACCCTGGAGACGTAATTTTTGTCAGGGTTGATAAACGCCGCAAGATAAACGCTGTTACCTTGGTGCGGGCACTTGGCTTTAGTGATGACGAAGAAATTCTCGCTCTTTTTGACCATCATCCCTTTATTCGCAGAACTCTGGAGAGGGATAGCACCGAAAATACCAAAGAAGCAGTTGTAGATATTTTCAGGAGATTGCGGCCCAGTGAGCCACCTACTGAGGAAAATACGCGCAACTTTATAAAATATCTGTTTTTTGATCCTCGTCACTATGATTTGGGAGAAGTAGGAAGATACAAAATCAATAATAAGCTGAAACTTGAAGAACGACTGGTTGGAGTTGAAGAGTTAGCAGTGGCGGAAGATGTAATTCTGGACCTTGAGGAACACAAGGTTATTCGGGATTTTAATCTCATTGCTGACGCTTATGATAAGGAGCGTTTTCAAGTCGTAGCTCGGGTGGGTGACCGTGTAGATCGGGAGCTCGCCCAGAAGCTGGAGAAGCTTAACCTTGAATACCCCATTGAGTATGTAAAAATTTTCAACGAAGAAGGTTTGCCAGTTAAAGTCTATATAGAGCGGGATTTTACTGAAGAAACGCTTTCTGAAGAGCTTGAAGGCAGAATACTTAGCAAAGACGTCATTGATATGGAAACGGGGGAAGTCTTCTTAAAAGCCGGAGAGGAACTCACCATAGAAAGCATTCATTATCTTATGCGAGCTGGAGTGGAAAAGGTTGTAGTGAAGAAAGGTAGGACACTTACTCCTCAGGACGTAGTAGGTGGCTTAAGATATCTGCTTAACCTTATAGACGGCATAGGATACGACGATGACATTGACCATCTGGGCAACCGGCGAGCCCGTCCAGTGGGAGAGCTTTTACAAAACCAGTTCCGCACTGGCTTGTTGAGGGTTGAAAAGGTTATTCGGGAGAGAATGACTATACAGACTGATTCTGAATCAATCACTCCTCAAAGCCTTATCAACATTCGCCCTGTGGTTGCTGCCATCCGGGAATTCTTTGGTAGTAACCCCTTATCCCAGTTTATGGACCAGGTAAACCCACTTTCCGAGCTAACTCATAAAAGGAGATTGAGCGCGCTTGGACCGGGTGGATTACAGCGAGACCGTGCGGGCTTTGAAGTTAGAGACGTGCATTATACTCACTATGGCAGAATGTGTCCCATTGAAACTCCTGAAGGACCCAACATTGGGTTGATTTCTTCTCTTTGTGTTTATGCTAAGGTCAACGAATTTGGTTTTCTGGAAACTCCTTATCGATGTGTGGTCAATGGTAAGGTTACTGATGAAGTGGTATATCTTTCTGCCGACGAGGAAGACAGGTATCATATTGCGCCTTGTGATGTGGAAGTCGATGCTGAGGGTCGCATTGTTGGGGAAAAAGCTGTGGTTCGCTTTCGGGGCAAAATTGTAGAAGTTCCTCGTGAAAAGGTCGAATTTATGGATGTTTCGCCGCAGCAAATTATTAGTGCTTCAGCCTCCTTGATTCCTTTTCTGGAACACAACGATGCAAACCGAGCCTTAATGGGCACCAACATGCAGCGTCAGGCAGTTCCTCTTCTCAGAACTCAGCCTCCTTATGTTGGTACTGGTATGGAGTACAAAGTTGCCCAGGATTCAGGTGCTACAGTTGTGGCTCGCAACAGCGGCATAGTTAGAAAAGTGGATGCTTCAAAGATAGAAATAGAAACAGATTCAGGTTTGATGGATGTTTACTGGCTGGATAAATTTCAACGTTCCAATCAAAGCACCTGCATTAATCACAAGCCCTTGGTTCGAGTTGGTGACCGGGTGGAGGTAGGTCAGATAATTGCTGATGGTCCATGTACTTCAATGGGTGAAATTTCCCTGGGCAGAAATGTTTTGGTAGCTTTTATGCCCTGGGAAGGGGAGAACTTTGAAGACGCGATATTGATTAGTGAGCGCTTGGTTAAGGAAGATATTTTTACTTCCATTCACATTGAAGAGTATGAAGTGGAAGCGCGTGACACCAAACTGGGTCCCGAGGAAATCACCAGGGACATACCTAACCTGGGAGAAGAAGCGTTAAAAGATCTTGATAAAGAGGGAATTATCCGCATTGGAGCTAATGTCAAGCCGGGCGATATTCTGGTTGGTAAAGTTACGCCCAAAGGAGAGACAGAACTAACTCCTGAAGAGCGTTTGTTGCGAGCTATTTTTGGCGAGAAGGCACGTGAAGTTCGCGACACTTCTTTGAGAGTTCCGCATGGAGAATATGGCAAGGTGATAGATGTTAAAGTGTTCTCCCGGGAAGCAGGAGACGAGCTGGCTCCTGGGGTCAATAAACTGGTTAAGGTTTATGTTGCTCAAAAGCGAAAAATCACCGTGGGAGATAAAATGGCTGGAAGACATGGCAACAAAGGGGTCATTGCTCGCATTCTTCCTGAAGAGGACATGCCTTTCTTACCTGACGGGACGCCGGTGGATATAGTGTTAAATCCGCTTGGTGTGCCTTCGCGAATGAATATTGGTCAAATTCTGGAAACCCATTTGGGCTGGATTGCCAATCGAGAAAGAAAGTTTGTTGCTAGTCCTCCTTTTGATGGGGCCAAGGAGTGGGAAATTCTGGAAGCCCTGAATCAAAGCAAAGCTGTGACCAATACACCTCAGGAGCATTTGTTTGATACCAGGATTTCTCCTGATCTGGAAATCCTTCCTTATGGCAAAATTACCCTTTTTGATGGTAGGACTGGAGAACCTTTTGATAACGAAGTTACCGTTGGATACATATATATGATGAAACTTGCTCATCTGGTGGAAACCAAAATTCATGCTCGTTCTACAGGTCCTTATTCGCTGGTTACCCAGCAGCCGCTGGGTGGAAAAGCGCAATTTGGAGGACAGCGCTTTGGAGAAATGGAGGTGTGGGCTCTTGAGGGTTATGGAGCTGCTTATACCCTTCAAGAGATGCTTACCGTTAAGTCTGACGACATCATGGGAAGAGTCAAAGCCTACGAGGCTATTGTAAAGGGGCAGAACGTGCTTAAACCTTCGGTGCCTGAATCATTTAAGGTTTTGGTCAAAGAATTGCAGAGTCTGGCTCTGGACGTGCGAGTTTATGATTCCAAGAAAAGAGAAATCTCTCTTGAAGAAATGGAAAATTCTGATGAGGATACCCCTGCTCTGGGGGCAAATCTAAAATCTAATAAAAAGTAAAAAAGTGAACAAAGGAGGAAACTTTCTTGATAGACGTTAATGACCTGGGTGCGGTGAAAATTGCTCTGGCTTCTCCAGAGCAAATCCGTAAGTGGTCTCATGGAGAGGTTAAAAAACCGGAAACCATAAACTATCGAACTCTTAAGCCAGAAAAAGATGGTCTTTTCTGTGAAAAAATTTTTGGACCCACCAAGGACTGGGAGTGCTATTGTGGTAAATACAAAAGAATTCGCAACAAAGGCGTAGTCTGTGATCGCTGTGGTGTTGAAATTACTCGTTCGGTGGTACGCAGAGAACGCCTGGGGCACATTGAATTGGCGGCTCCGGTTTCACACATCTGGTATTTTAAGAGTATTCCCAGTAAAATGGCCTTGCTTCTGGGTATCTTGCCCAAAAACCTGGAAAAGGTACTTTACTTTGCTTCAGGCAGAAAGACAGAGGATTGCTATAAAGTCATCAATCCTGGTTCTACCGATTTGAAAGAGGAGCAGATTATTCGCAAGACTGAATACGACATTTACCGCAAGTACGATTTTGATTTTGTTGCTGAGCCTGCTTACAGAATTACCGAGGTTCATGAATTGCCATTTTCGGTAGGCGACCGCCTCAACCTTAAAGAATACACTCGTTACCGTTCCAAGTATAAGAATAGTTTTTCGGTAGAGGAGATAGATGAAGAGCATTTTGAAGTAGTTGACGTAAGAGCTTTTCCTTACCAGAGAGACGAAGTCCTTTCTGAATCCGAAGTGCAAAAGCTTAGGGAAACCTTTGGTAATCTTTTTGAAGAGACGCCCCTTACTGATACAGTTGAGGAACCCTGTTATATCATCATTGACCCAGGCAAAACAGGTCTCAAAAAGGCTCAGATGATTTTGGAAACCGAAGCCAAGTTGCTTTCGAAATATGACCCTGATTTTAAAGCTGGAGTGGGAGCTGAAGCAGTCCGAGAAATTTTGAAGAGTATAGATGTTCATCAACTGGCGAGAGAACTGCGCAAGGAACTTAAAGAAGCTTCAGGGCAGAAAGCCAAGAAAATCATTAAGAGACTGGAGGTTGTTGAAGCTTTCTGTAAGTCGGGTAACAAGCCAGAATGGATGATTCTTGAAGTTATACCCGTTCTGCCTCCAGATCTCCGGCCCATGGTACAGCTTGATGGTGGTCGCTTTGCTACTTCAGATCTCAATGACCTTTATCGTCGGGTGATTAACCGCAATAACCGCTTAAAGCGATTACTGCAGTTGGGAGCTCCAGAAATCATTATCAAAAATGAAAAGAGAATGCTTCAGGAAGCAGTTGACGCTCTTTTTGATAATGGACGCCGAGGGAGAGCGGTTCTGGGCACAGGGAATCGACCACTTAAATCCTTAAGCGACATGCTTAGGGGTAAAAAAGGTCGTTTCCGCCAAAACCTTCTGGGTAAGCGTGTAGACTATTCTGGACGTTCAGTAATTGTTTCTGGACCGCGCTTGCGATTTGACCAGTGCGGTCTTCCCAAGAAGATGGCCCTGGAGCTCTTCAAACCCTTTGTTATGAAAAAACTGGTGGACAAGGGTTATGCTCATAATATAAAGAGCGCTAAGCGCATAGTTGACAAAGCCAGGGATGAAGTTTGGGAAGCCCTGGAAGAGGTTATTGCAGAACACCCGGTGCTGCTTAACCGTGCTCCTACTTTGCATCGTTTGAGCATTCAGGCCTTCCAGCCAGTTCTGGTGGAAGGTAATGCTATTCAATTGCATCCTTTGGTCTGTCCTCCCTTTAATGCAGACTTTGATGGAGACCAGATGGCGGTTCATGTACCTCTTTCTCTTGAGGCTCAGGCTGAAGCCCAGATAATTATGCTTTCTTCGCATAATATCCTTTCACCTGCTAATGGTAATCCGGTAGCGGTACCCGGGCAGGATATGGTTCTGGGTTGTTACTACATGACTTTGTTGACTTCAAAAAACTATGAGAAGAAAAAAGCGTTTTTAACCATTGACGATGCCTTGCTTGCTTATGATTTTGGGAAAGTGGACCTTCATGAACCCATCAGGATTAAAGAAGTCACCCAGAAGCATCCGGAGGTAGAGTTTACCACCGTAGGTAGAGTCATTTTTAATCAGTTATTACCCGAAGGGATGCCTTACTATAATGAACCAGTGACCAAAAAGAAGCTTTTAGAAATAATTAGTCTTTGTTACCGGAAATTTGGCAATCAGGTTACGGTAGAGATGTTAGACCGCATTAAGGAAACCGGCTTTCACTATGCCACTCGTTCTGGTTCAACTATTGGAGTGCTGGACCTTGAAGTGCCTTCTCAGAAGGCCGAGATTATCGAAGAGGCAACGAGAAGGGTAGCAGAAATCAATGAACACTATAGTGAGGGTTTAATTACTTCGGAAGAAAGAGAACAGAAAGTTATTGATGTTTGGACTGAAGCTTCAAACAAAATTGCCGATGCTATACTTCGCAATCTGGACGATTTCAACCCTGTTAACATGATGGCTACTTCAGGAGCCAGAGGCAGTATCCGCCAGGTTAGTCAGCTTGCGGGAATGCGAGGTCTCATGGCAGATCCCTCTGGTAGAATTATTGACTATCCCATCAAGGCTAACTTCCGGGAAGGCTTGAGTGTTCTCGAGTACTTTATTTCCACCCATGGCGCAAGGAAAGGACTTGCTGATACTGCCTTAAGAACTGCAAAATCTGGCTATTTGACCCGCCGCTTGGTCGATGTAGCTCAAGATGTTATCGTCAGAGAGTACGACTGTGGTGTGGATGATGGTATCCTGCTGACAGACTTGCTGGATGAGAATAAAAACGTGGTTGAGTCTTTTGAAGAGCGCGTTCTGGGAAGAACAGCATTACGAGATATTCAAGACCCTGAGAATGGAGAGATCATTGTCAGAGCTGGTGAAGAAATCAATGAAGACGCCATCGCCAGAATGAAGGAGAAGGGCATCAGAGAAGCCTGGGTACGTTCGGTTCTCACCTGTAAAACTCGTTATGGCGTTTGCGCTAAATGCTATGGCCGTAATTTGGCTACCGGTAAGCTAGTGGACCTCGGTGAAGCGGTGGGCATTGTTGCAGCGCAGTCGATTGGAGAGCCAGGTACTCAGCTCACTATGCGTACCTTCCACACTGGTGGTGTACGAATAGCCGGAGAAGATATTACACAGGGTTTGCCAAGAGTGGAACAGCTTTTTGAAGTTCGTAAACCCAAAAAGGCAGCAGTACTTTCTGATGTAGATGGAGTGGTTGAAAAGATTGAAATCGTAGGCAACAGAAAGAAAATATACGTGAAACCGCTTGAAGACGAAGAAGACCAAACGATTAGGACTTACCTGGTACCTCATGATGTAAGGGTATGTGTGACTGAGGGTGACGAGGTAAAGGCTGGGGATCGACTCACTTTTGGACCCATTAATCCCCGAGATATTCTCAGGATAAAAGGTATTCGTGAGGTACAGAGGTATCTGGTAGAAGAAATCCAGTCAGTTTACCTTTCCCAGGGAGTTAATATTAACGATAAACATATTGAGGTCATAGTACGTCAGATAGCTCGCCTTAACAAGGTCAAGGTTGAGGACGCAGGTGATACTGAGCTCCTTTCTGGAGAATTGGTGCATATTGAGGATTTTGAGAGAGAGAATAACCGAATTCGAGAGGAGAACCGTTTGCTTCTTGAAGAAGCGGAACGGCTTTTTGAAGACTTAACTTTGCACGAGGATGTTTTCGATTTTTCCGATCAGCTTGTGGTGAAAAAAGATCAAGAACTTAACGGAGATGCTCTTGAAAAAATACTTTCTGTGGAATGCAAACCCTTTTCGGTCGAGACGAAAGATGGGACTCTGGCAAAGGTCATCAGAGGCTATCGCAGCCTTAGAGCAGAGTTAAGAGGTAAAGTTTGCTTTGAAGAGCTTAAAGACCGAGAGGGAAAAACCGTTGTCAAGGCTGGTGAAGAGATTAACGAAGCAATAATTGATAAAATCGCTGAAATGGGGCCTGTTTTTCTGAAAATAAGGGAAAAGGAAATATGGAAACGTTTGCGTGGCGCAATTCTTGCTGAAGATGTTAAAGATCCCCAGTCTGGAGAGGTGCTTATCCCTGCTGATACCAAATTGGAAGATCACCATCTCGATTTGTTGCAGGATCATGAAATTGAAAAAGTAGTGGTGTGGAAGAACGTTCGCTTTTTCCCAATTAAGGATAATCTGATTCGGATTGTCAGAGACGAAATCCTTGGTCAGGAAGTGGCTCAAGATATAGTCAGCCCCAGAACTGGAGAATTAATTGTTCAGGCTGGACAAACCATAAGTCGTAGCATTGCGCGTAGATTGGTAGCTGAGGGCGTGAAGGAAATACCTCTAGTTGATGGTAAGTTCTTCTCCATCGAAGGAAGACTCAGCGAATTGCTTGAAAAAGAAGTGGCTGGGAAAGTAGCAGCTCAGGATATTATCATGGGTAGCAACGGTGAAGTTCTGGTTAAAGCAGGGCAGGTTATAGACAGGGAAACGGCGCTCCGTATTGCTGAAGATAACGTGGAAGTGATTTTCCTTCGAGAAGTGGAAGGGGAGAAGGAAACCCGGGCGCTTATTCAGGAGTTTATATATCTTCCCTCTTTAAAACAAGTTGCTACTGGAGGTCCTGTGGTTCTGGGCATAACGAAAGCTTCGTTAGCCGTGGAAAGTTTCCTGTCAGCAGCTTCTTTCCAGCAAACTACTCATGTTCTGGCTGATTCTGCCATAAAAGGAAAAGTAGACGAGTTGGTGGGCCTGAAAGAAAATGTAATCATCGGCAAAATCATTCCAGCGGGTACTGGTTTTGAGAAGTACCGAAAGTTGAGACTCTCCACAGAAGATGTTTCCAAAGAGCAGTCGGTTTTGCCAGAGAGTGAAGAGTTGATTGACTGGAAAGAACTTATGGGAGCAGAAGAAAGAGCGATGGAAGAGATGGATGAAGAAGATTCTCTGGAAGAAGGAATTTTCGATGCTGATGAGGAAGAAGATGCTGAATAATATTGACAGGCTGAATAAATGTTGTTAAAATTGCTCCGTTGCTCTGGAGGAGAGTTTAAATGGCTCTGCAGGAACTCTGGAGTTCAGATAAAGTGGTTGGAATGCGGCAAACTTTGAAGGCTCTTCAAAGGGATAAAGTGTCGAAAGTTTTTGTTGCCAGTGACGTAGATAGTGAAATCCTGGAGGAAGTTATATCTTTGGCGAGAGAAAAAGACATACCTTTGGAGTATGTTGATAGTGCAGAAGAGTTAGGCAAGGCTTGTGGTATTGAGGTTGGCGCTTCTTGTGCCGCCATTTTGAGATAAAAATGTAGAGCCAAAAGTATCTAAGATAAGGGAGGATGGAGATGCCTACCATTAATCAATTGGTGAGAGTAGGAAGAAAAAAACCTAAAAAGAAAAGCAGTGCTCCGGCTCTTAAGGGTTCTCCCCAGAAAAGGGGAGTATGCACTCGAGTTTGGACTATTACCCCTAAAAAACCTAATTCGGCATTGCGTAAGGTTGCCAGGGTTCGATTGACCAATGGTATTGAGGTAACTGCCTACATACCTGGTATAGGCCACAACCTACAGGAGCATTCCATTGTACTTATTCGCGGTGGAAGAGTTAAAGACCTTCCCGGAGTACGCTATCACATTATTCGAGGGGCTCTTGATGCTGCGGGAGTTGAAAATAGAAAACAGGCACGTTCCAAATACGGTGCCAAAAGACCTAAATCCTGAAGAAGGAGTGAGTGGGTTTGCCACGGAAAGGACCTGTTCCTAAAAGAGAAATACCGCCTGATCCAGTTTACAACAGTGTGGATGTGGCGCGTCTTATTAACAAGGTAATGAAGGATGGGAAGAAAAGCATAGCGGAAAAAATAGTTTATGGAGCTTTTGAAATTATTAGAGAAAAGACAAAACGCGACCCCTTGGAAGTATACTACCAGGCACTGGAGAATGTTATGCCACTTGTGGAGGTTCGTCCTCGTAGGGTTGGTGGCGCTAACTATCAAGTACCTATTGAGGTACGTCCTGAAAGAAGCAAAAGTCTTGGTATTCGCTGGCTGGTAAATGCAAGCAGAGAACGAGCAGGGAGAAATATGATTGAAAAGCTGGCGAATGAAATTATTGATGCAGCCAACGGTACTGGCGGTGCTTGTAAGAAGCGGGAAGATACTCACCGCATGGCTGAAGCCAACAAGGCTTTTGCTCATTATAGATGGTTTTAAAAACTGAATACCAACGTTGGAGTGGGGATGAGGCGATTTGAGTAAAGTGATTGCAAACAATAAAGCTGAAAAGTTCGAAGACTTTGATATTGCTAAAGTAAGAAACATTGGAATTATGGCACATATTGATGCTGGTAAGACTACAGTTACTGAACGTATACTGTATTACACTGGGAAAATACACCGCATTGGAGAGGTCCACGAAGGGACAGCTACCATGGATTTCTTGCCTCAGGAACAAGAACGAGGCATTACTATAAGTTCTGCGGTAACTACTTGCTTTTGGAGAGATTGTAGGATTAATATCATCGATACGCCTGGGCATGTGGACTTTACGGTAGAAGTCGAAAGAAGTTTGAGAGTTCTGGATGGAGCAATAGCTGTTTTTTGCGGGGTTGGAGGTGTGGAGCCTCAGTCGGAGACGGTTTGGCATCAGGCAGACCGCTACAAGGTGCCTCGCATTGCTTTTGTTAACAAGCTTGATCGGATTGGTGCTGATTTCTATGCCGTTGTCGATGCTATGCGTAAAAAGCTTAGCGCCAACGCTCATCCAGTCCAGATTCCCATAGGCAGAGAGGCTGATTTCGTGGGGGTTGTTGACCTTATTGAAATGCGAGCTTATTTGTATGACGTGGATGAGGAAGGCATACAATATAGAGTTTCTGATATCCCTTCAGAGTATATAGAAGAAGCAAGAAAATGGAGAGAGGCTTTACTGGAAGCTCTTTCGGAACTCGATGAACAGTTCATGGAGAGGTATTTTGAGGATACCATCACTCCTGAGGATATTCGTCAGGTAATCAGAGCTAAAGTCATTTCGGGTGAATTCGTTCCGGTCCTTGGAGGTTCTGCGCTCAAGAATAAATGTATTCAACCGTTGCTGGATGCAGTAACCTGGTATTTACCTTCACCTCTTGATTTGCCACCAGTCGTTGGTAAGAATCCCGTTACTGGGGAAAAAGTGGAACGTCGTCCTTTACCTGAAGAACCTTTTGCGGCTTTAGTATTTAAGATTCTCATGGATCCCCATGCTGGCAAGATCTCTTTCATTCGAATTTATTCGGGCACTATAAAGAGTGGTAGTTACGTGTTTAATGCTTCTAAAGGCGTGAAAGAAAGAGTTAGTCGTTTACTGGTTATTCATGCTAACCACCGGGAGGATGTTGCAGAAGCGAAAGCAGGAGATTTGTGTGGTGTAGTGGGAATGAGGAGTGCTACTACTGGTGACACTTTGTGTGATGAGGAACATCCTGTAGTTCTTGAGTCTCTTGCCTTTCCTGAGCCGGTTATCTCGGTGGCCATCGAGCCCAAGACGCGCCAAGACCAGGATAAGCTGAGCATTGCACTTGCAAAACTGGCAGAGGAGGATCCCACTTTTAAAGTCAGAACCGACGAAGAAACGGCGCAGACTATAATTTCTGGCATGGGAGAACTACATCTTGAGATAATCGTTGATAGATTGCTTAGAGAGTTTAAGGTTCAGGCTAACATAGGTCAGCCTCAGGTTGCCTATAAAGAAACCATACGCTCTTCTGCGCGCGCTGAGGGAAGGTTTGTTCGCCAGACTGGTGGTCGTGGCCAGTATGGTCATGTGGTGCTGGAGGTCGAGCCCTGTGAGGAGAACTTTGTTTTTGAGGACCGTATCGTTGGGGGAGCAATTCCCAGGGAATACATACCAGCTGTGGAGTCTGGTGTTCGCGAAGCCCTCGATAACGGTGTTCTTGCCGGCTTCCCGGTTATTAACATAAAGGTAAGACTGGTTGACGGTTCCTATCACCCGGTTGATTCTTCAGACATTGCTTTTAAGATAGCTGGTGCGATTGGCGTTAAGGAGGCCATTAAGAAAGCAGAGCCAGTTTTGTTGGAACCGATTATGAGGGTTCAGGTGGTTACGCCTAAGGAGTACCTGGGTGATGTAATCGGTGATTTAAGCGCCCGAAGGGGTCGGGTAGATGGTGTGGAACCCAAGGGTGAGTTACAGATTGTTAACGCCAAGGTACCCTTGGCCGAACTTTTTGGTTATGCAACGGCGCTTCGTTCTATCACCCAGGGTCGAGCAAACTACACCATGCAATTTTCTCATTATCAAGAAGTGCCTCCTAACATTGCTAAGGAAATAATTAGCAAGTTCAAATAAATTAGAAAAGACTTGAAACGAGGAGGATTCCTATGGCCAAGCAAAAGTTTGAACGCAAAAAGCCCCATGTCAATGTGGGAACCATTGGACATGTCGACCATGGAAAGAC
>JARRBX010000104.1 GCA_029982245.1 Candidatus Atribacteria bacterium | reverse complement strand
CCAATTTTTATCTCCAGGCTTATTGGATTGATATCAAAATCTGTTAAAGACAAGGCAGGGCAATTGCTTCTCTCGCTCCCGCTTATCCCCATTTCTGTTCAAGTATTTCCAAGGATTTCAGAAAAAACCATTTACGCATAAGCCATGTTTTAAGGATAATATTTCGATAATTGTAACCAATAAAGGCCTTTTGGCGGTTGACAAGCCCAGGTGCTTATGTTATATAAATTGCAAAACTTGTTCCATTAATAACATAAAAGCAGAAAAAGGGATAATTTCCTTTTTCTGCGGAAAAAGAGGGAGGAGTGCTGCTAACATGGAAATTTACACTGATGCTTTAGGAATGATTGAAACTCGAGGCTTTGCTGCGATGGTGGAAGCCGCCGACGCAATGGTCAAAGCTGCACGAGTAGAGCTTGTTGGTTATGAAAAAATTGGAGGAGGTTATGTTACAGCTATCGTAAGGGGGGACGTAGCAGCAGTTCGAGCAGCTCTTGATGCTGGACAGGCCGCGGCTGCAAAAGTAGGAGAAATTGTCTCCGTACACATCATCCCCAGGCCACACACCAACGTTGACGAAGTGCTTCCACTTGGCCGAGGAAGCAAAAAGAGCAAAGGAGCCCCAAATCCAGACTAACGCTGCATAATCGAAAGGACAAAGCTATTTCCGCAGAAAAGGGGTGTTAATTCTTGATTCTTGCTCGGGTGGTGGGAACGGTTGTTTCCACCAGAAAAGAAGAAAAGATAGAAGGCATTAAGTTCCTACTCCTTGAAAAAATTGACCCTTCTACCATGAAAGGAAAGGGAGATTACATTGTTGCCATGGATTGCGTAGGCGCAGGCAAGGGAGAAATTGTCTTCTATGTTACTGGAAGTAGTTCTCGCATGACTGAAATAACCCAGGGAAAACCAAGCGATGCTGCTATAGTCGCCATTGTGGATGAAATTGAACTGGAAGGAAAGCTGGTCTATCAAAAAGATGCTGTTCCTTCCCACTAAAAGTAAAGGTGAGTAGGTCTATATGATTTTTGGAAAAGTGGTTGGTACCGTTGTGGCCACCAGAAAAAATGATGGAGTTTCAGGTCTCAAGTATCTGCTGGTCCGTACCTGTGACAGCAGGGGGCAGGACAAGGGTGATTACCTCGTTGCTGTTGACCTGGTGGGATCCGGAAGCGGAGAGATGGTCCTTGTTTCTCAAGGAAGTTCTGCCCGTCAAACTGAGTTCACCAAGCAAAAAGCGGTAGATTGTGTGATAGTTGGCATTGTAGACCTGGTGGAAGAAATGGGTGAGATAGTATTTAAAAAATCAGGACGCTGATGGGAGAAGAAAACTCAATGGGCATCAACATACCTCAAGTCGTCCAGGAAATGGGAGTTGTTGGAGCAGGAGGAGGTGGGTTTCCCACCCATATCAAGCTTTCCCGCCCCTGCGAGATTGTGATTGCAAATGGGGCAGAGTGTGAACCCCTCCTCTTCAACGACAAACTCACTATGCGAGAAAACGCAGAAGCTATAGTGGAAGGCCTATTGCTTGCGATGTCTGCTACTGGGGCTAAAAAAGGGGTTATAGCTTTAAAGGAAAAGGATCCCCTGGCAAGACAAAACATCTTAAAAGCAATAGAGGATAAGAAGAATTTGAGCGTTTTTTTGCTTGGAGATTACTATCCAGCAGGCGATGAGTTCTGTCTGGTTAAGGAAGTAACGGGAAAAACCATACCTGAGGGCCAGATTCCTCTGGCAGTAGGGGCTGTAGTACTAAACGTGGAAACGCTAAGCAACATTGCAGCAGCCGCAAAAGGACAACCAGTGACCAGGCGTACCCTAACCTGCCTTGGAGAGGTCAAACAACCCTCTGTGCTGAGAGTGCCGGTGGGAACCCCCTTTCAGGATGTTTTCGATGCCTGTGGTGGGGTAACTGTATCGGACTACGCTATCCTCATCGGAGGTCCTATGATGGGTTCGGTGACAACCGACCCTCTTACACCAGTAACCAAAACCACCACCGGCTTGTTTGTCTTGCCGCGCGACCACGAACTGGTGCAGAAAAAAAGCCTGCCCCTTCCTTTCATCATCAAGCAGAGCAAGGCGGCATGCTGTCAGTGCACATACTGCACAGAACTCTGTCCTCGTTACCTGCTGGGACACAGCATTTCTCCCCACAAAATCATGCGTCAGATAAACTTGGGCCTGGATGTTCCACCTCAAATCATCGAGGGAGCTTTTCTGTGTAGCGAATGCGGGCTTTGCGAGGTATATGCCTGCCCAATGGGGCTTTCTCCTCGCATTGTGAATCGGGTAATTAAAGAGCAACTCCTCAAAGAAGGTTACAGACCAGCTTTTCCCCAAAGAAAGATACAGGTTAGAGACACCTTTCCCTATCGCAAGATACCTGTCTCGATTCTTAAAAATCGCCTACGGCTATACAACTATGAAATCGGTGATGCGTTCCAGATTAAAAGCGTTGAGCCCAAAAGGGTGGAATTGTTATTAAAGCAGCATGCAGGAGCACCAGCTCAACCAGTAGTCAAAGTGGGTGACTGGGTTAAAGAGGGCGATTTGGTGGGAGAAAGCGCTGGAGAGATAAGCGCCCGAATACATTCAAGTATTGAAGGAAAAGTGATATTTGTAAATGAAGAGCGAATCATTATTGAAAAACAGAACGCTTGAGGTGCGAGATGGAGATAACCGTTTTGGGAGCGCTTGAATTTAATTCCATTGCCATAGGCATCAAGTCATTGGATGCAATGGTCAAAGCGGCTCCAGTAAAGGTGATTGATGCTAAAACTATCTGTCCTGGAAAGTTTTTAGTGTTAATCTGTGGAGAAGTGGCAGAAGTCGATGCCTCGCTCACCGCAGGCAAAACAATTGGTGAAGGGTATTTGATTGACGAACTTTTTATTCCCAACCTGCATCCCCAAATTGTTCCTGCCATTCTGGGAGCAGTAGAGTGTAAAGAGTGGGATGCTATAGCTGTTGTCGAATCCTTTTCAACATTGGCAAGCATCGAAGCTGCCGACATTGCCGTTAAGACGGCTGAAGTGCTGGTTACAGAAGTACGCCTTGCCGTTGGCATGGGAGGTAAATCGTATTTTAAGATACTGGGAGATATTCATGAAATAGAAGCTGCAGTAGGAGCGGCAAAAGAGGTTATTTCCCGAAAAGGACTTCTCTGTAAAGAGGTTATCATACCCAATCCCCATCCGGACATTCGTCCCTATTTCTTGTTTTAAATTTTGGTTTTCATAAAAGCGGTGCGGGGGCAAATGGTATTATTGGTGGTCTTAAAGAAAAAATGGTGAGGGGTTAAGCATGAAAGTAAACGAAGCGGATATTCGCTTGATTGTAGAAAAGGTGATCAACCAGCTGGAAAAGACGGTGCTTTCGTCAGGAGAAAAAAGCGTTCTCCAGGAAACCAGAACATCCTCCCGAAAAGGAGTTTTTGATGATGTCGAGGAAGCAATTCGAGCCGCAAGGAAAGCACACCAATTATTCATGGAAATTCCGCTCGATCAGCGTCGAGAAATAATACAGGCCATTCGTCAAACTATACTTAAAGAAGCAGAACGTCTTTCGCGCATGGCGGTAGAGGAAACAGGGCTTGGTAGGGTGGAAGATAAAATACTTAAACACCGCTTGGTAGCCCTTAAGACCCCGGGAGTAGAAGATGTTGAACCAGCCGTCTTCACTGACGAACATGGCATGACTCTTGTTGAGCGTGCGCCTTACGGTGTAATCGCTTCAATAACTCCTTCTACTAACCCTACTACTACTGTATTCAATAATGCAATCAGCATGATTTCCGCCGGTAATGCAGTTATTTTTCATCCTCATCCCGGTGCGAAAGAGTGTTCTAACGAAGCAGTAGCTCTTCTTAATCAAACAATAATTGAAACTGGGGGGCCAGAAAACCTGGTGTGTTCGATTTCTCGCCCCACCATGGAATCCGCACAAGCTTTGATGAAACATCCCGAAATAAACCTGCTGGTGGTTACCGGGGGGCCCGCGGTTGTGCGGGTTGCTATGAACAGTGGAAAGAAGGTTATTGCTGGTGGTCCTGGCAATCCACCCTGCGTGGTGGACGAAACAGCTGATATTGAAAAGGCAGGCCGTGATATTGTTCTTGGTGCGGGTTTTGATAACAACATAGTTTGTATCTGCGAAAAAGAGATCTTAGCAGTTACAGCAATTGCCGACCAGCTTAAAGAAGTTATGAAAAAGAACGGTGCGGTTGAACTAACCTCGCAACAAATGAAAGAAGTAACTTCTCTGGTTATAAGTGAACCAGGAGGGCCAGGCAAGATTGGGAAACCCCGCAAAGAATGGGTTGGCAAAGATGCGTATCTCATAGCCCAGGAGATAGGTCTGAAAGTCCCCAGGGAAACGCGCATCCTATTTGGGGAAGTGGACAGAGAGCATCCCCTGGTCTGGACCGAGCAATTACTACCAGTAATCCCCCTGGTGCGTTTCGACAATGCCCAAGAAGCCATGGACTTTGCGGTCAAATGCGAGCATGGTTTCAGACATACGGCGATTATGCATTCTCGAAATATCGCCCATCTCTCCCAGATGGCCAAAATGATGAACTGCTCAATCTTTGTAAAAAACGGTCCTGCATACAGTGGCCTGGGTATGGGAGGAGCTGGATTCACCAGCTTTACAATAGCCACGCCCACTGGAGAAGGTCTCACCCGAGCCCGGACCTTTACCAGGGAGCGGCGCTGCACCCTGGTTGATTACTTCCGCATTGTATAGAGGAGGCCGTTGATGAAAATAGGTAGAGTAATTGGAAATGTGGTGGCCACACAAAAAGTTGCCTCTCTGGAAGGGGTCAAACTCTTGTTAGTTCAACCCCTTGATGAAAACCTGCGGGAAATTGGGACACCAATTGTGGCCTGCGATGTGGTTCAAGCTGGCGTTGGCGACCTGGTTTTCTATGAAGGAGGAAGAGAAGCAGCATTGGCTATTCCTAACTGGTTTAACCCTTCAGATTGTACGATAATGGGAATCATTGACCAGGTAAACCTGATACGGAGTGACAAATCATCATGATGTTGGCTCGAGTTATTGGAAATGTAGTTTCTACAGCCAAGTTACCTATTTTTCAAGGCATGAAAATACTGATTGTTCAGCCCATTGACGGAGACGGGAATCCTAAAGGGAAAGCCTTTTTGGCTTTCGATACTGTACAGGCAGGAGCCGGGGACACGGTTCTCATCATAGACGA
>JARRBX010000103.1 GCA_029982245.1 Candidatus Atribacteria bacterium | reverse complement strand
TTCGTAAATTAATTTTTTGTTTTTCTGAAGAATTCCTTCAACTGCGGCTTCCTGAACATTGATGTTGGTCCGGTTCAAAGCCGCAAGTTGCGGTGGTAAATCACCCACGTAACAGGGATGAATGCCGAGTTTGTCTACCAGGCAAGGCACCTCTACACAACAATTTTGAGGTAGGTTAGTAATGAGGTCCGTGTTCTGGACATTCCCATTAATTCTCGACAATTCTCCTGTTTCTATAGAGTTGATAATGTATGCTCCATATTCAAGGCTTCTTTTAATTTCTATAGGAATTTCTCCTCGAATCTGGCGCCTGATTTTGTCAAGATAGGGATCCAGTCCCTGCTTGCATATTTCATAATAATCCCAGCGTTTGGGGATGAACTTTTTGATCATCTCTGGATTTTTTCTAAAATAAGGCACGTATTCTGACATATGATGGCTGGACTCAGTAACAAAGTATCCAAAATGTTTCATTATCTCGAAACGAACAATTTCTTGTTGGTATATTTCCGGGTTTTCCATTGCTTTCCACAAAAGAGGATAAGCATCCTCTCCCTTGTAGCGAAATTCGAGAAACCAGGCTTGATGATTTATGCCCGCTACCCAGTAATCGACATCAGGTGGCATGGGTTTATAAAAAAACTCACTGGTTTCATCTTCATACTTTGTACTATCGTCAACTTTAACACCGATAAATTCTGCTAAAGTCCGCGCCGTTCCCTGAACACTATGACACAAGCCCACATTCTTAACCTTTGTGCTTTTGTTAATGGACCAGCATAGCATTGCCATCGGGTTACTGTAGTTAATCAAAAGGGCATCTGGACAAAGTTCCTCTATATCCCTGCAAATTTCGAGCAGGACCGGCACAGTGCGGAGAGCACGAAAAACACCCCCGGGACCCAAAGTGTCGCCAACCGTCTGATCAATCCCATACTTGCGGGGAATTTCCACATCAAGACGATAGGCATCAAGACCTCCCACCTGAATCATGTTGATAACGTAATCGGCGTCTTTTAGAACCTCTCTTCTATTGGTACTCGCTTCAACGGTAATAGGTAAATCTTGCTGCTCTTTCAATCTTTCGGTCAGCTGAGTAATCAGTTCCAGGCGCTCTTCGTCAATGTCAACCAGAGAAAATACGCTTTCCCTCAAAGCTGGAAAAGTTATCAGGTCAATGATTAGCTTTTGAGCAAAAACTACACTTCCCGCACCAATAAGAACGATTTTAGGCATGCAGTATCTCTCCTTTCTCTATTCCTGGTTATTAGATTAACCTTTGACAGAACCAGCTGTTAGTCCCTCAACAATATATTTGTTAGCGAGTGAGAAAAGCACCAAAATAGGGATAGTGGTAATACTTGCCGCAGCCATTAAAGGACCCCACTCTACAGTCCAGGTTCCTTGAAGTGTGGAAAGACCAACGGTTATTGTACGAGTCCTTTCAGTATTGGTAAAAGTTTTGGCAAACATAAAATCACACCAGGCTAAAACAAAAGCAAACAAACTGGTAACCATAATGCCAGGTAAGATTAGAGGAACGGCGACCCTCCAAAAAATGTAAAAATCGGGACAACCATCTATTCTTGCGGCTTCATAGAGTTCACGAGGCAAATTATCAAAGTAAGACTTAGTAAGGAGAAAGCAAAAGGGAATGGTAAAAGTGGAATAAGAAACTACCAATGCAAAATAAGTGTCTATCAGCTGATATTTTTTCATAATTATGTAAAGCGGGATTAACAGGAGAATTCCTGGAAACATTTGTAAAAAGAGAACAAAGGTTGAAATTATCTTTGTACCTTTAGTGCGATACAGGCTTGCTGAAAAAGCCGCAGGAACAACCGCCAAAAAACTCAAAATCACCGTAAAGCTTGCAACAATAAGGCTATTTTTAAAGTATTTACCAACCTTTCCATATATCCAAGCCGTCACATAATGCTTAAAAGTAAAACTATGAGGAATAAGGGTTGGCGAATGTGCAAATATTTCTTCGTTTTCCTTGATAGAGGTTGTAAACATCCAGTAAAAAGGGAAAAGAACAAAAATAATAAGAATAGCTGTTAATACCCAAACGATAATTTTTATATGTTTTTCTCTACCCATCTTACATTCGCCCCTCAAATCATCTCTCGTAAAGAGTGGATATCTTTGAAAAATACAGACCAACTGTAATCAACAAAAACAAAAAAATAAAAACACCTATACTTGCAGCATAACCCATCTTAAAATAATTGAAAGCCTGCTGGTATAAATAAGTAGGCAATACTTCAGTTCGATGTAGCGGCCCTCCTCCGGTTAGGAGATAAATAACATCAAAATTAGCAAAAGTCCAAACTACGTGCAAAATAACAATCACCATAGATACTCCCTTTATACCGGGAAAAGTAATATAGCGAAACACTTGCCACCGATTAGCTCCATCTATGTGAGCTGCTTCATAGAGTTCTCGAGGAATTAGCGTAAGTCCAGCTAAAATAGTAACCGTATAAAAAGGGAAACTTCTCCATACATTCACTAGCACAACTGTGGGAAAAACCCAATTCAAGTCACTAAGCCATCCTCTTGTCAAGCCGCCAAGGCCAATCGTTTTTAAAAATTGATTTATAAAACCATAGTCAGGAAGAAGCATCCATTTCCAATTCAAAGAATTGACCGCGATTGGAACCACCCAGGGTAGCAAAACAATGCCTCGCATTAAATTCTTAAAGCGAATATATTTGCTGTTTAAAAGCAATGCACTGCCGAGACCTAAAAGGTATTCAAAGAAAACCGATGCAGCAGTAAAAATGGCCGAGTTTTTAAAAGCAAGCCAAAACAGTTCGTCTTTAAAAAGAAGTCGATAATAATTTCCAAACCAGATTAGCTTGTCTTTAGCTGGATAAAGCAGATTTTTACGCCAAAAAGAAAGATAAACGCCATCAACTAAGGGATAAATCATTAGAGCGCCTACTAAAGTTAACAGAAGTAAAAAATACCAATAAGGAGTAAAAATCTTTTTGATTTGTTGCAAAATACGGATTCTTGACATATGACTCACTCCTGTTACCCTGGAGGAAATAGACTTCTATTTCCTCCAGGGGGTGCTATGGTCTATTCTTCGTTAATGGTTTCTAAAATATCTTCTAACCTGACAAGCAAGCTTTGCGCAGCTTCAGCAGGAGTTTTTTGCTGATACAAGACCGCTTGAAGCTCGTCCATCATTGCTTTGTTAGACTCAGCCATAGGGATCGGGGGATAAGGTTTCCCATCAGGTATTACAGCAAAGAATGGCTTCTTCCATTCGTCTTGCTGATATTCCGGCAAAGAAACAACATCGGTACGAGAAGGCAAATTATCGTGACGAGTATGTCTGGCCATCTGATCTTTACCCATTAGCCAGGTGAGGAATTTCCAGGCTTCGTCTTTGTACTTGGAAAACTTGCCAATACCTTCCACCTTAACTTCAAAGTAAGTTGCTCTATTCTTGTTTTTAGGCATTGGCGCGCCCTTCCAGTATTTGAAGTTCTCTCCAGCTTTATCTCTGTAAAGCTGCATCCAGCTTCCATTGTGACACATAGCTATTTGCCCCACAACAAAAGCATTATCCAGTTCCAAATATCCCCAACCGATACTATCTGGAGGACAGGCTTTTAATGTATTCATCAAGTCGTTATAAAGAGTAAACACTTCTTCAGCCTGAGCAGTAGTAAAACCAGGTACCCACTTTCCATTCTGCTTTACAACCCATTCAGCTCCTGTTTGCCAGAGAAATGGTAAAAACTCCTGAGGACCTCGTACGGCATCCGAAGAAGAACAAAATCCAAAGCCATAAACACCGTCCACAGCCTGGGTAACTTTCTGCGCAGCTACTTTAAGTTCATCCCAGGTATCGGGAGGATGGTCAAACCCCGCTTTCTCCAAATAGTCTTTCCTATAAAGCAGAACCCGAGGGCTCGCAATACTGGGAATACCATAGTATTTTCCTTCATAATTAGCAACTCGCCAGGTAGATTCAGGAAAATATTGCTTTTCGTTCCATGCATTCACCCGATCTGTTACATCTTCTACTATTCCCATAAGCGCAAATTCTGGAACCCATTCTCCTAACATATGCAATACATCTGGACCACTACCAGCTGCCCCAGCAATTACTAATTTTTCGTGCAAATCAGCATAAACCAAAACGTTGTGCTGTATCTGAATATCTGGATTCATTTTCTCGTATTCACGGAAACACTCTTCTCTTGCTCTTGCGTCCTCATATATCGCGGGGTCAAAAACATCCCAAACTTGAAGAATAATTTTCTGCGCATAAGCCATACCACACAATAATAAGAAGCTGACAACTAAGCAAGTTACACCAAAAATGGTTTTCAACTTCATTGGAAATTCATCCTCCTTAATTTCAAAAATTTTTCAAAATTCAACCCGATATAACACCACCCCAAAACGCAAGCAACAAATTCAGTACCTACATGCTTTTGTCGACTCTCTAACTACTAACTTTTCCTCAAGAACCACCTCCCTTGAACCTTCTTCAATCTGCTTTTCAATCCTCTCCAGTAGCAGCGTAGCTGCTGCCTTTCCCGCCTCATAAGTGGGAATTTTCACACTGGTTAAAGGGGGCTCAAGTACTTCCCCAATAACATCATCGACTCCAATCAGTGAAAGCTTTTCTGGAATAGAAATGGAATTCTCCCGAGCCGCTTTCAAAACGCCTATCGCCAGCTGCTCACTAAAGGCAAAAACTGCAGTAGGAAGTTCTTTTCTTGCAAAAAGCATTTTAGCGCCCAGATAGCCACTTGCCTGTGAGTAATCACTCACCTCAACGATCAACTCTGGAAATATCTCCACTCCGGCCTCTTCCAATGCCCTCTTGCAACCAGCAAAGCGCCGTTTGCTAATCCCGCTCCCCCTTACTTTCAGAAAGCCTATTTTGCGATGACCAAGCTCGAGCAAGTGTCTGACCGCTTTATAGCAACCCCCCTCAGCATCTCCAGTCACCACATCCAGTGCGGCAATTCGGGTCGAACCATAGCAATTCACCACTGGAATACCATTAGCAATGGCAGTTTCAACCATCTCCTTCAAGGCCTGGTTAAAGGGAGCTGAGTAAATGATTCCCTCTACCCGATTGCGGATAAACATTTTCAAAAAACGCTCAGTATTTGTGATATCGTTATCATTATTGCAGATGATCACACTGTAACCTTGCTCAAAAGCCACATCCTGAATACCTCGTGCGATACCTGCATAAAAGGGATTGGCAATATCTGGCAAAAGATACCCTAAGGTATAAGTTTTTCGAGTACGCAAGCTTTTGGCAACCAGGTTATGGTTGTAA
>JARRBX010000102.1 GCA_029982245.1 Candidatus Atribacteria bacterium | reverse complement strand
CCGTAAGCATTTTCTTTGGGAACCGCAGAAGAAGAAATAATATCTCCATAGCCCATACGCGGGTTTTGAAGTAGCGACTTTGGAAAATTGCTACAGTGGAAAAGCACTGCTTTGTCCGGGTCATCGTTGAAATTGTTGTTCCAATCCACCAAGGCAGACGGTGTACCAGAAGCCAACTGCAAAGCGTACATGGCCAGGCCACCTGTCAGATCAACTTCGCAGGCAGCAGGGATTAAGCTTTCACTGAGCATGCTCATGACCGTACAGGGCATAATCCCCAAGTTTTCCTGAATGGAAGTCCAGCACTGGAAGGAGATAAGTGAAACCCCGGTTTCTTCAATCCATTCCTTGAGAACCAGCCGCAACTTAGCCATCTTGACCAGTGCTTCCTCGGGAATGCCGGTAGTGTCAATGTAATCCTTGATGGCTTTAAGTTCTGCCAGCACTCTGGAGTCGTTGTCGGTGAGCTTTCCAACTCGAGCAAAAATTTCAGAAAGATCGGCGACTTCAACCGAGATACCGTGGTGCTCAAGTATTTTTTCTGAAAAACGCACCGTGTTAAAGGCGTTCGGCCTTGCTCCAATAGCACCCGCTTTCAAGTTTTTGAAGCCGTTGACAACTCGGCACACTGCAGCAAACCAGTTTACATCTTCCTTGAAAAGCTCGCTGTCGGGACTTTCAGTATGTTGCGTGGTTAACGAGAAGGGGATTCCAAATTGCCTCAAATTGTTGCACACAGACAATTTTCCGCAAAAGCTATCCCTACGTCGCGTAATGTCCATGGCGGTATTCTGGTCAGGAAAGGCATGCACTAAGATCGGCACCTTGAGCCCTGAAAAACGAAGCGCATAAGCAACTCCCTTTTCATCGCCAAAATTGGGAAGGGTAACAATAACACCCGAAATTTCATTTCGGTGTTCTTCGAAAAGCCGTGCGCACTTTCGAGCGTCTTCCCAGGTTTCTACGGTCCCAAACTTGGTGTCTTCGGGGGTAAGGGTTACCACTCCATAACCCATATCTTCGAGCACTTTAATGACTTGCTCCCTACCTTCTTTGGCCAAGGCATCAGGAAAAAATCCCCGATTACCTACAATCAAACCAAAGGTTTGTTTCACCAAAATGACCTCCTTTCAAAAATTAAAGCTTTTTTAAAAATCCTTAAGACAATTTTAACCCAAACCATTATAATTTGAACATGAAAAGCCTTAGGTTGCGAAAACTGGATGGTCAGGATTTAGGGTGAAAGTTTTCGTCATCGAAGACGAAACCGAAATTGCCGATATCATTGCCCACTTTTTGCGAAAGGAAAATATTGCAACTCTGACCTTTGAAAGCGCTGAAAGCTTCCTGGAAAAAGCGCAGGAGCTACCAGTACCTCAGCTTTTTATTCTTGATCTCATGCTTCCTGGGATGGACGGCGTAGAATTTTTAAAATACCTCAAGAGGGAACCACGTTATAAGGACGTTCCAGTAATCATACTCTCGGCCAAAGATGACACGCTTGATATAGTGCTCGGTCTGGAGCTTGGTGCAGAAGACTACATTACCAAGCCCTTTAACCTCCGGGAGTTATTGGCCAGAATCAAAGTGGTTACCCGGAGAATTTCGAAAGAAAAAACCTCCTCAGCAAACTTACTGAGTGCAGGAAAGCTGGTTTTGAATCGGGATACTTTTTCTCTTCAGGTAGAAGAAAAAGAGATACCTCTTTCACTGAGGGAGTATAAAATAATGGAACTTTTTATGAAAAATCCTAAACAGGTTATATCAAGGAATCAATTTCTGGATCGGGTGTGGGGCGAAGAGGAATTTGTCACTGATCGGATAGTTGATGTGTATATAGCCAATTTGCGCAAAAAACTTGGCCGATACGGGCAACAAATAGAAACTGTAAGGGGGGTAGGGTACCGGTTTGTCCCTAAATGAAGTGCTTTGGTTGTCAATATTGTTTTTTTGTTCTCTTTTAGTGGGTGGTTATACTGCAAAAAATTACGTTTCCAACCGCAAGCAAAAAAAGGATAAGATAAGAGAAACAGAACATCAAGAAGATATTGAGCACTTCCTGCATCGCCTATTGAGCTTGCTTGACCAACCAGCTTTCATCTTCGATCCAGAGACAAAAATAGTGTTATACAACGCTTCTTTAGGGAAAATTCTAAACCTCCCTATTTCAGAATCGGAAGAACGACTATTCGCCGTAAACTCTCTGGATGTTCCTCTACTTGAGCGAGGACTAAACATTGAAAAATTGCTTTTTACAAGCAATCACAATTCGTATTGTTTGAGAAGCCTCGATTACCAAGGAAAAAAAATTTTTATCCTTGAAGAGGCTGGAAGCAGCGACCAGGAGGAATTGCGATTTCTTCTTTCAAGTATCTGGCACGAAATTAAAACTCCACTGACCATCATTGAAGGATATCTTCAGATGCTTGAAGGGGAAGAAACAGAATGGCATCGTTTCGTGCCCAAAGTGCAAAAGCAAATCCAGAAAATAAAAAGCATCTTGAAATATCTTAAGCATCTTGGTTATCAGGGTTCAGACTCAAAACTCCTTTTGCGGGACTTCTTTTTAATAATTGAGGAAGTTGTTACGCAATGGCAAGAAGAAATCAATGAGAAGGAACTCTACTTCGAAATGACAAACTTCCGAACGAGACCAGAAAATGAAGCCTTGCATCTTGGCCTCAGCCAGGGGGAAGCTTTTTTGCTCTTTTCCAACCTTATTTCCAACGCGGTAAAGTTCAGCCCCAAAGGGAGTGTCATTAGCCTGGAGCTTTCCTGTGTTCCAGAAAGCAACAGTTGTTTAATAGAGCTGAGTAACCACATAGACACAACGGGTAACCTGGGAAGCAGTCTGGGAGAAGTTTCCTATCGACTCAAAAAAGCGCTTGAAAAGGGATTGGGAATGCTTCTGGTTGGCAAAATTCTGCAAAAAAGAAATGGAGCCTGGCACTTCAAGCTACACAAAGAAGGTAAGGTAACCTTCCAAATTTTGTTGCCAGCTTTCGCTCGTAAAGATTGACGATCCCGCCTTTACTTGCTATAATTGCTTCGCGATAGGGCCGGGCTGGTGGAACAGGAAGACACGCTATCTTGAGGGGGTAGTGGGTTTTTGCCCGTGCGGGTTCAAATCCCGCGCCCGGCACCATCCTTTCCCCAAAGCGGTTCTGTGGGTTGAATCTCCTCTCGGAACGAAAGTGTCTTTCTGACTATCCCTTGACTTTGGGAAACAAACTGCTTATTCCATTGCTTATGGAAAGGATATTAGATTTCTTCAACGTGTTCTTCATAAGTTTGGATGGGTTTGTGCACAATGAAATCGTGCACCGCCAATTGGGTAAAGTAATTGACCGAATTCGCGAAGCTGGAAAAACACTACGTTTGCTGACCAACAATCCCTGCTATTCCAGAGAATCAATGTACGCAAAATTGCAGGAATTAGGATTTGAAGTTACTCTGGAGGAAATTATCACTCCCGGCCAGGTACTCAAGCTCTTTCTCAAGTTTCAAAGATTGGACAAAATATATTTTTTAGGAAATCAAGAGCTAAGAAGAGAGTTGCTTGATGCAAGTGTTGAAGTTACACAACACGAACCGCAGGCAGTAGTGATTGGTTTTGACGAAGCAATTTCCCTTCGGGAGATAAAAGAGGCGGCTGTTTTTACAATAAAAGGTGTTCCGTTAATAGCCACCAATCCCGATTACCAGTTCAATACTCGCTGGGGAGTTGTTCCAAGTACCGGCATAATTGTGGACGTTCTTGAGAAAATGACTTCTACCAGAGCTGTGTGTTTGGGTAAACCGAATCCGTTTTTCTTTTTTGCAGCACTTGGAGAGCTTTCTCTCAAAAAATTGCGCTGTGTCGTGATTGGTGACAATCCTCAAACTGATATAGTTGGTGCGCACTGGATGCACATGCCAGCCGTATTGGTGGCTCAACACTTTGAATATTTTCCCGCTATGGGAGATCCGCGAAATCCAGATTTGTGGGTCCAGGACTTCGAAGAACTTCAAGAAAAGCGAGTCACGGAACTAATGCATCCGGACAGGAGTTTCCCAGTCCTTCCCGACGGAATAAAAGTTGCTACTTGTGGCATAGTTCTTGATTGTAAACAACGAGTACTTCTTGCTCTTAAAAGAGGTAGTAAAGATTGGGGGTTGCCAGCCGGAACGATGGAAATAGGCGAAACGCTTACCGGGTGTCTTCAGCGAGAGCTTCGTGAAGAAACAGGAATCAGCATCGATCCCCAGTCGATAATTTGCAAGGGCGTGTTCACGGATCCTGAGGAACTGGTTTTTCCAAAGGAATTGGGGAAGCTCTTCCAGTTCGTGGTGGTGGTTTATGAGTGTCGGGCTCTCAATGATAAGCCTCTTCCCGATGGAGAGGAAATCAGGGAAGCCAGATTTTTTGCGCTGGATGAGTTACCCTCCAATCTTTTCCCCACTCACAGGGAGTGGATTCAGAAGCTGCTGATAGCCAATACTCCATAGTTCGCCGATATCCCGAGCGCCTGAGCGCAGAACTCATCTTCTACTTTCTTTTGGTAGCTTCGATGATTCAGGTTGACCAGCAATGGCTTTTCTGATATCTTTTCTCGTGAAGCTGTAAACCTGAAAAACTCTACCGCCAATTTCGACAAAAGGAGGTTCCAGAATGGAGCACAAAAAGAGATTGGGTATTCTGGTGGGAGGAGGTCCAGCACCGGGAATAAACGGCGTCATAGGTTCGGTG
This sequence comes from Candidatus Atribacteria bacterium, assembly GCA_029982245.1. GTDB lineage: Bacteria > Atribacterota > Atribacteria > Atribacterales > Thermatribacteraceae > Thermatribacter > Thermatribacter velox. The sequence continues at coordinate 720 of JARRBX010000102.1, read as the reverse complement.
GCCATTGCTGCCAATCTGAGAGGCCTGGAAGTAATTGGGATTTATGATGGTTTCAAATGGATATCCAGTTCTTCCTTTGATCCTACACAGCATACCGTAAAGCTGGAAATCAAGGATGTTTCCCGTATTCACCTTCAGGGAGGTTCTATTCTCCGCACCGCTCGAGATAGCCTGGTAAAGGGAGGAAAAATAGATTCAGAAAAAGTAGCCAACGTCAAAAGGGCAATGGAAACCCTGGGAATAAGCTATCTGGTTACCATAGGAGGCGACGATACTGCCTACAGCGCCAGCATTCTGGATTCAGAAATGCAGGGAGCACTTCTCACTGCTCATGTTCCCAAGACCATCGATAATGACTTACCGCTCCCAGGCAACATGCCTACTTTTGGCTTCCAGACTGCAAGAGATCTGGCCACTCAACTGGTCAAAAACCTTATGGAAGATGCAAAAACCACAAATCGCTGGTATTTTGTGGTGATGATGGGAAGATCTGCAGGTCATCTTGCCCTGGGAGTTGGGAAATCAGCAGGAGCAACCCTGACCATAATACCTGAAGAATTTGGCCAGCAGACAATCAGAGTAGAGGATGTCTGTGACATACTGGAAGGGGCTATGCTTAAGAGGAGGTTGCTGGGAAGAAAGGACGGAGTAGCCGTCATTGCTGAAGGAGTGGCTCTTAAGTTTGGAAGCGTTGAGGAAATCGAGCAAATTCTTGGCAAG
>JARRBX010000101.1 GCA_029982245.1 Candidatus Atribacteria bacterium | reverse complement strand
ATAATTCCGATCACCTCTCGTAGTATTTGAAAGAAGTGCGAGTTGCATTTTAACATGAAGAACCAGGAATTGCAATGGAGACAAAAATAAATTCTAAACGGTTCTACAATATTTAGTGTGAAACCAGGTATTGAAAACACCTGCTGACCTCTGTATCCTGAAGATTATTAGCTAAAACTAAAGGAAGGAGGTCAAACAGGTGCAAGATGATTATATCGCAGTAGGATTAGAATTACCACAGCTCCAGATTTTGGAACAAAGAGAGCTGGCAGATCATTTTGAAGTGGTGGTGATGTATCGGCAGGATGAAGTTATCTGTCCAAGATGTGGTCAAATAACCAATAAGGAGCATGATCGGAGACCACAGAGAAAGAAAGATAGGATGTTGAGAGATAAAGAAGTATTTCTCATTCTGATGAAGAGGAGGTTTAGGTGTCCTTCCTGTGGTAAAGTATTTACTGAACCAGATGCAGTATGTGGCTGGAGAAGAAGATCTACTCAGCGCTTTCGGGAATACTTAGGAGAAGAAGCTCTCCACCAGACAGTAAGAAGAGTAGCCCAGAAAGAGGGAGTAGGAGAAGGCTTAGTAAGGAGATGTGTGGCTGAGGAGGTAGGAAGAAGACTAAAAGTCAGCAAGAGAGTAGATACTCCTGAATTTATAGGAGTAGATGAGTTCTCAGTTAGGAAAAATTATCTCTATCATACTGCCATCTGCAATTTAAGAGAGGGGGAAATAATGGAGGTGATAGAAGGAAGAGGGCAAAAGAGGTTAGAAGAGTATTGGGATAAACTTCCCTCACCGGAGAGAGTTAAAGCCGTAGCTATAGATATGCATGAGCCTTTCCGTCAGGCCATCTGGATGGCTTTACCTCAGGCTAAGATAGTGGTGGATAAGTTTCATTTCTTAAAGCAGGTTCAGGTTGCTTTAGATAAAGTGAGGAGCAGGTTGCAGAAAGGAGAAGATAGGAATAAAAGAAGAGAGCTATTTCGAAGTAGATATACACTACTTCGGGGAAGGGAAAAGCTTACTGAGGAGGAGAAGGAGAAGTTAAGGAAACTCTTTTCTTTTTATCCAGAACTAGAGAAAGCCTGGATGATTAAGGAGAGTTTTAGAATATGGTATGGGGAAACTGAAAGGGGTAGAGCAGAGGAAGGACTGAGATTATTAGAGGAGAGAATATCTGGTACTGATTTACCTGAATTTAAAGCTCTTCTCTCTACTATTGCCCATTGGCGAGAGGAGATATTAAATTATTTTGATTATCCTATAACCAATGGATTTACTGAAGGTAAGAATAACCGGATTAAAACTATAAAGAGAATGGCTTATGGCTATCGTAATATGGATAACTTCCGGATGAGAATATTAGCTACTAATCCAGGTTATGAGGTTAAAGTTTCACACTTATTGACGTAGAACCAAATTTTTCCACCCTTTGACTTTTAGAGTGGTCGCTTGTATAATGAAATCGAGGCATTGAAGCCTTGAAAGATGTTTTGCCACATGGTGTGGCGTAGAAGCCCTCAGCGTGGGGACGTAGCAGTCCCGGCTGGAGGTTTTTTTACCTTCTCTCAACGGCGAGCTCTAACCAGCGGCGGGTTTCCCCTGAATCCTTAAAGAAAGGAGCTGGTTTCCCTTGTTCCGAGCTCGTTGGTTGTTTTCGATAGTTTTGGTTTCAGGTGTTCTTTTGGTTAGTGCTTTTAGCGTAGCTTTTGCGGCGGATGCGACAGGACGGGTTACTCTTGAAAACGACCCTGCTCTTCCCGTTGACTATGTGTGGGTTTTAATCTGTGGATTCCTAGTATTCTTCATGCAGGCGGGCTTTGCCATGGTTGAATCAGGTTTCTGCAGGGCAAAAAATGCCACCAATCTTTTGAGTAAGAACTTGATTGATTTCGTGGTTGCTTCGCTCACCTTTTTTGCTATAGGATACGGTTTTCTTAAGGGCAACGATGTGGGTGGATTTATTGGTTTTGGCTTCTGGTTTCTTCGTGGAGGCGCTTACGATGTGGGTACTTACCTTGACTTTTTCTGGCAACTTGTTTTTTGCGGTACAGCGGCTACCATTGTCTCAGGAGCAGTTGCGGAACGTTTAAAGTTTTCGGCATACCTTGTTTATACTTTCTTTGTCAGCCTTTTCATATATCCGGTTTATGCGCACTGGGTATGGGGAGGAGGTTGGTTGTCCCAGTTGCCGTTAGGTTTGGGACACATTGACTTTGCCGGCTCAGGAGTAGTACACGCTTTGGGAGGCATGGTAGGTTTGGCTGGGGCCATAGTGCTTGGTCCACGTTTTGGTAAGTATGGAAAAGATGGCAAACCCCGGGCTATTCCTGGACACAGCATAACCCTGGCTGCACTGGGTACTTTTATCCTCTGGTTTGGCTGGTTTGGGTTCAATCCCGGAAGCACCTTTAGTGCCCACCATCTGAGGATTGCAGTGGTTGCAGTTAACACCAACCTTGCTGCTGCAGCAGGTGCTATGAGCACTCTGCTTATTATGTATTTAAAAACTCGCAGGTGGGATCTGGGTATGGCACTCAATGGAGCCTTAGGGGGTTTGGTTGCCGTTACTGCACCATGTGCCTGGATTGAAGGCTGGGCAGCAGTAGTGATTGGAGCGGTGGCCGGTCTTATCGTGGTTGGTGGCGTTTACTTTCTCGAGTCGCGAGGTGTGGATGATCCGGTTGGAGCAGTAAGCGTCCATGGATTTAACGGTCTGTGGGGTTTGCTCAGTATAGGATTGTTTGCAGACGGTACTTATGGTCTTTATTCGCTGGAGGCTCCATACGTTACCGGCCTTCTGTACGGTGGTGGAATAGGACAGTTCCTTGCCCAGCTTATAGGAGCAGTAGTTTTGGCTGCCTGGAGTTTTGGGTTAGGGTTTCTTCTTTTCAAATTAATGGATCTCGCCTTTGGCATTCGCGTTTCTCCCGAAGAAGAACTTCAGGGATTGGACATCAAGGAACATGGTACTCCTGCCTATCCCGAGTTTACGCATCGTCAGACCTTTATAATCAGGTGAGGGGGAATCTAAAATGATAAAACTGGAAATTCTGATACGGGAGGAAAAGGCCCAGGAAGTGGTTGGGGTCCTGGAGCAGATGGGTTATCCTGGTGTTACCATTTACCAAGTTGAAGGGCGAGGTTCTCAGAGAGGATTGGTGGAACAGTTTCGAGGACGGGCGTACGAGATACTATTTCTTCCTAAGGTAAAGATTGAAGCAATTGTGCGTGATGCTGATAAGGAAAAATTAATTGAAGCCATCACTAAGGTGGCGCGTACTGGAGAAATTGGCGATGGGAAGATCTTTGTTTCTCCAGTTATGGATATAGTACGTATCCGCACCGGGGAAAGTGGGGAACAGGCCCTTTAAGTAAGGAGAATTTGGAACCAGGACATAGGGGGGAAGCCCGGGCTTCCCTCTTATGTCCTGAAAGGCGTTAATTCCCTCTTCTGGAAGCTGGCTAAAACTTCTATCGGTCTCACTCATTAGTTATATTGACGCTTTACCACGCGGAAAAGATTGGTTTTTTACATTCTTTTACACACAGAAAATTGAAATCAGCTTTTACATATGCTATCCTTAAAACATCCTATCAAATAGTTTCAAGGGGGGAGGATTGTGAAAATTTCCTGCAAAGCTTTGCTCGCTGTGGTGTTGGTCCTGCTTGTTTTTTCGGTAGCCTGGGCTGCAGAAAAGACCTGGCAGTCTCAAGAAGGTGAATTTAAGGGCAAAACCATTACGGTCTTAATTACTGATCCTCATACAGCAGTAGTTGAGGCCTGGAAACCCGAATGGGAAGCTCTGACAGGAGCAAAAGTTGAAATAATCGTTGTACCCTACGCATCCTTGTTCGACAAAATGATGACGGATTTCATTACCGGTACCGGGGCTTATGACCTCATTTGCTGGCCTTCCACCTGGGCCGGGGATGTTATGGGCGGAGGATGGGTGATTCCGCTTGATGATTATATGAAGGAATATGGCTACCCAGGCTGGGACGATGTGATGCCGGCCATTAAAGTGGTAGTGTCCTGGGCTAACAAAGTTTATGCTTTTCCATACGATGGAGATTGTCATATGTTTTACTACCGCAAAGACGCACTGGAGAACCCCGATTATCAGGCGCAATTTGAGGAAAAATATGGGTACCGCTATAACGTTCCTCCCAAGACTTGGGAAGAAGTAATGGATATTGCCGAGTTTTTCAACGGATGGGACTGGGATAACGACGGTGAAACAGAGTATGGTTTTGCGTTTATCGCCAAACGTAAAACCCAGGCTATGTGGTCCTATCTCGACTTTGTGATGCAGTATGCAGCACAGCCGGGAGTTGCTCCTTTCTTTGACCCAGACACCATGGATCCTCTGGTTGCAAATCCTGGCTGGATTGAGGCTATGAAAATGATCCAGAAGGCTACTCAGTTTGCCCCTCCGGGCCTTTTGAGCTATGGGTATAGTGAGCTTCGACAAGCTTTTGTTTCAGGTAACTCTGCAATGGCTATTGATTGGGGAGATATTGGTATTATGGAACAGTCTCCCGAAGAGTATGGCAGCAAGGTAAAAGGATTGCTTGGTTATGGTCCACTTCCCGGAGCCAAGAAAACCTATGATTTCAAAGAAGGTAAATGGGTTGAAGGTTACAACCAGGTGAACTTCTTGAACTTTGGTGGTTGGGTGTTCTCCATTTCCAAATATTCTAAAAATCCTTTAGCTGCTTACAAGTTTGCTACCTACTTTACTGCTCCAGAACGAAGCATTCTCGATGTTTGCGGAATCCATGGTTATACTGGTGCTAATCCCTGGCGTCTCTCCCATTTCGAAGATTTGGATAAATGGGTTGAGGGAGGTTGGAGCAAAGAATCGGCAGAAAAGTATCTCAACACTATTCGTACCATCCTTTCTGATCCCAAAGCGGTTACTGATTTGAGGATTCCTGGAGCTGCGGAGTACTACGATTATCTGGATTTGCATCTTGCCGAGGTTCTTTCAGGACAAACTGAAGCGGAGGCAGCCTGTAAGGCAATATATGAAGACTGGGTAAAAATTACTGAAAACTATGGTAAAGAAGCGCAGCGCAAGCTTTATCGAGAATCGCTGGGCCTTGATTGAAATCAAAAAGGCCGGGCTTGAGCCCGGCCTTTTTGGTAAATAGCCCTTTTCAGGCCACACTGGAGGTGGTTCGGTTTGCGCTCTTTTTCCAGAAGTCCAGTTAAGTTTCTTTTCTTACTACCTGGCTTAGGTTACTTAGCAGCTATGGCTGTTTTTCCAATGATATGGTCTTTGACGTTGAGCTTTCAACGCTGGAAGGCAGCAACCGCTGCCCCCCGAGTCTTTATAGGTTTTCAAAACTTTTATAATATCCTTTTCCGAGATGCTCGTTTCTGGAACAGTCTACGCTTTACGGTTTTTTATGTGGCTCTGGTTGTGGTTTTGGAGCTTTTTCTGGGTTTGCTCCTTGCTTATATTCTTAACGAACGCATCCGTTTTCGTAATTTTTTCAG
>JARRBX010000100.1 GCA_029982245.1 Candidatus Atribacteria bacterium | reverse complement strand
GGCTTGATGAGAGGCATCCTTCCGTGGTACGCTTGTTCATGGCGGTGTATCTCCTCCTTTCCTTTTCTCAAGGTTTTTCCTCTTAGAAGGGAGGATACATCGCCTTCAACGGAATTTCCACACCTTTTGATTTTACCTCCGAGCCCTTTGCGAAAATTGCCAGTGGAGAGAGCTTTCGCGCTCTACGTTCAGACCGTAAACGTCATCGTTTCAACCGAAAATTCTCTTATCCAGTCAAAAGGTATAATAGGTTCTTTTGTACAGGGTGTGGACGGTGCAGCAGAACCTGCATGGCAAAGATAGACCTTAAAGAAACCATAACCCAACTGGCTCAGGAAACTGGTTACCTCCACACAAAGGGGGGAAAAGTATGGACAAGCTCCTGATAAGTCATACTGGTTACGAAGTAAAAGAAGCCACCATAGTACGTACTTCAAAGCTGACCAGCCAGGATAAGTTATTTGAAATCGCTCTACCGGAAGGAGAAATACTGGACTTTGAGCCCGGACAGTTTGTAGAAGTATCTCTGAGAGGGGTCGGAGAAGCGCCTATTTCCATATGTTCGTCGCCTACCCACAGAAACAGTTTTGAGCTGTGCGTCAGAGCTGTGGGAAGGCTCACCAGGGCTTTACATCGACTTGAAGCCGGTGACAAAATAGGTATTAGAGGGCCCTTTGGAGTGGGCTTTCCAATTACCAAGCTAATAGGTCATGATCTGTTGATGGTTGCCGGTGGTATAGGTATCGCACCCTTGAGGTCCCTCATCAATTACGTCATGGACAATCGCCGAGACTTTGGTAAGGTTCAGGTACTTTTTGGCTGTAAAAATCCCCAAAACATGCTTTTCAAGGACGAAATCACAACCTGGCAACAAAGACTGGATGTCAACTTTAGCTGTACAGTTGACGAAGCAGACCCGGAATGGATGGGAAATGTCGGCGTAATAACCACGCTAATCCCCAACGTGGACATTGACCCAGAGAATACGTTTGCAGTGATAGTTGGTCCTCCTGTGATGTACCGTTTCGTAATTGCAGAACTGCTTAAAAAGGGGATTCCCGAAGAGCGCATCGTGCTTTCCTTAGAACGCCACATGAAATGCGGTCTTGGCAAATGCGGGCATTGCCAAATTCACGATATTTATTGTTGCCAGGACGGCCCGGTATTCTTTTATAGCCGCATTAAAAATCTGAAAGGGGCGATATAATGAAACCTCCCAAGGTAGCCTTTTTTGACTTCACTTGTTGCGAAGGCTGTCAGCTCCAGGTCGCTAACTTTGGTGAATCGTTGCTTTCTATTCTGGAAATCATAGATTTAGTAGAATTTCGAGAAATAATGAGCGAAAAATGGGACGGTGTTTATGATATAGCCATAGTCGAGGGTAGCATTACCACTCCACATGACGTAGAGAGAATAACCAAAATTCGTCAGAGGTCGAAAACTCTCATCGCTTACGGTTCCTGTGCGACTATTGGGGGAATTAACGGTATAAAAAATAACTTTTCTCTTGAAGAGATAAAGGAATACGTTTACGGAGATAGCGCTCAGTTTTTTGAAACTCTACCCACCAGGCCTTTACATGAAGTGGTGGAAGTAGACTACTTTGTCCACGGCTGTCCGGTATACCCTCCAGAGTTTGTAGAAGTTCTCAAATGCGCCCTTTCTGGACTTCCCTACCATGTCCCGGACGTAGCAGTCTGTGTAGAATGCAAATTCAATGAAAATGTCTGCTTTTACGAAAAAGGAATCACTTGTTTGGGGCCTATCACCCGAGCTGGTTGTAATTCATGGTGCATCAACAACGGAAACATTTGTTACGGATGTCGGGGTATGGTGTCTAATCCCAACGAAAAGGGATTCCAGGAGGTTCTCAAGCAATACAACATCGACCTGAATTTCATTGTTAAAAGAATGGACATGTACAACACCTGTCGCCTAAAACAAAATTTGCAGGGTGGGATCCAAAAATGAGCAAAAGTTTCAAAGTCAACTTAGAATATTTAACTCGTGTTGAAGGACATGGAAACATAGTGATCAATGTACGAGACGGTTCTCTGGAAGAATGTCGTTTAGAGATTGTAGAATCACCACGCTTCTTTGAAGGTATGTTGCGCGGACGTTCGGTATTCGAAGTGCAACATATTACGTCCCGCATATGTGGAATATGTGCCTGCAGTCACTCCCTGGCGTCAATCCAAGCAGCCGAAGACGCTATAGGATTTACGCCCAGTGAGCAAACCGTGAAATTAAGAAAACTACTCATGGATCTTGAGATATTAGACAGTCATATTCTACACATTTACCTCCTGGCCCTGCCTGACTTTCTGGGAGTTAAAAGTTTCGTCCCGCTTATAGACACGCATAACCAGGCCGTGAAACGTGCTCTAAGGATGAAAAAAACTTGTAACCAAGTATGTGATATTCTGGTTGGAAGGCATGTACATCCTATATCCTGCACTGTAGGTGGATTCACAAAACTTCCTCGGGAAAAGGACCTCGAAACGATGCTCGGATTGCTTGAAGGAATGACCAAAGACCTTGAAGAAACTGCAGAACTGATGAGTAAGTTGTCTTTTCCTCAATTTGAACGAGACACTGAGTATGTGGCTTTAGTTTCAGAAGATGCGGAATATCCTCTCCTTCAGGGAAGCGCCATTGGTTCCTCGGAAGGCATAACAGTCGACAAAAAAGACTATCAAAAAGTAACCAATGAGTTCGTGGTACCTTACTCAACGGCAAAGCGTACCAAGTGGAACCGTGAGTCATACATGGTTGGTGCCCTAGCGCGTCTTAACCTGAACTACTCCAAATTGCATCCTAAAGCTAAAGAAGTAGGTAATGCACTGGGTATGAATCGCAAAATTACAAATCCCTATCTCAATACCCTTGCCCAGGTTGTAGAATGTTTCCACTGTTCGTACCACGGTATGGATATTATCAAAGAGCTCATGCAAGACGGCATTAACTACGATGAGGAAATCGTGGTAGGCCTCAACGAGAAAAAGAGCATTCCCGTAAAAGCAGGCAGTGGAGTAGGTGCAGTAGAAGCGCCACGAGGAATTCTTTTCCATCATTACCAGGTAGATGACAATGGGTATATTACAAGTGCGAACTGCATAATCCCCACCGCTCAGAATCTCCAGAATATTGAATATGATATGAGGAAATTAATCCCAGAAATCCTCGAAGAAGACGAAGAGGAAATAATCCACAAGCTGGAAATGCTGGTCAGGTCTTACGATCCCTGTATTTCTTGTTCAACTCATTTTCTCAAGGTAAGTTTTGTAAAATAATGGCCATGAAAGCAAAACCAACTCTCCAGGAAGTACTAAAACCTGATCCAGAAAGAACGACTCTAATCATTACTATTGGCAATCCTCTTCGCAAAGATGATGGAGTCGGACCTTATCTCGCTGAATTACTGGCAAAAAGGTTACCACCCGGGATTTCGCTACTCAACGTTTACAATCGACCAGAAAAAAGTCTTGATTTTGTGAAAAAAGATAGCGGAAAAATCATAATCATAGATGCTGCCGACTTCGGTGGTGAACCCGGTGAGATAAGAATTATATCCGAAGAAGAAATTTTTGCAATGACTTTGAGTACACACAACTTGCCTATTCCTATCCTCTATCAAGCCCTTGCTGAAGAAAGTGGTTGTACCGTTTTCTTCGTGGGCATACAACCTGCGGATGTATCCTTTGGAGAAGGGCTAAACCCTCAGGTAGAAAAAGCCGCTCGTGAAATAGCAAACTATATATTGGAGGCATGAACAATGCACGAACTCCATCTTATACAACAACTGTTTGACGACCTGTTAGCAATGGGAAACAGCCTGGGCGCTAAAAAAATAACCAAGATATACCTCAGGATGGGCAGCTTTACAGAGATAAATCCAGAAGTGTTGCGCTTTTTCTTCAAAGAGAAAAGCAAAGGCACTATTCTGGAAGAAGCTGAGCTCGAAATCGAATCAAGCTCCAATCGAGAATTACGATTGCTTTCTTTCGATTACGAATAGGACGGGGGATTGCCGTGTGTTATGCCATACCTGGCCTTGTAGAGGAAATTGAAAATAACCTGGCCATCATAGACTACTTTGGAGAAAAAAGGAAAGCTTACAACGAACTCGAACACCTTTCTCCCGGGGATTTTGTTTACGCTCAGGGGGGATTTGTGATCAAAAAAATCCCGCCCGAAGAAGCACAGTCCATTCTCTCAGCCTGGAAAGAAACCTTTTTTGAGCTTCAGGAAGTAGACCTCAGGCTGAGTCGACTTCAGCTTGAAAGGAAAGCTACCAGCAACGCTTTACTCAGGATACTCGATAAAGTTCTGGAAGAAAAAACTCTCTCACAAAAAGAAGCGCTTTTCCTTCTTAATCTGGAAGACGAAAAAGAAAGGGAATTACTTTATAAAACTGCTAATTTTCTGCGTAGAAAATATCTGGGGAACTCATGCTGTGTACACGGCATAATCGAGTTCTCCAATTTCTGCTCTCGGAACTGTGGCTACTGCGGGATATCCATACACAACAGAAACCTAAAACGTTACCGAATGTCCGATGAAGAAATAATACAAACAGCAATCCAGGCTATCGATCAGTACGGGTTCCAGGCCTTGGTTCTCCAAAGTGGAGAAGACCCTTGTTTCCCTGCAAAACGACTTGCAGAATTGATAAAAGAACTTAAACGGCAACGTCCTGTGTTAATCTTTGTAAGCTGTGGCGAAGTAGGCGAGAAGGGCTTAGAAATTCTGTATCAAGCAGGAGCGCGCGGGATTCTGATGCGCTTTGAAACCAGCAATCCGGTACTCTATGAAAAGTTGCATCCCAGCTATTCACTGGAAGAGCGGATTCAGCACCTGAAAATTGCGTATCAAATAGGCTACTTGATCATCACCGGCGCTCTAATTGGCCTTCCAGGCCAGAGTGATGAAGACCTCTTAAATGATATCTTTCTTACCAGCGAGTTGCGCGCCGAAATGTGTAGCTTTGGTCCCTTCCTGCCTCATCCAGAAACCCCTCTGGGACGCTCTCGGCCTCCAAACAAAACCCATGTGCTTAACGCCTTAGCATTAATACGCATCCTGGCACCCAAGCACTCTAAAATACTGGTGACGACCGCTTTCGAAACCTTGGACCCCTTAGCTCGAGAAAACGGCCTTATGGCTGGTGCAAACTCTTTAATGCTAAACGTTACTCCCGCACACCTCAGAAAACAATACGCAATTTACCCCCACAGAGCACACGAAAAAGAGAGCCTGGAAGATCAGATAAAACAAACTCTCCAGCTCCTTTACAAACTGGGGAGAGCTCCAACAGACTTGGGCACAGAAACCACCAATGGGGAAAATAAAGGCTAAGCATTTCCTCAAAAACGCTTGGATTTTTATCATTCCGCTATCACTATCCTCTATATTGTGGCTTAGTTTCCCAAGCTGTGATGCAGCATTAAGGATTTCGCCTCATCAGGATTTTTTTTCTATAAGCACTCCCAAACTGGAGATAATCTTTCCTGCTTCCTTAAGGA
>JARRBX010000099.1 GCA_029982245.1 Candidatus Atribacteria bacterium | reverse complement strand
GTAAATGGAACCTGCACGTTGAAGCCCGCTTTCTGCGCAGCAGCTTCTAAAGCCGCACAACCACCAAGCACTATCAGGTCAGCTAAAGAAACTCGCTTTCTGGAACCCTTTTTCTCCTGCTCCTGATTGAATTCCTGCTGAATTTTCTCATAGGTAGCAATTATGTCTTTCAACTCATCCGGGTGGTTTACTGCCCACTGATTCAAGGGATATAGCCTGATTCGTGCTCCATTGGCTCCTCCCCGACGGTCAGAATTGCGATACGTTGACGCTGAAGACCAGGCAGTATAAACAAGCTGAGGAATACTCAAACCCGAAGCAAGCACTGTCTTTTTGAGTTCAGCCACATCGGTATCATCAATCAGCTCATAGCTACGCGCGGGAAGAGGATCCTGCCAGATAAATTCCTCTTCGGGAACGTAAGGACCAGCATAGCACGCTTTTGGACCCATATCACGATGAGTAAGCTTGAACCATGCCCGGGCAAAAGCCTGTTCGAATTCCTGTGGATTTTCAAGAAATCTCCTGGCTATCTTTGAATAAACAGGGTCAAATTTTAAAGCCAAATCGGCGGTGAGCATTTTCGGTTTGTGCTTTCTTTGCGGGTCGTGCGCGTCAGGGACGATTGCCGGACTATCTTTGGCAACCCACTGGTTCTTGCCGGCAGGGCTTTTTTCAAGTTCCCACTCGTTTTCTAACAGAATGCGCAGATACTGAAGCCCAAACCGGGTTGGTGTGGGTGACCAGATAACCTCAAATCCTGAAGTAAAGGTATCAGGGCCTTTACCGCTTTTATAACCGTACTTCCATCCCAATCCCTGGGATTCAATGGGCGAAGAGCTGGGGTCTGGACCAAGGTGCTTATCTGGACCTGCACCGTGACATTTCCCAAAGCTGTGGCCACCAGCAATGAGCGCCACCGTCTCTTCATCGTTCATGCCCATCCTGGCAAAAGCAACCCTGATTTCTTTGGCAGATTCAACCGGGTCTGGATTCCCTCCTGGACCTTCTGGGTTTACATAGATAAGGCCCATCTCAGTAGCGGCATAGGGTCTTTCAAGTTCTCCTCCTCTGAAGCGCTCTTTCCCGGTAAGCATCTTTTCTTCAGGTCCCCAATCCGGACTTTCATCGGGTTCGTAAATATCCTCTCTGCCCAAAGAGAACCCAATTATCTTCACACCCATATCCTCAAGTGCTACAGTTCCAGCCATGATGATTAAGTCTGCCCAGGAAAGTTTTCTGCCATATTTTTTCTTAATCGGCCAAAGTAACCTTATGGCTTTATCAAGGCTGATGTTGTCAGGCCAATTAATCCGGGGTGGAAAGCGGATACTGCCGTCCCTCGCTCCACCTCTTCCATCATGAATCCTATAACTTCCAGCGCTGTGCCAGGCCAGACGGATAAAAAGAGGGCCATAGTGCCCAAAATCAGCCGGCCACCAGTCCTGAGGCGTCTTCATGAGCTCCTTCAGGTCCTTGATGACGGCATCAACATCCAACCCCTCCACTTCCCTAAGATAGTTGTAGTCAGGGCCATAGGGATTGGAGTTGGGGCAATTCTGGCGGAGAATTTTGAGATTTAATCTGTTTGGCCACCAATCGGTAAGCCATCTTTTCCTCGGTTTTACCTTCCGCTCTTCCACAATGCATCCCTCCATTTTCAAGTTTCGCTTAAAACATCTCCTTTTAAAACACTCAACTGACCGGCAAGTTCAAAACACAACGTAACCGGATATAAAAGTTCCCTTGTGCCAATACCACCTCCTTGCAAATATTAAGCACAAATTCCTTTCCAGAATTCCCGATAACGCAAAAAATCAAAAGTAGCCACAATCTGGAAGCCCATAAAGGTTTTCCCGTCAACAACAAAAACTCAACAAAATATTCACTGCAGAACAAAAGAAGAACGCTCGAAAACTCACTTTTTGCTTCTCAAGGTGAGAATTTAAAATAATTATTGTAAAACCTGCGCAGCGTCAAAAACCGACGCTGGATGCTGGCGAAACCCATTTTTCAGCAAAAATTCGGACAACCCCCCTACCGGGGGAAGAATTTTTCCTTTTTTCGGTTTTAAATAGAAAATAAAAACCTACAGAAAGGGGAGAAGGCAATGCCAACTTACGAGTATCGTTGCAAGCAGTGTGGAAGTTCTATGGAAGTTAAAGCCTCGATTGAAGAGAAAGAACGGGGTCTTGACCTCACCTGCCCTCAATGCGGGAGCAAGGAGCTCACTCAGGTATTTGGAGGTTTCATGCTGGGTTGTTCCCCAAAAGGCGGCCACAGCGGAGCTTTCGGCGGCTGCTCTTGCTGCTCGTAAAAAACTGCCCCAGAAAACCCCAAGAAAGCAGGTTTTCCGGGGCTAATCCTTGCTCAAATACTAACTGCGTTCCCATTTTAATACTTTCCGGCCATACGATGCATCCTGCCATAAGCGCATAGGTAGCTTTTTCCCCAAAAACAGAAAGGTTTGAAATCTGAAAATCTCCTGCACTCACTACAGTTTAAACTTTCCGCTAACCCACCCCAACCTGATTAAAGCTTCAGAGATGATTGTAAAAAGTAAACACTTTTACTTCTAAAAAAATCTTTTGCTGAGTGTCAACATTTCAGACATACTCTAAAGATAGACGAAGCCCAGAAGTGAAAACGTGGCAAATTTGAGTGGAATAAAAACATACATCCCTGTTTTGGACTCATAACAAATTTTTCAGTTCTTCTCTGGTGATACCTGCTTGCTTCAAAATTTCGAACAAGGTGCCTTTTGGCAAATCCTTTTTGTGCCGGGGAACAGTAACTCTTCTTTTCGTCTCCGGGTGATAGTAAATATGGTGGCTTCCCCTCACTCTATCCAGCACAAACCCTTTCTTTTCAAGGATCCTGATAACTTTTTCAGGGGTGAGTGATGGGAAGCTATGCATGGGTTTCCACGGTTAACATGTACTCCAGGGTCCCTTCTTCTGTCGGTATTTCTTCCCCATGTTCCCGCAGGCTCTCTACATAGAGTTCTATAGCTTCCCTTGCCATTGCTATCGCCTCTTCTATTGTTTCACCATAAGTAACACACCCTGGAAGAGAAGGAACTACCACTGTGTAACCCCCTTCCGGCTCCCTTCGAAGCAAGACGCGATAACTTAACCTCAAACTCATCACCTCTTTATCCACTGAATATTCCACTGAATATGAGCGCTCACTTCTCCAGTAACTACTATTGTCCTCTACCCAAAGACTTCCTATTTAGGGTAAGCTTCCTCTATGCTCGAGCCAGTGTTCTACAAAACTATACTCCAAAGCATAAACTAACACAATCTCTCCTGCTTTAGCCAATTGCCTGCACCACTTTCACCCGTACCTCGTCCCGGAGCTATTCTCTCCAAAATCCAGTGGCTCAATACCCATCAGCTACAACATATCGGAGTACTTCCCAAAGGCAGCCAGAGGCTTTGGCGGCTGCTCTTTATAGCAAGCGAAAAAGCGCCACAAAGCAAACTACAACCTACCAACGCCTACCAGTACCCCGACAGTAACGGCAAACGCCCGTGCCATAGCACCAGGGACAGGGATCCTTACTGTGCGGCCTTCCGTAACCAGAGTAATATTTGAGACCCGAACCACGACAGTGGTGGCAGCGTCCGGTTCCATTGCAGGTTCTGCAAATTCTCTTTCCGTTATCATCCGAGCGACCCCAAACAAGCATGATACCACCTCCCCTGGACGCTCTTTCTTTGTCTTCATCATCTCTCAAACAAGTTTTTCTTTTCTACTAACTGCTCCCGAAAAAGCATTCTCAAACCCTGTATAAATTCAGCATCTTCCCGACTCATTTCTGCCTGCAAGGCCAGTGCCCGCAAGGTCTGAAACAAAATCTCTTCACAAAAAGAAGAGCGCTTCTCCGACAAGGTCCGCGGAGTCTCTCCTTCGCCATCTTTTCCAAGCGCCAATCATGCCTATAACCTTGATGGAAAGGAGCATAGACAGCCACAGTACACTCATTGTGTACTTGATTCTACCGGTAAGCAATGTCAATTTCTGACGTTCTGACGGAAAAGATAAAAATTTTTGTAAACCGACAGCAAGGTTCGAAGAAACGTTCACCAGCTTTTCAGATTCGTTTAGCAAAATCCGGACTTGACCTGTATTCTTCCCTCCTCCCAATAGAGATCATTCTCCTCATCATACCGAAGAGTCTCCAAAATTCTCTCCAGATTAAATTTTCCATACATCTAAAAAGTATGAATCCCTTAGTAAGTAGTCCATTCTATCTATACCAGCTTGACCAGCAGCAAGTTATGGAATAAATTGTCCAGTAATGAACACGGCTTTTTTATACCTGTTATGATCAAAACAACTCTCTCAATGCTGTCATCTCCAATGCCCTCTGAAATTATTTCGCTTATTTCCGTTTCCTTAATAATCTTCTCTCCGATTTTTTTTCATGATTTACCCCCTTTTCGAAAATTCCCATGTCTTCTTCGACACGCGAAAAAATGGAGCACACCCTATATCATGCAGGAAAGCAGCTATTCCGAAGATTTTTTCATCTTCATCGTTTATCTTTAAGTCTAATAACTTGAGCCTTTCAACAACGCGAGATGCAAGTTGAAGCACTCATAAAGAATGATCAAATCTCGCATGCACACCAGTTGGATATATCCACAACGTTGTTCCAAGTTGATGAATGAATCTTAGCCTCTGAAGTGGAAAAGTTTGAATTAACTTCGTTTCCAGTCCATTCAACTTAATGAATCCATGTATGGGGTCTCGTATATTCAGGCTCACTTCTCCACCCCAACACAGGAATGAGATATCCTATTAGCTTAATCTACCAATTAGAATTTTCTCTGCCATTTATATAGGCTTCATTTCAATTCCTCCATAAGTTTTTCAACAGTATCCAGAAATTCCTCAGCCGCTTTCAACCACCTTCTGACGTCTTCCTCCTCAAATTCAACGAGCTCTCCATAATCTCCAGTTCTTCTATGCTCAAACATGCGGTTGTAAAATTTCCCCAGTTCTTTATCTATTTTTCCAGTTCTTACAAACTCCCTGTTAAAAGCTGCCAGAACTCCACTGTGCTTGGAAAATGAAAGACCCTTGGCAAGAAGAAGTGCAGAAACTTGATAAAACAAGGCATAATATATTCTATTTACCGCAGAATGCAATCTTTTATTTTCTAAAAGCAGCTTTGCATCATCAAGGCACTCTCTCGCTCTCTTTCTCCAGTATTCAATGATTACTTCTCTCTCGTTCACACAACTGTACCTTCTTTTTCAATGTTGACGATAAACGGAAGAACCCCCCTGTATCTATCCCATTCCACTCTCGAATAGACGCTTACATCCAGAACAACATCGTATTCAAGGCTAAGTTCGTAGGCGATGTCATAAATGGATTCCTTCACTTTAATATCGACATCTCTGTTTAGTATCACAAAAACATCAATATCTGACTCTCTCTCAGCATCATCTCTTGCATGAGAACCGAATAGCATAACCTCCACCTTACCAAATTTTTCGGAAACCTTTTTCTTGAATTCCGACACTAT
>JARRBX010000098.1 GCA_029982245.1 Candidatus Atribacteria bacterium | reverse complement strand
AAAGGCTGTGAAATCATAACCTTGTTCTCGAGCCGTGGGAAATTGAGGAAACTTCTTCAGTCGCTCTTCAGCAAAAACCGCAAGCATCTCAAGTTCTCCTGCTTCGACATTAGGAAATCCTTCAGGAGACGAAGCAACCACTGCATCAACATGTCCTCCAAGCAAAGCATTGATGGAAGGAGCACCACCAGCAAAGGGCACATGAATAAACTTGAGACCAAAAGCGTTCTCAAAACGCAGTGCTACCAGATGGTTGCCACCACCAGCTCCACCGTTACCAACCGTAACTAATCCTGGATTTTCTTTAACATACTCGACCAGCTCAGCAAGGGTATTCCACTTTTTCAACTTGCTATTCACTAACATGTAACAGGGATTTTTCACCAGAAGGCATACCGGGTCAAAACTCTCTATCGGGTGATAGGGAGCAGGACCCATTAATGCTCTGGTAATGATGGGATTTACTGCAGCAACCAGCGTGTATCCATCGGGTTTAGCCTTAGCACCTTCTCCATAACCTATCGCTGAACCGCCACCAGGAACATTTTTAATAATCAACTGCTTTCCGTTGGCATACTTGGGAAAATACTTGGCCACTGTCCTGAACAAAACATCGGTTGCGCCTCCTGCCGACCAGGGAATAATAATTTCCACCTCTTTTTCAGGCCAGCTTTGTGCCCTTACACCTGCAACCATACCGAAAAGCACAACACAAACTAAACTAACAATTAAAAGTTTCTTCAAAACTGTTCACTCCTTTCTCAAAATTTTTTAAAACCTCAACTACCAATTCTCAGAAGTTACCCTATACCACCACCCCCAGTCTCCCAAAAGTGATATCTGATATATCAACAAATAAAGAAATAAAAACCAACTTTACAGGGAAACTTCACAGGTAACCCTGTCAATATGAGCCTGTAAAATTTCTTTGGCTCTTTCCTTATCACCGTCCAAAATGGCCTGAATCAAAAGTACATGCTCTTCATTAGCCCGACGAGCCTGACTTTCCCCAAGATGGCGAATCAAAAATATCCTGTCTTTTATGTTATTGTAACTTTCTATCAAAAACGTGTTTCCAGAAGCACTAACAATTAGATCGTGAATGTCATCATCCAGGCGATCAAATTCTGGATTCTTGACTGCAGGCCAATCCCGGGAGAGACAGCGTTCAAGCAAGAAACGCAGTCTATCTTTATCTATGCAATCAAAATAAGATTCCAGACAGTAAAGCTCGTAAAGCTTGCGCACTTCCATGATTTCCCTTACCTCTCGCGGAGTGAAAGAACGCACAAAGAACCCTACTCGGGGCTTGCGCACCACCAGACCCTCATCAACCAGCTGCTTGAGTGCGTCTCGAACCGGCATAACACTCGACTCAAACTCCTCTGCCAGTTTACGAGGGTTTAACTGCTCTCCAGGCTTACGTCGAGCAAGAAGGATTTCTTCCTTAATAATGGCATAAATCTGCTCTGCAATACTTTCACGAACCAGCTTCTGAGGACCCATATTCTCAGTAAACACCCTTTATTAAAAGAACATCATATCTGATATATTAGTTTAGTATTATAGGCCACATCTGTCAACAAAAGCTTCCTATCTCTTTTTCAAAAGCCACAGATCCTGGCTATCCCAAAAAACTTCAACTTTAAAACCGCGAACCCTAAACCATTGTAGAACCGCCATCAATATTGATCACACTTCCAGTCATAAAAGAAGCTTCGTCACAGGCCGCAAACAGAATCGCAAAAGCTATTTCTTCCTCTTTCCCCAATCTCTTCATGGGGATTCTCGCCACCATTCTCTGTAACATCTCGTCAGGATTTGGAGAGGCCTTGATACGTTCAGCAAGTCCCTGGGAATAAGTAGTAGCCGGGCAAACAGCGTTTACTCTTATGCCATAATCCACATAATCAACCGCTAAAGATCGGGTCAAACCCAGCAAAGCCGCTTTGGAAACACTATAAACACATCTACGAGGGATACCTATTAAGCCGGCTTCGGAAGAGACATTGACTATTACTCCTCCTCCACGTTTTTTCATCTCCTGAACTGCATACTTGGAAAGTAAAAGCGGCCCCTTCACATTTACTGCCATCGTCTTTTCAAAATCCTCCTCAGATGTCTCCTCTACATTCCCATAGGGCACCACTCCCGCATTGTTAACCAGAATATCCAGACCTCCAAAAACACGCACCGTCTCCTCGACTATCTTCTGAGCCTCCGTCGATACGTCACCAGCGACAAAAACAGCCTCGTTCCCTTCACTTTGAATTAGTGTTACGGTTTCACTTCCTCGTTCCAGAGAAATATCGTTTACTGCCACTTTTGCGCCCCTCTTTGCAAACATTATCGCTGTTTTGCGCCCTATCCCGGAACCAGCTCCAGTAATCAGTACAACTTTATCCTGAAAGTTCATGCTCTAACCCCCTATCCAAATATAAGGTTTGGAATTATCAACACCAGCTGTGGGAAAAAGATCAACAAAATGATCACCGCTACGGTAGCCACAAAAAAGGGCAAGGAAGCCCGGGTGTACTCCTCTACAGATGCATCAAGAATAGAACAGCCAGCATACATCGACGCACCCACTGGAGGAGTTTGATTGCCCATTGCTGCTGAAAGAATAAACATTAAACCAAAATAAACTGGATCTATGCCAATTTTGCGAGCCACAGGCAGAAAAACAGCAGTGGTCATAAGTATCAAGGCAGTAGCATCGATAAAAAGGCCAGCAAAAACCAGGAAAATCACAATAGTCAAAAGCAACAAATGGGGATTGGTGGTAACCCCGAGCAGGGTGTTGGCCATAACCTCGGGAATCCTCTCCCAGACCAGGCCGTAACTGAAAATCGCCGACATGACGATGATATACATAACACTCCCGATATCACCGATAGAATGCTCAAGAGTCTCGTTAAACATGGTTCTCACGTTTAACTCACGATGTAACAAAAAACCTATCAGCAAACCATAGATTACGGCAAACGAACCCACTTCCGAAGGGGTAAAAATACCAGTTCGCAAACCAAGAATCAAAAGCACCGGGAAAATAACTGACCAGACGCTTCTCGAAAAAGCCTTTGCCATGGCACTTGCCGGGGCTCGCTTTTCCCTTTCCGGTTGCAAGCCCATTCTTTTTGCAGAAACCCCTATGGCAAACATATAAGCCACCATCAAGAGAACCCCCGGGACAATACCCGCCGCAAAGAGTCTACCAATTGAAACCTGACCAATAGTTCCATAAATGATGAAAGCAATTCCCGGAGGAATAATTGGGGTAATCAGAGAAGTCCATACATTCACTGCCACTGCAAAACCTTTGGGATATCCTCTTTTAATCATCTCCGGACCAAGCATGCGAGTTTCCATAGCAGCATCTGCAATACTGGACCCAGAAACACCACCCATGAGAGTGGAAAGAACAGCCGAGGTTTGACCCAGACCACCCCGCATGTGCCCGGTAAGGGTAGAAGCAAAATCCATCAATCTTCTGGTAACCCCGGCACTGTTCATAACATTTCCCGCCAAAATGAACATGGGAATGGCCAGCAAGGTAAAGCTCTGGGTTTGAGAGAGTGAAACCTGAATGGGTATGGTAATAGGGAGGTCTAAATGCTGCAAAAACCACAAAAATCCGGATATGCCTATTGCAAAAGCTACAGGCATTCCCAAAAGAAGAAAAACCACAAAGGCAATTATAACTACAAGCATTGCCAATCCTCCTCTAAGCCCTGGTAGCTTCTCGTAAATTCAAAAATTCGCTTCTGATCTTCAAAAGGCCAGTTCTAAACATTAGTGCCGCACCCACCGGTACACTGAGGGTGACCCAGGTGTAGCTAAAACCCGGTATGCCCACAAAAGTCCTGAACCGCGTGGTATAAGAAAGGTAAGAACCCCAAATCACCAGATAAACCAAAAAAGCCATTATTATGAAATAGTTGATGAGCCTGAAAAGCCTCTGCGTTCTTTTCGGAAACCTTTTGACAAAGAGATCTACCCTCATCATTTTGTTCTCTCTCCAGGCTACATCAACCGCAAAAAAACAGGCCCAGGCAAACATGAAGGTACTGATATCTACAGCCCAGTTGATAGGGTAATGAAGGAAACGGGCAATGCCCGAAGCAAAAACCAGGACCACCATGGACAAAACCAAAACCTTCGCAGCATTTTTCTCAAACTTGAGAAGATAAAAATCGATTTTATGCACCACCAACCACCCCTCAAAAAACACATTCTGGCTAAATGCCAAAGGCCCAACCTTTCAGGTTGGGCCTTTCCACAGCAAAGCATTTGAATGCCAACTCAAAACAAGCTGCCACTATTTGTATGCATTTTCCTTTCAGCAGTTTATTCATTGTCACCCTGCTTCGCTTCCACAAGACACACACTAAAATTAAAATCAAAAACTCTCCGCTCATTCCTCCTTAATTGCTTCCATAAGCGCGTTTCGTGTCTTAACCAAGTTGAGCTTTTCGTATGCTTTTTCTGCTGCCTTCATAAAAGCTTCCTTATCAACATCAGTGATAACCTGAAGACCCTTTTCAATGGCCTGCTGCTTAAAAGATTCTTCGAGTTCTTGCATTATTTTAAGCGAGGTTTCCACGCCAGCTTTATCACATTCTTCAACCAGAATCTGCTGGTATTCAGGCGGCAAGCTGTTAAACCATTTAGAGCTGACCACCTCAAAGTTAATCAGCAATATGTGCCCTGTTTCCGACATGTATTTCAAAACTTCGTAAAGAGAGGCAGCAACAACATTAGCATATACCAACTCAGCACCATCAACCGCCTTGGTCTGCACGGCTGTATAGATTTCTCCAAAGTTAACTGCTACTGGCTGTGCCCCAAGAGCGCGAATTGATTCCTGCCAGATAGGCGCTCCCGGCGTTCTGATTCTCAAACCCTTGAGGTCCTCGGGAGTCCGAATGGGTTTATTAGTTATAAAATGCCGGTAGCCCTGAACCCACATGAAGGAAAGCACCTTAAAACCGTATTTCTCCTCGAGATCCCTAAGCCACTTCTTCATGACTTCCGATTCTTTGATCTTTCTGAGTGTTTCCATAACTTCTTCCGGTGTCTTAGCACCCATGAAATCAATGAAGTAAGCTGCATTCATAACTGCAATCTCAGGTACATACATACCCATTCTCGCTGAATCAGTGTTTTGACCAATGTTTGCCCCCGCCCTGATTTGTTCCAAAATGTCTTCCTCGACTCCTAACTGTGCGCTGTGATATACTTCGATTTTCAAATCGCCATTGGTCCGTTCTTCAACAGCCTTGGCCCATTTCAAAAAACCCTCGTGATACGGTTCGGCTGCACCCAAAACATGGTTAAATTTCAAAACATATTTGGGAACAGCCATCGCTAAACCCGCAAGGAGAAAGCAAACAAAGGTTAAAACAACCAGTACCGAAATCCATTTGAAACTTTTCATGAATAACCTCCCCTTCTGACATTTTTCAGTAACGATTTTTTGCTAACTGTCACCAGCATTCCTGGCCCGTAAAAAATCCTACACTGCAATACACATTAAAGCTTTTTAAAGAGTCAGCACCACCCCCCAAACCCAAATTGATCTACTATCCAATATCTGATATATCATAACCAGAGCAAATAAAAAATCAACAAAACTCTTTACCTGTTTTTATCTACTAAAAAAGTACCTTATTTAAGAAACATTGTCAATGTTCCAAA
>JARRBX010000097.1 GCA_029982245.1 Candidatus Atribacteria bacterium | reverse complement strand
GAAAACCTGCTTCTTTTCCTTGCAAAAGGTAAATAAAAGATCTTGTGGGGAGCGTTTCTTTTGGATTTAGCTCCCCACAAAACCAGCATTTACTCAGGCAATGCTTTTTCTTTTACTACCTGTTGGTACCAGTAAAAGCTTTTTTTGGGAATTCTGCGCAGGGTTTGATAATCAGTGTAAATGATTCCAAAACGCTGAGTGTAGCCCTGTGCCCATTCGAAATTATCGAGAAGTGACCATAAAAAGTATCCCTTTACGGGATATCCTTCTCTGATGGCGCGATGCAGTTCCTGGAGGTGTTCCTTAAGGAACAACACCCTTTCTTCATCATCGATTTTACCTTCCTGATTTGGTTGATCGGCAAAAGAAACTCCATTCTCGGTAATGTATATTTGGTGTGGATGGTAATCCTCAGCTACTCTCTTTATGATTTCATACATGCCAGGAGGATATATCTCCCAGCCCATTTCACAATATTTGCTATCTTTGGGGCGGACAAACTCGATTTCTAAGAGGGGATGGCCCCCTTTTTTGACTATGTGACGCGAATAGTAATTGATACCCAGAAAGTCCAGAGGTTGGGTTACCAATTTCGCTTCTTCCTCATTAAATTGGGGCGAAACAAACCCCTTTTGTTTATACCATTCAAGCATGTCTTCAGGGAAAAAGCCTTTGAATACTGGGTCAAGAAACCAGCGATTCAAATATCCATCGTAGCGCTTAGCAGCCAGGAGATCTTCCTCGTTTTTTGATGCAGGATGGACCGGAGACAGGTTAAGTGTAATTCCTATGGGACTGGAAATACCTTGCTTGCGAAATTCCTGTACTGCCAGGCCGTGGGCAAGCAAGAGGTTGCGGCTCACGCGTAAAGCAGCTAAGAAATCCTTTTTGCCCGGTGCCATCCAGCCTTCGTAGTGCCCTGGAAAGGCTACCACCCAGGGCTCATTATGGGTTATCCACATAAACACCTCTTTGCCGAACTGTTGAAATACAAACGCCGCATAATCTCGGAAAGCTTCGACTGTTTCTTCGCTTTCCCATCCTCCCCTATCTTGAAGAGCCTGCGGTAAGTCCCAGTGGTAGAGGGTAACTACTGGTTTTATGCCGGCTGCCTTGAGTTTCTCTATCAGTTGCTGGTAGAATTTTACTCCTTTTTCGTTTATTTGGCCTTTTCCTTCGGGAAATATTCTTGGCCAGGAGATGGAAAAGCGGTAGGCATCTATTCCCAACTTTTTCATGAGTTCAACGTCTTCTTCAAAGCGGTGATAGTGGTCACAGGCCACGTCTCCTGTGGTTCCATCTTTGATGGTTCCTGGAGTGTGAGCAAAGCGGTCCCAGATGCTTTCTCCTTTTCCATCTTCGTTCCATGCTCCCTCAATTTGATAGGCTGCAGTGGCTACTCCGAAAATGAAATCTGAAGGAAATTTACACATTCAAAATACCTCCTTTGGTGTATTGAATTTTGTATAAGAAGCAACTCACTCTTTAACAGCCCCTACAGTCAATCCGGAGACAAAGTGTTTCTGCATGAAAACGAACAAGCTTACTACTGGAATGATCATTAATGCCGATCCAGCCATAAGAGTGCCGAATTCTTTTAAATAGAAAATACCAAAAAGGCTTTGTAAGCCGACTGGAAGGGTATATTTTTCCGTTTCGTTAAGAACGATAAGGGGCCAGAGAAAGCTATTCCAGGAAAACACAAATTGATAGATGGCAAAAGCACCGAGTGCTGGCCTGCTTAAAGGCAAGGCGAACTTGAGAAAAATCGCAAATTCACTGCAGCCGTCGATACGAGCACTTTCCATAACTTCGTTGGGTATGCTGTCTACCATAAACTGGCGCATCAAGAAAATTCCAAAGGGTGAAGCCATGAAAGGTATGACCAGAGCGTAATAGGTGTTCATCCAGCCCAACTTGATGGTAATCACGTAAAGCGGTATGAGAATTACCTGAAAAGGTACGATAAGCGCAGCCAGAACCACTGCAAAGAGAGGTTTGCGCAGGGCAAAGCGATATTTAGCAAAAGCAAAACCGGCTAATGAGCAAAAGAAAACAGAAAGAATGGTAAGCAGAGTGGTAACCAAGATGCTGTTTACATACCACCTTCCATAGGGGAATTTCGAAAAGAGCTCTTTATAGTTGTCGAGAATGGGTTGCTTGGGAAAGAGAGTGGGAGGATAGTTGAAGATTTCTCCTGAAACTTTAAAAGAAGAAGAAACGCACCAAAAAAGAGGAAGGAGCATGAATATGGCTCCCATAATGAGAAGAAGATGTAAGAAGATTTGAGCGGGTAAGTTTTTAGTTGGCATAATTGTTCCTCCCAGGTTGATCTAATCGAATTTTGCCTTGCATTGCTCTACCTTTTTTCACCTTCAAAACCACCCATCAGGTTGATCTGAATCCAGGAAAGGATAAAGGTCATTCCAAAGATGATAAAGCCTATGGCGGCTGCATAACCAAGGTTGAGATATTCCATGCCGGTGCGGAAAAGATAAATGACCAAGCTCATGCTTGAGTCGGCAGGACCGCCACCGGTGAGGATATAGGGTTCGTCAAAGATTTGGATGGAGCCAATTAAAGTTATGACCACCACGAATAAAATTACTGGCTTTAAAAGAGGAAGGGTTATTTTCAAAAAGCTCTGCAACGGACTGGCTCCGTCCACTACCGCGGCCTCGTAGAGTGACCTGGGTATGGATTGTAATCCCGCCAGAAAGTAAACCATATTAAAACCAGTCCATCTCCAAGCAATAAGCCCTATTACTGCCAGTTTGGAAAGTGAAGTGCTCCCTAACCAGTCAAGGGGCTTTCTACCTAAGGCCATAAAGAGCACGTTGAACAGACCATAATCTCGGTCATAAAAAAGTGTGAATACGATAGCGGCTGCAACTACTGAGGTAACTATAGGGACGAAATAAATGGTGCGGAATAACTTCTTAGCCTTGATCAGAGCTGAGTTAAGTAACACAGCAAGGAGTAGGGAAAAGACCAGGTTAATCACCAGACTGGCTCCCATGTACCAGAGGGTATTGGAAAAAGCCAGATGAAAATCCGGGTCTTTAAAGAGGTTCAAGTAATTCCCCAGCCCTACGTAAGTCATTTCGCCGATTCCTGACCACTCGTGTAGACTGAGATAAAGACCAAAACAAATGGGATACACCATAAAGACAGCGAAGAGGATGTAAAAAGGCGATATGAAAAGGTAGGGAGCTATTCTGTGTTGTTTACTTTGCCAAAGGCAGGCTATGTTTTTCAACATTTTTACCTCCTTACCCCCTCCGGTCTTTTCGACCAGAGGGGGTGGAACTTGTCATTTCATAAGACTGCGAATTTTAGAGATTGCGTCTTTCAAGCCCTGTTCGGGAGTTTTTTGGCCAGCTATTACTGGGGTGACGGCTTCTTTGTAGAGAGCTTGCATAGCTTCTGACCAGTAGGGGCTTTGCCATTGCACCGGAATCTGTAAAGCAGCCTCGGAAAAGACCTTTCCAATTTTCTGATTTCCATAGTAAGGATCTGAGAATTCGGTGATTTGGGGATCGGTGATAGCTTCAATCATAGTTGGAAAGTACTGAAGCTCTAAGAAGCGTTTGATCTGATTTTCTTTGGTCATGTAGGTGTAGTGCAGGAAATCAAAGACCAGCTCCGGGTTTTTGGAGTATTTGGTTATTGCAAAACCGGTTCCACCAGCAGTGCTACTACGTCTGCCACCTTCTTCCCAAGCGGGTAGAAGCTGAATTCGCCATTCTCCAGCCTGCTCGGGCACCTGGGGTTTTTGGTAATATACTGACCACCAATCAGGCATGTAATTGCCAACCACTTTACCCTCTTTCAAAGCAGCGAAGTGAGGTGCATCATAGTAAGAAGAAGTGGGCCACAGAATACCTTCCTGAACTCCTTCCTGGAGGAAACGCAAAGCCCGGATTGCGCGGGGATCGTCTTCAGCCATCAGATTGCCTTCGCTGTCAAAGAGCACTCCATCTTGCTGGTAATAAAGAGCAAGGAAGTGATGGGGAGCGTCTCCACTGCTTTCAACGGCTGCTATGTAATGGCCTTTTTCTTTAAGTTTGCGACCTGCTTCAACAAAGTCTTCCCAGGTTTCAAGAGGAGTAGCGATTCCTGCTTCATCGAAGACCGATTTTCGGTAGTACAGGACTACCGGGCAGAGTGCGCTTTCTACACCATAAATTTTTCCTTTATACATATAGGGTTCCCAGCGTAAAAATTTGTCCTTTTCTTCTCCAATTAGCGGGGTGAGATCTACCAGGGTTTTTTCGGCAATGCCTCCTTTCATGAAGCGGGAGAAAGCGTTTATTTCGATACCGATTAAGTCGGGTACTCCTTTGCCGGCTGCGAGGGCGGTCAGGATTTTGGGCCAGAGCTGGTTGTAAGGTATCTGGGTGAATTCAAAATTTATTTTGTATTCCGGATGCATAGCGGCCCACTCTTCGCCTCTTCTTGTGAAAAATTCCACATAGAGATTGTCGTGGGTCCACATGGAGATAGTTATTTCTTCCTTGGCACTTACCCCATTGACTCCCAGGAGAATCACAGTCATCAAAATGGCGAGCATCAAGGTTGTGATTTTTTTCATGGCTCACTCTCCTCCTTTTTGTAAGTTACTCAAAGTTTTTGAAAGTACTGACAACACTTTACCCAGGTGTTCGCGGGGTAAATCTTCACTGAGTTCCAGAACAAACCTCTCTTTGAGGCACCTCCTTCCCATCAGGTTTTCGAAGAATTCGGCAATTTCTTTTTCTTGACGATAGGCGAGATTTGCGGGAATGTTGGCTGCTATCACCTTATCTTTCCACGCTTTGTGAGCTTCTTCTAATTCCAGATCACCCCCTTGTTCAGGCATAGTAAAGGATTCTACAACATCTATCGGGGCTTTGCTTATCAACTCTTTCAACGCTGATAACTTCCCGTCAAGATGCAGCATGCAGGTAATTCCCTCCTTGCGGAGGGGGGTGAGGTATTTCTGGTAGATAGGGAGACAAAACTGCTCAAAAAGCCGAGGAGAGGTGAAATCCGAGGTAATGTTATCTACCCACCAGAACAGCTTCTTTTCGGGTAGGGAATGGTAGATATGCATTGCTTCTTCCATTTTCTGGCATAAACAATTAATGAACATTTCCAAATCTTTGGGGTGATCGTAAAGGTCCAGAAGAGTTCTTTCAGGGCCAGCAAGATCGATCAGTAGCTTCTGAAATGGCGAGCGCTCAAACAGGGGCAACATAGGAACCGCTACGCCGTCTTCACCCAGCTCTTGGGCGGTTTGTAAGAAATCTGCTATCTTTTCACGGAAAATGGCCTTTTCCAGGAGATAGGTCATGGTTTGATAATCTTGAGGTTGTTTGATAAAGTGTTCCCGTTTCCATTCGCTTCCGTAGGGTCCTATTTTGAACACTTCTTGCAGGGAACCCACGGGCGTGGAATAGGTTCTTATGGTTAGAGCTTCTCCATTTTTCCAGGTTTTTTTCTCTTCCACGGTTATTTCGGGTGGGAAGGCTATTTCATAAATGGGAACACCCATTATTAAAACGCACCCAGCGTTTCGGAGTTCCCGTTCTGACTTGCCCCGGGGGAGCAAGAAGTGATAAGCCAGGACCGGTGGGTGATCAACTTTTTCTTTGTTGAGACATCTGTAGAACCTTTCTTGAGGATTTATTCCATAGCTCAATTTCCTTACCTCGCCTTCT
>JARRBX010000011.1 GCA_029982245.1 Candidatus Atribacteria bacterium | reverse complement strand
AAAAAGCCAGGAAAGACCTGAGAGGAAATCTCAGGTCTTTTTTTGTATCTTGAGTAGAAGTGGAGATGGGTAGAAAGCTTGGGAATTCCGTTACATTGAGTAAGTATTTGTCCCCATGAATTGGCTTTCAGTGTTTACAAAAAATGTGCTACAATAAACCAGCGAATTCTGATTAAGGGGTGTCGGAAGCATGTCTGGACATTCAAAGTGGGCACAAATTAAACATAAAAAAGCTAAAACCGATCTTGCTAAGGGCAAGGCTTTCAGCAAGCTTATTCGACTCATTACCGTTGCGGCTCGTCAGGGAGGAGGAAATCCCGAGAATAACCCGCGCTTGAGGCTGGTTATTCAGAAGGCACGGGAAATGAACATGCCTCAGGAAAATATCGAGCGAGCAATCAAAAAGGGCACGGGTGAACTGGAAGGGGTTTCTTACGAAGAAGTGACCTATGAAGGCTATGGTCCTGGTGGCGTTGCGGTTATGGTTGAAGCTACGACTGATAACCGCAATCGCACCACGGCGGAAATACGTCACATATTTAGCAAACACGGTGGTAGTCTTGGCGAGACGGGTTGTGTATCCTGGATCTTTGAAAGGAAAGGCTTGTTAAGTTTTGAAAAAGGTAAGGTTGATGAAGATGAAGTAATGACGGTTGCCATCGAGGCTGGAGCAGAAGATGTCAGGACTACGGAAACCACCCTGGATGTGCTGACTGCTCCAGATGATTTTGAAAAGGTTAAGGAAGCTTTTGACCAGACTGGTCTGGAATACGTCGTTGCCCAAATTACCATGATTCCAAAAACTACCGTTTCGCTGGAAGGCAAGCAAGCGCAGCAGTTGTTAAATCTTATTGAAGCTCTTGAAGATCATGACGATGTGCAGGAAGTTTACGCCAACTTTGATATCGCTGATGAAGTTCTCGAATCTTTAAAGGACTAAGTCAAGTGAATTAATGTTTCCCGATGAGTTGATTTTTTTAGGCGTTGATCCTGGTACTGCGACCACAGGAGTTGGGGTGGTCGCTTTTGAAATCAAAACCAAAAGTTTTAAGCCCCTTTTTTATGATGTAATTACTACCAGCAAGAGCCTTTCTGCTGCTTTGCGTTTGCGGGAGATATTTGAAGCAGTAAACCACTTTATCCAGGTTTTTTCTCCGCACCAAATGGTTGTGGAAGAACTTTTTTTTAATCGCAACGTGAAGACTGCTCTCTCAGTTGGTGAAGCGCGAGGTGTTGTGCTTCTCTGTGCAGCTTTGATTGGTGTTCCTGTCTTTGAATACACACCTCTTGAGGTTAAACAAGCAGTGGTTGGTTATGGCAGAGCTTCCAAGCAGCAGGTCATCTATATGGTTCGTCAAATTTTGGGCATTAGCGAAGAGATAACTCCTGATGATGCTGCTGATGCCCTGGCTTTGTGTGTATGTCATGGTTTTAGGTTACTGTTAGGGAGTAGCAATGTTTGAATACATAAGAGGAAAACTGGTGGAGCGCAATCCCTTGAGTTGGATTGTCGAAGTAGGGTGTTTTGCTCTGGAGATTAACATTACTCCTTTTTCGGCTTCTTTGCAAACAGGTGCAGAGGTCCTTCTTTACATTCGTTCCTTTATGAAGGAAAACGGCGTTTTTATTTTTTATGGGTTTTTAGATAGAAAAGAACGACTTTGTTTCGATTTACTCTGTACTCTTCGAGGTATCAACCATCGCAAGGCCTTTAAACTGCTTTCCAGGGTATGTTGGAAAGACTTAGTAAGGTTGGTTCTTGAAGAAAATCGCTCTGAACTTGAAGCAAGAACTAATTTGGCTTCCACGACGGTAAGTAGGCTTATTCTGGAATTAAAACCTCGTTTTGTTGAGGCAGGGCTTTGCCTTGGAGAAGGGAGCAGTAGTATGCTTCCTTCTTATCTGGAAGCTCGAGAAGCCCTGGCAGCTCTTGGTTATTCTTCCGGCGAAGTTAAAGAGGTTTTGGACCAGCTACTTGTAAAAACTGGTGGCGGTCTTACTACTGAAGAACTGGTGAAAGAAGCTCTCCGGTTTTTGGGTGGTCAGGGATAATGTCAGAAATTGCAGGTGGACGCTTTCTTAAAGAGATTTTAAAAAGAGAAAGAGATGATTTTGCCCTCAGGCCTCGCTCGCTTGATGAGTTTGTGGGGCAGGAAAGACTGAAGCGAAATCTAAAGGTGTTCATAAGTGCTTCCCTGTTGCGCAAGGAGCCTTTAGATCACGTTTTGTTTTATGGGCCCCCTGGTTTGGGGAAAACCACTCTGGCTTTCATTATTGCTGAAGAGCTTGGTCGGGAAATACGTTGTTTTTCTGGACCCACCTTTTCTCGTGCCGGAGATATTGCCTCGGTTCTTACTTCTATAGGCGAGGGAGATGTCGTCTTTATAGATGAAATACACCGGCTTCCTCGGCCTTGCGAAGAAGTTCTTTATACTGCCATGGAAGATTTTGCAATCGATGTTCTGGTGGGCAAAGGGCCTGGAACGAGAAGCATAAGGCTTAGTTTGCCACCTTTTACTCTGGTTGGAGCAACCACCAGGCTTAGCCTGGTAAGTGCTCCCTTGCGCAATCGTTTTGGCATTACTGAAAAGCTGGATTTTTACAGTCAATCTGAACTGCAAGAAATTATCAAAAACACTGCTACCCAGTTTGGAATGAATCTTCGAGAAGAAGCAGTTGCTGAAATAGCCAGTCGTTCTCGTGGCACACCGAGAATCGCTAAGCGCCTGTTGCGTAGGGTACGAGATTTTGCCGATTACTACCGGAAAAAAGAAATAGATGGATCCTTCGTGAGAAAAGTTTTTCGGGCTCTGGATGTGGATGAATTGGGTTTGAGTTGGGCGGATAGAAATTTGCTCCGAGTGCTTAAAGAGAAGTTTGGAGGTGGTCCAACG
Source organism: Candidatus Atribacteria bacterium (assembly GCA_029982245.1). GTDB lineage: Bacteria > Atribacterota > Atribacteria > Atribacterales > Thermatribacteraceae > Thermatribacter > Thermatribacter velox. The sequence goes on along the minus strand of JARRBX010000011.1, from coordinate 21,465 downwards.
GGCTTAAATAGCCTGGCTACTGCAATGAACGAGGATGTTTTGACGTTAGAAAATTTTTATGAACCCTACCTGATTAAACTTGGTTTTCTGGCGCGCACAGCTCGGGGTAGGGTGCTTACTTCACAAGGAGAACAATATCTGCAGAGGTTTGACCAAAATGGATAATACGGTTCTTCTGCACACCTGTTGCGGTCCTTGTGCCACCCATGTAGCGAATGCTCTTATGAAAGAGGGCTTTGAGGTTGTTCTCTTTTTTTATAATCCGAACATTCACCCTTTTGACGAATATGTAAAAAGGTATGAGTCTTTTGTGGAGTATGCGCGGTATAAGGGATTGAAAGTAGAAACACCTTTTGCATACAACCCGTTGGAGTTTTTTGAGTGGATCAAAGAACCAGAAGAGCGCTGTGTTCGTTGCTACGAGATGCGTCTTGGTCGTACAGCGCGGTGGGCGAGAGAACAGGGATATCCTTTTTTTACAACAACCCTCACCATAAGTCCCTATCAGGATCTCGAAAACATTTTTAAGGTTGGAGAAAAGGTAGAGAAAAGAGAGCGGGTGGTTTTTCTAAAAAAGAATTTCCGCTCGGGATTTACAGAAAGTGTTAAAATATCCAGAGAACTGGGTCTTTATCGACAGAATTATTGCGGATGCATTTTTAGCAAATGGGAAGGAGTGAAACGAAGGATATGGAAATCTCTTACTGGGCCAAGTTCTTCCTGACCTTAGGGATTATTTTTATCGTTATTGGCTTGTTGTTCTTTCTTCTTCCCAAAATCCCGGGTATAAACCGCCTCGGCCGTTTGCCTGGTGATATTGTGGTGCACCGGGGCAATTTTGTTTTTTATTTCCCTCTGACTACCTGTATCATTATCAGTGTGCTTCTTACCCTTATTTTCACGCTTTTCTTGAGAAGATAGAGGGCCGATGATCTACAAGAAATTGCTGAGAACTTTCGCATTGCTTGTTGTTCTGGGAACTTTGTTTGCGCTGAATCGCGCTTTTGCGGATGAACCCTGGGTTAGAGTAGGCATTGGGCTCTTCCAGGAAGTACACTTGGAGGCTTCTCAGGGGTTGAAGATTAGCTTATCCGATGGAAAAAATCTGGCCAAAAACTCGGTTCATTTCTCGATTGCTAAAGATGGGACCATCAACATTAATGGCACTTCCAGCCATGCTTTTTCAATACTGGTCACACCTCGGGGAGGCATTGCCAGGGTTAATGGTCGGCCTTATCGAGGGCGCTTCATGCTTTACGCTGTTGGTTCTGATATAAAAGTAGTTAATCTGGTTAGCCTGGAAGATTACATTAAGGGTACTGTTAAACTTGAAATTAGTCCTCGGTGGCCTCAGGAAGCAGTTCTCGCCTATATCATAGTGGTCAGAACCTATGCTCTGGCTAATTTAGGCAGGCATCGTGATGAAGGTTTTGATTTCTGTGCTTCTTCTCATTGTTTGTGTTATGGTGGTGTTAATGCAGAAAGCGAGATAACCAATTCACTGGTAGAGAAAAGTAGAGGCCTTATCGTTACCTATCAAGGAAAGCCTGCTCAGGTTTTCTTTCATTCAGAGAGTGGTGGAGTGACCGAATCAGCTTCTGCGGTATGGGGTAAGCAGGTGCCTTATTTAGTCAGCGTTGTTTCTCCTTGGGAAGAAGAGGCCCCTCATGCTAAATGGAAAGTGTCTTTTTCTCTGTCCCAGATTGAGAAAAAACTGCTCGAGAAAGGTTTGATCAAGGGTAAATTGCAGAATTTATCTTTCGAGTTTGGTGAAAACGGACGTGCCAGAGAAGTCAAAGCTCTGACCACTCAGGGTGTTTTTACCTTTACAGCTCACCGCTTTAGAGAAGCAATGGGTTTCGATAAATTGCCCAGTACCCTTTTCAGGGTTAACATCGAACGTCAAAGCAAAACTATCCCCTCTGTTGGGCCTCGTGAAAATCCGAAAAGCTCCAGGGGAAGCCAGAGAAAAAAGGACATTGAAGAGCTACTCCAAAAAGATTGGACTCTCGACGAGATTATTGCTTACCTTCAAGAAAGAGAACAATTGAGAAAAAGCAATCTTTCTGTGCAAGATGCTGAGGTGGCTGGAATTTCCTTGACTCAAGATGTAAGCGAAGAAGTATGGTGCGTTTTTGAAGGTAGTGGTTACGGTCATGGAGTAGGTTTGTCTCAGTGGGGTGCCAGGGGAATGGCTCTTCAGGGTTACGATTGCTTTCAGATACTCCAGCATTATTTCCCGGGTTGCGAAATCAGGAGGGCAGTGTTCCGTTGATGAGGCTTGAAGAGTTTGATTTTGTACTTCCCCAGGAATTGATTGCTCAGCAGCCAGTTCAGCCTCGCGATACTTGTCGGTTAATGGTTGTTAAGAGAAAAGAGGGTGTTTTTGAGCATTGCCTCTTTAAAAATCTTGTTGAGTATGTGAGTGTGGGGGACGTACTGGTTATAAATGATACCAAAGTTGTTCCAGCTCGTTTTTATGCCAAGAAGGAAACCGGGGGTAAAGTGGAGATTCTCTTTTTAGGGAAGGAGAACTTGTTTTGGAAAGTACTTTTGAACCCTTCACGGAGAGTAAGGGAAGGACAGCTTCTATTCCTTGATGAAAGAAGAGAAAACGGTTTTAGGGTTATAAAAAGAGATGCCGAGGGAACCTGGTGGTTGGAACCTCTTTTTTCTCTTGCCGAAGAGGGAGTTTTCGAGAAATTTGGCAAAACTCCTTTACCTCCCTACATCAAGGCTGGCGATGTTCCTCTTTCCAGTTATCAAACAGTCTATGCTCGTGTTCCAGGTTCGGTGGCTGCACCTACAGCTGGCTTGCATTTTACCCCTGAACTGCTTGATGCGCTTCGTTCAAAAGGTGTAGAAATAGCGTATATTACCCTGCATGTGGGTTTAGGGACTTTCAAGCCCATAAAAAGCAAAAATATCCTTGAGCACAGAATGCATAGTGAAACCTATTCCATTGCTCCAGAAGAAGCCCTAAAAATAGAAACGGCCAGGAAGAGAGGCCAGAGAATAATAGCCTGTGGTACCACTGTGGTCAGGGCTCTTGAGGCAACTCATTTGAAATTTGGTGAAATTCGTGGTTGTCAGGAGGAAACGGATTTGTTCATTTACCCGGGTTTCCAGTTCAAGGTAGTTAACGCTATGATTACCAACTTTCACTTACCCCGTTCTACGCTTTTTGTTCTGGTTTGTGCTTTTGGGGGCAAGGAATTAATGCAAAAGGCCTATCAGGAAGCCATTGCCCAGAGATATCGATTTTACAGCTTTGGTGACGCAATGCTGATTTTATGAATTCTGGTGAGGATTGAGCTTTGGCCAGGCAGAATTTTGTGTTGCACAAATTGGATTCAACCAGTAAAGCTCGTTTGGGGACTCTATATACGGCGCATGGTGCAATTAAGACGCCCGTTTTTATGCCGGTTGGGACCCAGGGCACGGTTAAGGCTGTTGCTCAGGACCGCTTGGAATCACTTGGGGTGGAAATTTTCCTTTGTAACTCGTATCATTTGCACCTGCGCCCTGGTGAGGACCTGATTGCAGAAGCAGGGGGTTTGCACGAATTTATTTCTTGGAAAAAGTCGTTGTTGACTGATAGTGGTGGGTATCAGGTGTTTAGTTTAACCAGCTTGGTTGGGGTGAGCGATGAAGGGGTTACTTTTAAGTCGCACCTGGACGGCTCCCTGCACCATATTACGCCTGAGCTGTCGATGGAAATCCAGCAAAAACTGGGTGCAGATATTATCATGGCCTTTGATCAGTGTGTCGGATTTCCTGCTTCGGTTCAAGAAGAGAAGGTGGCTGCCCAACGGACTTTGTTGTGGGCAAAAAAGTGCAAAGAAACATTTTCTTCTTCCTGGCAGCAGCTTTTTGGCATCGTACAAGGGGGAACCCAGAAAGAGTTACGGGAGTTTTGTGCTCGTGAAATAGTGGCGATGGGGTTTGATGGTTATGCGCTGGGTGGTTTGAGTGTTGGAGAGCCTAAACCTCTGATGTATGAGATGATCGAGGTGGTTGAACCATATTTACCAGAAGAAAAGCCCCGTTACTTGATGGGGGTAGGTGCTCCTGATGATATTCTGGAGGCCGTTGCTCGGGGTATAGATATGTTTGATTGTGTTTTGCCGACCAGGAATGCTCGTAATGGTTGCTTACTTACCAGAAGGGGAAAGCTAAACATTACCAGAAGCGAATTCGCCCGGGATTTTCAGCCACCGGATTCGGACTGTTCTTGTTATACCTGTTCAAAATTTTCGAGGGCCTATCTGCGCCATCTCTTTAAAGCTGGAGAAATCTTGGCAGCAGAGTTAGCTACTATACATAACCTTTTTTTTATGTTAGAGTTAATGAGAAAAATTCGAGAGGCCCTTGAAGGTGGTTATTTTCAAGATTTTAAACAGGATTTTCTTGCCACTTACAACAGTGGTTTCTAAACAATTTGTTAATTTAAGATAAAGGAGTGATTTTGAAATGAGTTTTTGGATACCCATTGCTTTCGCCCAGGAAGCCCAACCCGCTGCCCAACCTGCCGCTCCTGGGATTTTTGCTCAACTGTTACCTTTGTTTTTTATCATTATCATTTTTTATTTTTTACTCATTCGCCCTCAACAGCAGCGACAGAAGAGCCAGCAGGAGTTGTGGAACAGCTTGAAAAAGGGTGATCAGGTAGTAACCGCAGGAGGTATACACGGGACAGTAGTTCAAGTTAAAGACAACGAAGTGGTTTTGGAAGTGGCCAAGGACGTTAGGATGACCTTTTCGAAAACGGCTATAGCGTCTAAGAAATAATATACAATTCTTTGGTTGAAGTTTAGGGGGCGAGTACTTTGAAGCGAAAAAATCTTCCCTGGAAGCTGATTGTTACGCTTGCCTTAGTTGTGATAGCTCTTTTGGTGGTTTTTCCTCTCGATAATAAAATCCGTCTGGGTCTTGATCTGAAAGGGGGCTCTCACATAGTTTTACAGTGTGTAGACACGCCTGAGGCTCCTGTTGATGAAGATTCGGTGCGCAGAGTGCTGGAAATCATAAGAAACCGTGTTGACCAGCTCGGCGTTTCCGAACCAGTTATTGTGCGCCAGGGTCAGGACAGAATTCTGGTTCAGCTGCCAGGAATTACTGACCCTGCCCGTGCAGTGGAAATTATTGGTAAAACTGCACTCCTTGAGTTTAAAGACGAAGAAGGCAATGTGATATTGACGGGAGCCAATTTGAAGAATGCACAGGTCCAGTATGACCGAATAGGTAGGCCTGTAGTGGCAATTACCTTTGATTCTGAGGGAGCTAAAGCCTTTGCCAAGGCCACTACTGCTAATGTAGGGCGTCATATTGGCATCTATCTTGATGGGAAGCTTATTTCTAACCCAGTTGTACAGGAACCAATTCTCCGGGGAGAGGCGCAAATTTCTGGTCGTTTTACCCTCGAAGAAGCACAGAATCTTGCTATTTTGCTTCGAGCAGGTGCTCTCCCGGTAAAAGTGGAGGTTATTGAAAATCGTTCCGTTGGTCCTACCCTGGGCAGAGATTCTATAAACTACGGTGTGAGAGCTGCCATCATCGGCGCAATTTTGGTTCTTATTTTTATGCCCATTTATTATGGTCGTTTGGGTGTGATAGCCGATTTGGCCTTGCTTTGCTATGGAATTTTTCTTCTGGCCCTCTTTATTGCCCTTAAGGCCACGCTAACCCTTCCCGGCATCGCGGGGTTAATTTTAACCCTGGGTATGGCGGTTGATGCCAATGTATTAATATTTGAGCGTATTAAGGAAGAGTTTCGGCTTGGTAAAACCTGGCGTGCCTCCGTAGAAGCTGGGTTTCGAAAAGCTTTTCGTACCATTCTTGACTCTAACCTGACAACTTTGATTGCAGCTGTTCTGCTTTTCTCTCTGGGTTCTGGTCCAGTTAAGGGGTTTGGAGTTACTTTGAGCCTCGGTATTCTCTGCAGTATGTTCACTGGCATCTGGGTTACCAGGACATTGGTTGAGGCGCTTGCTGGTTGGGTTGGTTCGAATGTAAAAACAGAAAAAGCTGATGTTTGAGTGAATCGGGGGCGATTAGGTATGAAGTTCTTAAAACTCCAAAGCATAGACTTTATGGGACACCGTAAAGTGGCTTACGGTATATCTATTTTTCTTATTGTTATCTCTGTTCTGAGCTTGGGAATTCAAAAACTGAATTACGGCGTCGACTTTGCCGGTGGTACTCTTTTGCAATACAGATTTTCACGTGAGGTCTCTATTGAGGAAATACGTGATGTGCTTGCAGAGCAGGGACTTGCCAAAAGTGTCATTCAGCGGTTTTCTCCCCAAGAGTTTGTGATTCGTACCGTGAAGCTTGGAGAAGAGGAAAAGAAAGCACTCGAAACTTCTCTTGGGGAGAAGTTGGGCGAAGTACAGCTGGTCAGAATAGAAGAAGTGGGTCCGGCTATAAGTTTAGACTTGCGCAGGGCAGGTTTTATAGCTTTTTTGGGCGCTATAGCCGGTATTCTGGTTTATGTTAGCTTGCGTTTCGAATTCCGCCCTGCTGTCACATCGGTTATTGCCTTGATTCACGACGGGATAGTGGTTTTAGGTTTGCTCTCTCTTTTCCAGCGTGAGTTTACGGCTCCAGTGTTGGCAGCAATTTTAACCGTTCTGGGTTATTCTATTAATGACTCCATAGTTTTGATGGACAGGGTGAGAGAAAACCTGAAGTTACGGAAGAAGGAAGAAAGTTTCACCGGGCTTGTTAACAGGAGTATTAACGAGATGCTCTCTCGTACTATTAATACCTCGCTCACGACTCTTTTGCCGGTTATTGCCCTGCTCTTTTTTGGGGGGAAAATGCTACAGGACTTTGCTTTTACGCTTTTTGCCGGCATTGTAGTTGGTACTTATTCCTCCATTTTTATTGCCAGTTCCTTGCTGGTTGACTGGGAAGCTCGCAGCCCCCGCAGGAGGTAATTAGCCTGATGGGCGACCGGAAGTGGCAGATCAGAAAGATTAACAAGAATTACCTTTATTCTCTTGCCAAAAGTCTTTCTATGCCCCTTCCTATAGCCCGAGTTCTTGTGAACCGTGGTTTATTTACCGTAAAGCAGATTCAAGAGTTCTTCGAACCAAGCGTTTCAGCACTTGATAATTTGCTGGAAATCCCTGGCCTTCGTAAAGCTTCGGTGTTACTGGACCAATCATTGCGCAGAAAAGAGAGAATCTTAGTTTTTGGTGATTACGACGCCGATGGTGTAACTGGCTGTGCAATTCTTACTCGTTTTCTGCGTAAATTTTCAGACCAGGTGTTTCCTTATCTCCCTAATCGTTTTAGTGAGGGATATGGTCTTTCTGAAAACGCAATCCGATCTATAATTGCCAGAGGTATCAAGCCAAACCTGGTAATTACTGTGGATTGTGGCATTAAGGATTTTCATGGAGTACGTCGTCTCAAAGAATTGGGAGCAAAAGTAGTTGTTACTGATCATCACGTTCCTGAAGTGGGTCGTGTTCCCGAAGCGGATGTAGTGGTAAGTACCTGGGATTGGGAATCGGGTGACCTCCTTTTCCCTCTTTCTGGGGCAGGAATTGCACTTGCTTTGATTCGCTCTTATGCTGACCTGGTCAATCTCGAGATGGATCCACTGGATGACCACGTTGGACTTGCTTGTATAGGCACAGTGGGTGATGTGGTGCCGCTTCTTGAAGAAAATAGGGTTATCGTTAGGTATGGTCTCGAAAGGATTAATAAAGAGCCTTGCTGTGGTTTACAGGCTTTGCTCGAGGTTTCCGGCGTTTTAGGAAGGCCTATTGGGTCTGAGGAGATAAGCTTTGTAATTGCTCCACGAATCAATGCAGCAGGAAGAATTGAGGACCCCTATCTGGCTCTTTCGTTATTCTTGAGTCGAGAGTATAAGGATGCGCTGAAGCGAGCCAATTATCTCAATTCTCTTAATTCCAAAAGACAGAGAGAAGAGGAAAAGGTTATTCGTGCTATCTTTGATAATCCTGAAAATCAGGAACGTTTCGAGGAAGAAATAGTGGTTCTGTCTGGCGAGGGATGGAATCCTGGTGTTTTAGGCATTGTAGCTTCCCGGGTGAGTGAGAAACTGAATAAGCCAGTTATCGTTCTTTCTTGTAATGGTGAAGACGCTATAGGTTCAGGGCGCAGCATAGCGGGTTTTAACCTGGTTGACGCATTGTCTGCTTGTTCTTCGCTTTTGGTTCGCTTTGGGGGGCATGAGATGGCTGCCGGATTAAGATTACCGGTGCAAAACATTGTTCGTTTCCGCGAATCCCTGAACGACCTTTTTAGCGGGGAAGTGGCAAAAATACGTAAGAATAGGGGGCTCATCGTTGACGCTATAGTTAACCTTAGGGACGTTGACGTTGAAATGTTGCAGTGGTTGCAAAAGATGAGGCCTTTTGGCGAGAAAAATCCCAACCCGCTTTTTGCTTCTTTGAATGTTTCGATTGTAAAGAGCTGGGTTTGGGGAAGAAGCAACCGGCATTTACGCCTTTTGGTTAAACAGGGCAGAGAAGCTCAGGAAGCAGTGGTCATTAACGGAGTAGAAAATTCTTCAGAGCTTGCTTCCAGTATCCTGGCTGATTTCGTTTTTGAAGTACAAAAAGACAATTTTGGACACTATCCTTACCTGAAAGTTCACGATTGGCGAATCAAAAAATGAGGAGGATGGGATCAAAGTGGATCTGGCAAGTTACATCAGAAATATTCCCGATTTTCCACGCAAGGGAGTGCAGTTTAAAGACATTACTACTTTATTGAAAAACAAAGAAGCTTTCCGCTACGCAATGGATTCTCTCGCTACTTTACTTGAACCAAAGCAAGCAGATATTGTGGTTGGAATTGAGGCAAGAGGTTTTATAATAGGAGCTCCTTTGGCTTATCTTTTAGGATGTGGTTTTGTGCCGGTCAGGAAGAAGGGTAAATTACCTGCGGAGACGGTTTCTAAAAGTTATCAGCTTGAATACGGTGTATCAGTGCTTGAGGTGCATAAAGATGCTATCGAACCCGGTCAAAAGGTTCTGATAGTAGATGATTTGCTAGCTACCGGTGGTACCACCAAGGCAGTTTGCGAACTGGTTGAAGAGCTGGGTGGGAATATAGTGGGTATAGGTTTTGTTATAGAGCTTGAATTTTTGAAAGGCAGGGAGAAACTTCAGCCGTATCAGATTTATTCTCTGGTGAAGCTTTGATGATGGGGTAGAAAGCATCGATATTCTTATTGAAAAGGTTAAAAGTTATAACCCTTCTGCTGATTGGGAATTAATCAATAAGGCTTATCAATTCGCTTTAAAGGCTCACGAGGGACAGAGTCGCTTGTCTGGTGAGCCTTTTATTGTCCATCCTCTTGCTGTAGCTCACATATGTGCTGACCTGAAAATGGATGATGCTACAATCTGTGCTGCTTTGCTTCACGACGTGCTTGAGGATTCTTCTGTTGCCAGAGAGGAACTCGTTTCTCTCTTTGGCGAGGAAGTGGTTCAACTTGTGGAAGGCATTACCAAGCTCAAACTCGATTTTAACCCGGCTTCTCGTGAGGAAGTGCAAATTGAAAATTATCGGCGCTTTTTCATTGCAGTTGCCAGAGATATTAGAGTAGTCATTCTTAAGCTTGCAGACCGTCTCCATAACATGAGGACTTTAAAGTATCAGTATCGTGATAAGAAAGAGGAAATTGCCCGTGAAACCCTGGAAATATACGCCCCCCTTGCGCATCGTCTGGGAATGGCTGCGATTCAGGTTGAACTGGAAAACCTGAGCCTCTTTTTTCTGGAACCCGAGACCTATTTAAACCTTCAGCGCAAAGTTGAGAGGATTAAGAAGGAAAGGGAGCAGCAAATTAAGGTAGCCGAAGAAATTCTTAGAGAGCGCTTGCGGGCTGCTGGCATTTCTGCTGAAATCCAGAGTCGCTTTAAGCACATATATAGCATTTATCGCAAAATAAGTCGCCAGAATGTTAGAGTTGAAGAATTGCACGATTTGGTAGCCATGAGGGTTATCACCAATGCCGTCTCTGAGTGTTACGCTGTTTTGGGGATAGTTCACGAACTCTGGAGCCCTGTGGAAGGGAGATTTAAAGATTACATTGCTGTACCCAAGTCTAATATGTATCAGTCGCTACATACCACAGTTATAGGGCCAGCAGGGAAGCCCATGGAGATTCAAATACGCACCTGGGATATGCATCGCACAGCTGAGTATGGTATAGCGGCACACTGGAAGTATAAAGAGGGCAAAAAGCTTGGCGAGAAAGATGTGTTTGATGAACGAATTAACTGGTTGCGTCAGATTTTGGAATGGCAGCAGGACCTGAAAAGCACTCGAGAGTTTATGGATGACTTGAAAATAAGTCTTTTTGATGATGAAGTTTATGTGTTCACGCCAAAAGGAGACCTGAAAAAACTCCCCCGCGGTTCTACTCCCATTGATTTTGCTTATCTCATCCACACTGAAGTCGGTAATAGCTGTATTGGAGCTAAAGTTAACAACAAAATTGTGCCCCTTGATTATCAACTGAGGAGCGGAGACATTGTAGAGATTTTAACTTCCCGTTCTTCCTCGGGTCCCAGTCCAGACTGGCTTTCGATGTGTAAAACTCCAGGTGCTCGTAACCGGATTCGCGCTTTTCTCCGCAAGAAGAATCGAGAAATTAATCTGGAGAAAGGCAAAAAGGCCTTTGACAAAGAGATGTCCAAATACACATTGAGCCCGGCTCAGGAAAGCCTGGTTAGCGCAAACCTGAAAAAGTTTTTGGAAGACAATAGCCTTAAAACCCTGGAAGACCTTTACATAGCCATTGGAGAAGGCAGATACAGTGCAAGGCGAGTAATTAACAGAATAATCCCCTATTCAATACGCAAGCATTTTCTGGACCGCAGAAAGAGTTCACCCGGTATATTTCGCAGAGGAGAGGAAGCGGTTATCATTCAGGGGGCTTCAGGTCTTGAGGTAAAGCTTGCTCGTTGTTGTGCGCCTCTTCCTGGAGATCCTATATGTGGTTTTGTAACCAGGGGCAAAGGCATAACCGTGCACCGTGGCAATTGCCCCAATTTGAGAAGAAATTCTTTCAGTAAGGATAGAGTGCTGGAGGCCGAATGGGACAGGTCCGTGGAGGCTTTGTTCCCGGTAGGTGTAGTTGTAGAAGCAGTAGATCGGCCCAAGCTTCTTGCTGATGTTTCTGGGGTGGTTTCGAACTGCCAGCTGGAAATTAAGGCAGTCAAAGCACATAGTTCGGGAGTAGAGGCCCGAATTCATTTTGTAGTGGAAGTTCACGACCGTGAGGAGTTGTTGCGTTTATTGGGAGCCTTGAAAGAAGTGAAAAGTGTCAAAGTAGTGCGCAGAGGAGGTGTGATAAGCGCTAAGTGAGAGCGGTTATTCAGCGTGTTAGCTGGTCACAGGTTGTTGTTGATGGAAAAGTGGTAGCTCAAATTGGCAGGGGCTTACTGGTTTTACTTGGTGTGGGCAAAGAGGATAATGAAAAAGATGTGGAGTTCATGTTGCGCAAGATACCCAACTTGCGTATCTTCGAAGACGAAGAAGGTAAGATGAACCGGAGCTTAATGGAGATTGGTGGAGAACTTCTTTTGATATCTCAGTTTACTCTTTATGGAAACTGCCGGAAAGGCTTGCGTCCCAGTTTTGAGAAAGCTGCCTCGCCTGAACAGGCTAACCAGCTTTACGAGTTATTGTTGAAAATGCTCCGTGAGCAAGGCGTGAAGGTTCAAAACGGTGTTTTTGGAGCTCATATGCAGGTTTCTCTTTGTAATGATGGGCCAGTTACCATTATTCTGGATAGTAAGGAAAGGAGAAAAGGCGAACAGTGAAGGTTTGGATGGAGCATTTTGTCCTTGGAGAGCTGATGACCAACAGTTTTTTGGTGGGAGTGGACGAAGAGGTTATATTGATTGATCCTGCTGTTCCAGCTCAGGAAATAGCTGATTTTATCAATAAAAGAGGATTGCATTTGCGGTTTATAGCCAACACCCATGGTCATATCGATCATATTGGGGGAAATGACTTTTTTAAACGGCTTTTTCCTGAGGCTAAGCTGGTGGTATCTGAACAAGACTTGGTTTATCTGGACAAGCCTGAGTTGAACCTTTCTTCCGAGTTGGGCAGGCCTTATCGCTCACCTTTCCCTGACCTGCTCTTCAACGAAGAGGTGTCGACTCTAAAATTGAAAGAGGAAGAAATCAAGGTTTACTTCACCCCTGGTCACACCCCAGGAAGTGTCTGTTTTTATTTTGCTGCCCGTAAATGGCTTTTTAGCGGTGATGCTTTGTTTGCCGGTTCTATAGGTCGTACTGATCTTCCTGGAGGGTCGATGCGAGACCTTTTGGAATCTCTGGAGAGGCTTTTCAGGGACTTTGACCCTGATACTGAGATTTTCCCCGGACATGGCCCTTTTTCAACGCTTGCCAAGGAAAGGGCAACCAATCCTTTCGTGCTTGAGTATTTAAACCTCTGAAAAAGAACAGGCACAGACCTGTGCCTGTTCTTTTTCAGAATTAGACATTCTGGATAATTTCCAGATATTGTTTGACCAGCTTTTCTGCCTTCTCTTTGTCTCTGGATTCGGCAAAAACCCTGATAAGTGGTTCAGTTCCCGAAGGTCTAATCAAAACCCAGCTTCCATCATCGAAAATTACCTTGAACCCATCGATGGTGATTCGGTTTTGTTCCCGCGAAGTTATTTCATCAATTTTGTTAAGGATTTTTTCTTTTTTCTCCGGGTCTACCTTGATTTTGGTTTTTACCTGGTAGTAAGGGGGAAGTTCCGCAAGCAACTCGCTGATTGTTTTTTGCTTGGTAGCCATGATGTGCAGTATCCAAGCACAGGCCATAGCACCGTCTCGTCCCCAAACAAAATCAGGGAATATCATTCCTCCGTTTTCTTCACAACCAAATATGCCATCTTTTTCTTGCAAAACTTTGGCCACTACCAGGTCTCCTACTGCCGTAATGATGCATTCGCGGTTGTTTTCTTTTGCAATTTCCTGAAGGAGGTGAGTGGTGGCTACTGTGGTCACAATGGGTCCTTTTTTCTCGCTTCTTGCCAGTTCTCGAGCTACCACGCTCACACTGAGGTCTCCTGGAATGAATTCTCCGTTCTCCTTGATGACTATAAGCCGATCACCGTCACCATCTTGGGCGAATCCAATGTCAAAACTGCCGTTTTTCATGAGGATGGTGAGGTCTCCTAAGTTTTCAGGTGTTGGTTCGGGGTTTCTACCCGGGAAATTGCCGTCTGGATGGGCATTGAGGCTCACCACCCTGCATCCCAGTTCACTTAAAAGGTACGGGGTAATTAAGCTTGGTGCTCCATTGGCGCAATCAATGAGGACCCGGAAGCGGCTTTCCTTAATTGCTGAAGCGTTTACCCTGTTTATGATAGCTTTTATGTAATCCTGAGTAATATCCCTTTTTGTGGTGTTTTGAGGTATCGCTTGCCAGCCTACCCTTTTAAAACTTTTGGCAAAGAAAATGTCTTCTACTTTCTCTTCTTTTTCTCTGTCCAACCCCTTGCCACTTTTTTCCATGAATTTTATGCCATTCCATTCCGGTGGATTGTGACTTGCAGTAACCATCGCTCCCCAAAAGTTCCACTGCCTGCAAGCCCACTGCAGGGCCGGAGTTGCTGTGGTGTTCAGTTCGATAACCGGACAACCCACCGAGAGGAAACCAGCCTTCAGGGCGCTGTATAACATCTCACCATGCTTTCTCGGGTCTTTGCCTATTACTACTGGTTCTCCACCAATGAATGTCCCGAAACTCATAGCAAGTTCTGTGGCCATCTCAGGAGTAAGCACTTCATTGGCGACTCTTCTTATTCCAAAAGTTCCAAAAAGCTTGCCCATTTCTGACCCCCCTTTTGCTGGTCTTGTTTAGAATGGAATTGTGCGATATACTTTCTGCTTGAATATCCATAATCTATTTTAACACGTTGGCTAAAACATAAACGGAGGGCAGTAAAAAAGTGAGAGAAAAGCTGGAAGCCATAACTCGTATTAGTGAATTGATCACTTCCAACATGTATTTTGAGGATGTTTTGAAATTGATTGTTACCATTACTGCCCAGGTCATGCAGTCTAACATCTGTTCTTTGATGTTGCTTGATGAAGAGAAAAAGGTTCTCGAGGTCAAAGCTACTCAATCGATATCTGAGGCTTATAATAGCAAGCCTCCACTGAGGCTCGGCGAAGGCATTGCGGGGAGAGTAGCTCTTGAGGGGAAGCCCATCATTGTGAAGGACGTAAAGAAAGACCCTCGTTATGTTAATAAGGATATAGCAGTTAAGGAAGGTCTTTCCTCGCTAATCAGTTTACCACTCCAGGTGAAAGGGAAGATTGTCGGCGTTTTAAATCTCTATACTTCAACTCCTCGGGACTTCAGCGAAGAAGAGGTTCGGGTTCTTACTGCTATTGCCAATCAGGCAGCGGTTGTGGTCGAGAACTACCGCTTACTTGTGGAAAGTGAGCTCATTAGAGAGGAGCTTGAAAAAAGAAAGAAAATTGAAAGAGCCAAGGGTATATTGATGAAGGAATTTGGCATAGATGAAGACGAAGCATACCGTAGAATTCAGCGCTATAGCATGGACAAACAAAAACCCATGAAAGAGGTTGCTGAAGCCATAATAACAACTTGGGAACTGAGGCAAAAACATTAAGCCTCCGTGTACGCTTTCTGTTCATGCTATTGGTTGAACCTCATTAAACGTATCAGGAGGAACAGGCATCCTGCGAACAAAACTATTGTTGAGCCTGGAGGGCTGTTGAGGTAGTAAGAAATAGAAAGACCAGCCAGAGATGTACCAGCTCCTATTATTGTTGAAAGGGTTAGGGCTCTTTTGAGAGTTTTGCTTACCTGGAGTGCCGTTGCTCCCGGTATAACCAGCAATGCTGATACCAGTATGATTCCCGCGATTCTTATGGATATAGCTATGCATAGGGAGATTAACGCTACAAGAAAATATTTATAACCCACGGCTGGTATACCTATCACTGTAGCCATTTCAAAGTCAAGGATGGAAGCGGTTATTTCTTTAAGGTAGAAAAGGACTGTAAAAATAGAAAAAATTGCGACTATTGTTGAAAATATTAAGTCTTGCCTGGTTACGGCAAGGATGTTGCCAAAAAGATAACCGAAAAGGTCTGTGTTACTGACCTTAAAAAAAGAAACTACAAATATACCAAGCGCCATACTGGAAGAAAACATAATTCCTACTGCCGTATCTTCTCTTATTTTTTGAGATTGAGCAAGGATGGCTATACCCAGGCCTGCAATTACACAGAAGAAATAAGTGAAGGCTATTGGGTTTACGCCCAGCAGGTAACCAATTGCTATTCCAGCAAATGCTGCGTGGGCAATACCTGTGCCCAGGAAGGCCAGATTCTGCAGAACTACAAAAACGCCAAGAAAAGCGCTTAGACTTCCCACGATAATTCCAGCCAGCAGCGCTTTTTGCATAAAGGAAAACTGTAGAAATTCCATAATATTTTAATCTTCCTTTTTTCTTGGAAAGCAGGGTTCTGATTCTGCCTGTACCACTATGTGCGGTATGGGACCGTGGTGGAAGAAAGCCGCTTCTTTTCCGTACATAGCGGTTAAAACTTCTTCTCGCAACACTTCTTCGGGACGGCCGTGTTTTACTACTTTTCTATTAACGCATGCAATGTTGTCAGAGTACTGGGCTACTACCCCTACATCGTGGGATACGGTAATGATGGTAAGATTTTGCTGATGGAGTCTCTTCAGGAGTTCGTAAATCCCTTCCATGCTTTCTGGGTCAATGGCAGTCATTGGTTCGTCGAGGACCAGAACTTCCGGTTCACCCGCCAGAGCTCTGGCGATAAGCATTTTTTGTCTCTGGCCCCCGGATAGTTCGCCAATCTGGCGATGCTTTATTTCAGCAATTCCCACTTCCTCGAGCACTTTTGCGACTATTTGCCAATCTTTTTTTTGGGGACGCATAGTTCCTCTCAGTATGCCGTATCTTCCCGTCATCACGAATTCTTCGACATTGATGGGGAAAGAAGCATCTATGGTGGCAGTTTGGGGAACGTAGCCTATCCGGTTTTTGATTTTGTCCCACATAGCGACAGGTTTACCAAAGAGATATATGTTACCTTTTTGGGGCTTGAGTAGTCCCAACATCAGCTTGAGGAGGGTGGTTTTCCCCGCTCCATTTGGCCCAATAATGGCCAGAAATTCCCCCTTTTGTACTTTAAGAGACACGTCTTCCAGTATGAGATGCTTCTGGTAGGCAAAAAAAACGTGTTCAAGTTCAATTACTGTTATCTGGTTGTTCATGTTCACTCAAAGCCTGATAGATGGGTTCCAAGTTTCTCTCAAGTAGTTCCCAGCAAGAAGTATCCGGTGAGCCCAGCACATCAAGATATAGCACCTTTCCTCCTATTTCTCGGGCTATCATTTCAGCGAGCTGGGGATTATGGAGCCTATCCGCAAGCACCAGCTTAGTGCCTTTTTCTCGAGCTTTTTGGATCAAGTCCTTTATTGCGCGAGGAGAGGGTATCTGATGAGGACCTTCTTCAAGTACGCCTATTTCCTGGAGGTCGTAATCTCTGGCTAAGTAGGACCAGGAAGGGTGCGAAGCAATGAAAGAACGGTTTTTGAGACTCCGAAATTTTTGGGAAAATCGGTGGTGTAATTCCTGAATTTTGGTTATCAGAGACTGCGCATTTTTGAAATAATATTCCCGGTTGGAAGGATCGATTTGCGAGAGGTATTCTGCTATGGTATGGGTTATAGTGATTATGTTATTCGCTGAAAGCCAGATATGGGGATTGGGTTCTTTACTGGCATAATAGATGGGTTCTATTCCTTTGTTGACTTCCACAATGTCTACTTTTTCACTAAGATGGATTAAAAGCTGTTTGATAAAGTTCTCAAAATTCCATCCGACTGCAAACAAAAGCTTTGCTTTTTCCAGACGGACCATATCTTTGGGTTTAAGTTCAAAGGTGTGTGGTTCACTTCCTGGAGGGATTATGCAAATTACCTCTGCTTCGTTGCCAGCTATTTCCTTGATTAAGCTAGCCAGGGGTGCTATAGATGTTGCTACAGATAGCGTGTTTTCCTTGGGTAAGGCAGGATGAGGGAAGCAGAGAATCATTGCCCAGATTAAGCTTGTAAACAACATCCATGAAAAGTGTTTTTTCATTTGTCTTTCTTGCCGATAAGCTCCTTTTTTTTTATTATACCAGGGGTGTCGAACGAAGTGTCGCGAATCGAGAGAGGGTGGTGAAAAGTCAATGGAACAAGTGGTAATTTTGGCTCGCTCTTTTGCCAAGGCTTCCAAAGAACCGTGGGAGATTCTTGAGAAGGCTGGCTTGGCAGTTGAGAAGAAACATAATCCAGAACCAGAAAACGAAGAGCTGGTGGCTGAACTGATAGGAAATGCTTCGGCTGTACTGGTGGGTGTAGACAGAGTAGGAGAGGTGGTTTTTTCCCGTTGCCCTAACCTTAAAGTAGTTTCAAAGCACGGGGTTGGCGTGGATAATATCGATCTTGAAGCCGCCAGAAAGCATGGCGTGGTGGTCACCAATACGCCGGGAGCTAATTCTGAATCGGTTGCTGATATGACTTTTGCTCTAATTCTGGCATTTTTCAGGCATTTGCCGTTGCTTATAGAGCGGGTGAAGAACAAAGAATGGGGTAGCCCGGTACTTGGAGAGGAACTTGCTGAGAAAACCATCGGCATAGTTGGTATGGGTAGGATTGGAAGAGGGGTAGCGAAGAGGGCTCTTGGTTTTGGAATGAAAGTGATTTTTTACGATCCTCTGGTAGAGGATGGGGGAGAAGGCTGTTCTAAAGTAACGCTGGAAGAGCTTTTTGAAAAGGCCGATGTCATTAGTTTGCACGCTCCTCTCACGGATGAGACCAGGGGGATGATTAATTCAGAGTTGCTCTCCCGCATGAAAAAAAGCGCCGTTTTTGTTAATACAGCTCGGGGAGAATTGGTTGATGAAAAAGCCCTTTACAACATTCTTAAGGAGGGAAAGATAAAGGGGGCGGCGCTGGATGTTTTATCAACAGAACCTCCTTTTGCAAGTCCACTTTTTGGTCTGCCCAACGTCATTGTAACCCCTCATGTAGCTGCTCATACCAGAGAAGCAAATATAAAGATGGGTACTATTGCTGCTTTAAATATTGTGAAAGTGCTTGCTGGGGAAGAACCCCTTTTCAGGGTGGTTTAGGTGCGTGAAAAAGATATTCGCAATTTTGGCTATTTGCTCATTTTCTTAATGATAATTGTTTTTTATGGCTTGTCGCAGCGCAGTGGGGAGTATGTGGTAGAGGAAGTCATTGATGGAGATACTATAAAGCTCAAAAGTGGAGAGCGAGTCCGCTATATAGGCATTGATACCCCAGAACTAAGCGGCGAGAATGGGAGGCCCGAGTTTTACGCCTGGGAGGCAAAGGAAGCGAATCGCAAGCTTGTTGAAGGTAAGAGGGTAAGGCTTGAATTCGATGTTGAGAGGCGAGATCGATACGGAAGGCTCCTGGCTTACGTTTATGTGGACGGCTTGATGGTGAACGAATGGCTTGTTGCCAACGGTTATGCCAGGGTATATACGTTTCCGCCTAATGTAAGGTATGAGGACAACTTTAAAAAGCTCGAACTTGAAGCTCAAAGGCTTGGTTTGGGCATCTGGCGTGATTTAACCAGAAAGCGCTCTGCAGTGCAGAGCGCTTTCTGGTTAAATGCTGGTTACTGCCTGGTAAAAGCTTTGGGCTAAATTTTTCAATTCTTCCCAGTTTTTTTCTACAATCAGCTGTTTTTTTACCAGTGCTCCACCAACTCCGACACAACTTGCACCGGCTTTTATAAAGGCTTGTATGTTTTCCAAATTCACACCCCCGGTAGGACAGAGCTTTATTTGGGGAAAGGGACCTTTTAGTTCGCGAATATAACCCGGGCCAACTCCTGAGGCAGGAAACACCTTTACCACCTCAGCTCCATTCTCCCAAGCAGTGAGGATTTCGGTTGGTGTGAAAGCTCCGGGGATAATTGGTACATCGTAACGATGGGCTACTTCGATGACTCGTAAGTTTAATGAGGGAGTAACAATAAACTGTGCTCCAGATAAAATACAGGCTCGAGCTGTTTCCGGGTCTAACACTGTACCTGCGCCGAACAGGACATTTTCCACCTTATTTCGCACTTCCTCAAGAAGTTTTAGCGCTCCGGGGGTGGTCATGGTTACCTCTATGCAATGAATTCCTCCTTCTCTCAAGGCTTTTACTGCCTCAATTAAAGATTGAGCCTGATCAGTGCGTATGATGGCTATGATTTTTTTTTCTTCAAGGAATTGAGCGACTTGCAAGCGGTCTTTAAAAGACATTCGAACAACCTCCTTTGGTTTTAATTTCGTTCTTTGTCCCAGAGCAAACGAAGGTCGTTTGCAAAAAGTTTCCTGTTCATTGCCAGGTGCACAAAAGCAATTATCAGCAAAAGAATGCCTACCACGGGATGGCTCTGGTTTAACCAGTTGTAAAGAGTGGCGCTCGATAGGATGCCCTGAACAATAAGCCAGAGAAGTATCCCGGTGAGGCCTTGAAAGACTATCCCGCAGAGCGTTATCAAAGCCACAACTCCCCGCCATTTCAGAAACGCTTTGCCCATCTTTTTTCCTCCTTTAGTCTCTGTTAAAAGATTAGCATACAAAGGTTTCTCTGGGAAGAAAATCCTGGACCAGAAGTGTTGAGAAACTTTTTGTACAGAGAATTTAAGGAAGTAAAGAGTTTAGAAGCGGATCAGATGAGTTGAAAAGTACTTAAAACAACTGGTGCCGGAGGCCGGAATCGAACCGGCACGGAGCTTGCGCTCCAACGGATTTTAAGTCCGTTGCGTCTGCCTGTTCCGCCACTCCGGCATTTTTCGAAAATTATACCACGATTTACCAAGCAGTGGTACTTTTAGCTGCAACAATTCGTGCTACAACAGGAAGCTTGTATTTGCCGGGGGTTTGCATCAAGTTCTTCAAGGACTATTTTCCGAATATCATCTACACAGCAGCGACCCTTAGGATTTTTGATTTCACACTGACATTCTCCAGTGATGCCTAATATGTTTAATAGTTCGCTAAAACTACGTGTTTTTTCCCAATTGGCCAGGATGTCCTTTTTCGTTACCCCGTGGCAATAGCAGACTGGTATGGGGTCTTCTTTGACCTTGAAGCCCACTCTCACCTGAGCGTCTTCAACCAGGTATGTTTGCCCACTGGAGGAATAATAGAGCACTGAGCAGTCAGGATTTTCGCAAACCCAAAAATCGTTTTCTTCAAGCTGTTTGCGTTTTTCTGGTTTTAATATACTTTTAACGGTTATCTCCTTGACGGGTTGACCCTTTTGACCGCAGAATGGGCAGGGATTGGATTGATTTCTTTGAGTTTGATTTGAACAACAACACTGGTTCATGTCAAGAGCCTCCTTTTCGTTTCAAAGCACTTTTTGGATAGCTTCTTCAAAAGCATCTTTTTCAAGCTTGCTTTCGTGCTCAAAGATTATTTTGCCATTACTGTCGAAGATAACAATTCGCGGTAACCAGTGCACCTTAAAACGCTTACTTACCCGCAGAGAAGTATCAATTACCACTGGAAAAGGAATTTCGTGTTCTTTAACAAAGTGACGTATTTCATTTTCGTATTTTATTCCCACCGCTATGAAGTTTACCTTGTCATGATATTGCTGGTAGAGTTCTTTCAAAATAGGGACTTCTTCCACGCATTCTCCGCAACGAGGAGAAAAGAAGACCACAACTATGGGTTTCCCTGCAAGGTTTTCCAGGAATATAAGTTTTCCTGAAGTATCGGGTAAGGCAAAGCTTTTTTCGAGGCTGGTGCTCGAAAAGAGAAGAGCAAAACCTATAACCAGGCCTGCAATGACCAGGATTACTGCGAACCAGTTACGTTCAAACCTGCTTGCAGAAACCGGTTGTTTTTCCATTGTTGTTCACCTCTTTTTTATTTTAACTGTATCACGTCTCTTAATTTCTACTTTTATTTTGGAGCAACTGGAACTTCCTGATTTTCAAGAAGTATACTATTTTAGATATTCTGAGTAAACTGGTTAGGTTCCTTTTAGCTGATTCTATTTGTTGTCTTTGAAAGGAGAAGGGTAAAAGTGGACCAGAAGGATTTACTTGTTTTGAAAATGCTTTGGGAAGAAGCGGGTCGTGCTACTTATGTTTCCGTATATCCTGAAGACGTGAGAGAGAAACTCGGGCTTAATCAAGAACAGGCAAGAAAGATAGTTCACTCTTTGGTTGAGAAGGGCTTTTTGAGATATTCGACTTTTGGCAGGGTATTAGTTACCGACCAGGGCCTGAAGGAGATAACCAGATAAAAGCTTTGGAGCCGGCGATCCGACTCGAACGGACAACCTGCGGATTACGATTCCGCTGCTCTACCATTGAGCTACACCGGCTCCCTGAGAAATTGTAGCAAAGCA
>JARRBX010000096.1 GCA_029982245.1 Candidatus Atribacteria bacterium | reverse complement strand
TGGTATATCATTTTCCCGCTTATAAAACCAGTCTTTTTAATGATTACCGTTTTGCAGATCATTTTTTCTTTTAAGGTATTTGACATTGTTTGGGCAATGACTCAGGGAGGCCCTGGAGATTCTTCCATAGTTTTGGGGGTTTACCTTTATAAGGCTGCTTTCCGATATACCCGTTTTGGGTATGGAGCGGCAATTGCGGTTGCCATGTTCTTGATAATTTTCCCGTTGTCCCTGCTTTATATCCGATTGACTCGTCTTGAAGAGGCAGTTGAGGAATAAATCGTGGAGGAGAAGAAAATGATTAGCAGGCGCCTAACGCGAATTGGATACTTTATCATTCTGCTTTTTTTGATATTCTGGGCAATTGCGGAGCTTTTCCCGATTGTTTTTCTTTACCTGACGGCGATGAAAACGGACGAAGAGATTATGAACAACATTCTTTTACCTCCCCAAAGGCCTTCTTTCAGGAACTTCGTCCTGGCCTGGCGGGGAGGAAATTTGGGAGTTCCCATAAGTAGATATTTCTTAAACAGCGTGATTGTAACCGGAGGAACTCTGTTTTTCCTGACTTTCTTGGGAGCGATGGCTGGCTATGGCTTGTCACGATTTCTTTTTCCAGGCAAAAGCTTTTTTCAGAAGTTCTTGATATTCGCTCTGGCTGTGCCCGCTCATGCCACCCTGATTCCCGTTTTTCACTTTCTGGGGAGATTCGGATTGCGTAATAACTACTTGGGGCTGATTTTTGTTTACACCGCTTTCTGGCTTCCCTTTACCATTTTGATGCTTTATTCCTATTTCGGATCTTTTCCCAGGGAGCTGGAAGATGCAGCCCGAATCGATGGCCTTTCTGAGTTGGGTACTTTTTTCAGAGTCGTGGTTCCTGTTTCCAAGGGTGCGCTGAGCAGTGTCTCAATTGTGAATTTTGTGGGCATATGGAGCGAACTCCTTTTTGCCTTTTTGATTATGAACCGCGAAAAAATGAAAACCATAACCGTGGGGGTGCTTTCTTTCCGAGGCCAGTATGAAGTGCAGTGGAGCTTTATGTTTGCCACCATGGCCATCGCAGCTTTACCCACCATTATATTTTTCCTGATTTTCCAAAAACAAATCACCAAGGGAATGCTCCTTGGCTCTTTCAGATAAGGAGGGGGATGTGATGAAGGCCAGAGAAAGAGTGCTTAGGGCACTGAAGAGAGAAAAGGTAGACCGGGTGCCTCTTGATTTCTGGGCAATCCCCGGGATACAGGAGCGGCTCTGTAGAGAACTTTCCTTGGATGAAGAGGGGCTTTTGCGATATTTTGGTGTGGATTTTCGCACCGTTGAACCTCGATATATCGGTCCTTCTCTTGAAAAGAAGAATGGTATGCAGAAAAATGTATTCGGGGTCTGGGAGAAGGAGGGTTTTTTGGGTTACGGGGAAGCGCCTCTTGAAGGAGCCTGTACCCCTGAGGATATCGATGCTTATCCCTTTCCTGATCCGGAGTGGTTTGACGTAACCCATCTTAGAGAGCAATGTGAAAAATATAAGGATTTTGCATTGCGGACTGCTCCTGCGTGGGGTACCTGGTGGGCCTCTTTCCAGCTTTCTCAGGCGCTTCGAGGTGTGGAACGGTTTTTCGTTGACCTTCTGGAAAATGAAGCACTGGTCAATCGCCTTCTTGACCGCATTACCGAATTTACTCTTCGAGTTAATGAAAAGGTTTTTGAGGCTACCCGGGGATACCTCGATATCTATTTTCTGGGTGATGACTACGGCTCCCAAAGGGGACTTCTCATCAGTGTAGAGTTGTGGAGAAAGTATTTTAAACCCCGTATCAAGCTTTTGTGTGAGCAGGCGAAAAGCTATGGCTTGTGGGTGATGTTTCATTCCTGCGGTGCTATAGCAGAGCTAATTCCTGAGTTAAGCGAAGCTGGCGTTGACATCATCAATCCTTTGCAAACCAGGGCAAAGGGCATGGATTTTGAAAGCCTTTCCAGGTTTAAGGATTTAGTGGCCTTTCATGGGGGTATTGATACTCAGGAACTGCTTCCTTTTGGAAGTGAAGAAGAAGTTCGCCAGGAAGTGAGAAAAGCTATTTCTGCGCTGGCTTCATCTGGTGGAGCTTATATTCTGGCAAGTAGCCAGGAGCTAATGCCAGATGTCCCTGTAAAAAACGTGGTTGCCATGTATGATGAAGCTCGAAAAATAAAGTTCTGAGGAGGAAAAATTATGAGTCCTTTACCATTCCGCCAGGTACACCTGGATTTCCACACTTCTCCCTTCATCCCCGATGTTGCTCAGGATTTTGATCCTGAAGAGTTTGCCCAGACCCTCCTTGAGGCCCGGGTGAACTCCATCAACATATTTGCTCGCTGCCATCATGGATACTGCTATTATCCAACCAAGGTGGGTAAAATGCACCCTTCCCTCAAGCGAGACCTTCTGGGAGAGATGATTGAAGCCCTGCACCAAAGAGGTATTCGCTGCCCCATCTACACTTCAGTAGCCTGGGATGAACTCTCTGCTTCCGAGCATCCTGACTGGAGACAGATTGATTCTCAGGGGAAGCTCATAGGCCGGGCACCACTTGAGAACAAAGGCTGGCAGTTTCTATGCCTGAACTCTCCTTATCTTGACTACCTGGAAGAGCACGTTAAAGAGCTCATAGAGCTCTATGGAAAGGAAATAGATGGCCTTTGGTTTGACATCATCATCCAGCATCCTGATGGCTGTTTCTGTCCTCACTGCCAAAAGAGCATGCACAGTAAGGGCTTACGAGTCGATGTGAAAGAAGACCGCTTGCAACACAACCTGCTTGTAGAAAGGAAAGCCATGCAACGCCTCTCACAGCTTGTAAAGAGCAAACTTCCTGAAGCCCTGGTGGTTTTTAACTGCCGGGTGCGTCTGGATCGGCGAGTGGAAAAAGGGATAAAAGAAGAGCTCAGCTATATGACGCATCTTGAAATTGAGTCTCTGCCTTCGGGCATATGGGGATATTTGCATTTTCCAATGTATGCTCGTTACTTTGCTCCTTTTGACAAAGAGATAGTGGGCATGAACGGGCGTTTTCATCTCATGTGGGGAGATTTTGGTGGACTCAAGAACCAGGCAGCTCTTGAGTATGAGTGCAATCGCATGATTGCTCTTGGTGCTAAGTGCTCAGTTGGAGATCAGCTGCATCCTCGGGGGAAATTGGACAGGATAACTTATGAAAAAATTAGCAAAGTATATCGGGAAATTGAAAAGAAAGAACCTTTCTGCGAGGGTGCAAGGCTTAAGGCGGAAATAGGTGTTTTGGTTAATTCAGTTACTGAGGGAACGGCTCTGGGCTTTTCTCAGTTCTTCGGTCTGGAAGCTGATGAAGGAGCTACCAGGATGCTTATGGAACTGCATGAACAGTTTCATCTTATTGATGAAGAATCCGATTTCAATCGCTATCGAGTAATCATTGCTCCGGATGGAGTGCCTTTCAGTGCTTCTTTAGAGGAGAAGCTTTCTCACTTTCTTGAAAGAGGTGGTGCCCTGCTTCTTACCCATCGCTCAGGTCTCAGCCCTGAATCTGGGAACTTTGCCATCCCTGGTTTGGGACTGGAATATCTCGGGGAGTTGGAATTTGATGTTGATTATTTCCGCCCGGATATTGAAAAGGTGGAAGGGTTGGACCCAGAATACGATTATGCACTCTATGGTAAAGGAAGTCGGGTTGTGGCTCGAGAGGGAGAAGTACTTGCCTACCTGGTTCACCCTTATTTTAACCGCAGTTGGGAAAAGTTTTGCTCGCACCGGCAAACTCCCCCAGATTGCAAGTCCTCGGATCCTTTCTGGGTAAGAAAGGGTAGAATTATTTATATTTCCCATCCCCTGTTTACGCTTTATCGGAAGTACGCTTATTTACCCTATAAGTTAGTTATCAAGCATTCGTTGAGGATTTTACTTCCTGAGCCCCAGCTTGTCGCAGAGAATGCACCTTCTGCTTGCGAAATTACGCTTCTTGAGCAGGAAAAAGAGAGGCGGGATGTCATCCACCTTCTTTTTTATGTTCCTGAGCGTCGGGGGAAAATAGACGTTATCGAAGACCTGGTTCCTCTCAGGAATGTGGTTTTGAAGTACCGAACGCCACAAAAACCCAGAAGGGTGTACCTTGCTCCAGATGGTGAGGAGCTTGCCTTTCAGTGGAAAGACAACTATGCCCTTTTCTCGGTGCCTGAATTTGAAGGACATCAAATGGTGGTGGTTGAGAAATGACTGAAGAGTTTTTGTATCCAGAAACTTCCCTTGAAAAGCCCTCTCCCCAGAGGTTGCTTGCTATCCTGGATTTTAAGGAACCAGATAGGGTGCCGCATCTTGAGTTCTGGATAACCAGTAAAGCAGTTTATGAGTATGTGTTGGGCAGAAAACTTAATTACCAGATCATCGACGCCAGAGAAGGACAAAAAAGCATTGCTCCGGAAGACGAGGTCGAGTTTGCCTTTCGAATTGGTATGGATGCTGTCCCCTGCAATTTTTCTTGGCGTCCGGGTAATGTTTTTAAAAAAGCCTCCGATGGCACCGAGCACTATGTTGGGGGTCGAATTAAGACCTGGGAAGACCTTGAAACTCTGGAACCTCCTCCTCCCCTTGAAGAGCAATTAGCTCTTCTTGAGCGCTACCTTGAAGCAGGCAAGAAGTACGGAGTAGGCATATTCCCTAACTTTACTTCCTTTTTTGATTCGGCGCAGCTTGCTATGGGGTATGAGTATTTCCTTTACCAGATTTACGATAATCTGGCGCTCATCGAGAAGCTCATGGATATTCTTCTTGAACATCAGGTCGAGGTTGTTGAAGCGGTATTCAAGCATTACGGTGACAGGCTCCTTTTTATGATGGTTAACGATGATATTGCGTATAATTCGGGTCTGGCAGTGAGGCCTGAATTGTTTAGAAAGCTTTTCTGCGAGCGCTTCAAAGCCCTGACCGAGCCCGCTCGAGCGCAGAGTAAGAAAATCGTGATGCACGCTGATGGAAAAATGGACCAGGTTCTTCCCATTCTGTATGAGCTGGGAGTGGGAGCTGTGCATCCCTGTGAGCCGGAGTCAAACGACATTTATGAATTGAAAAAGAAGTGGTATGGGAAAGTGGCTTTGATAGGCAACATCCACACCCCTCTTCTTGCCTATGGGACCAGGGAGGAGATTGAAAAAGACGTTAAAGAGCACCTAATCAAGCTGGCACCTGGCGGTGGATACGTGCTTTCTTCTTCAACCAGCATATTTGAAGGCATACCTCCTGAGAACTTCCTGCATATGGTTCGTTGCGTACACCGCTTTGGGGTGTATGCAAAGCCTTGAGAAAGTATTGGAATGGTGCCGATTCACTTCTTGGCTGGGCTGGCTTTTTCGATGAGGATGCTGGTGTATAATTGAGAAAAAACGTCTGGAGGCGTAATTCTTTGGACACTTACCACAAAGAATGGATTGACCTGCGCAGTGACACGGTGACGCATCCCACACCTGAGATGCTGGAAGCCATGGTTTCTGCTCAGGTGGGAGACGATGTGTACGAAGACGACCCCACGGTTAAAGAACTCGAAGCTCTGGGGGCCGAAATGGTGGGTAAAGAAGCTTCTCTTTTTGTCCCCTCGGGTACCTTCGGGAACCAGTTGGCCATTTTGACTCACACTCAGCGTGGAGACGAAGTCATCGTTCCAGAAAGCAACCACATCGTGGAACATGAAGTAGGGGCTATGGCGGTTATTTCCGGGGTGCAACTGCGCACCCTGCGTGATGACCGGGGAAGGGTCAGTGTGGAAGACTTGGAAAGAGTTTATCGGGAAGAAGACATCCACCATCCCCGCACTGGCTTGATTTGCATGGAAAATGCCCATTCTTCGGGTTCGGTGGTGCCCCTTGAAAATCTGCAGGAGGTGTACCGGTTTGCCAGTTCAAATGGAGT
>JARRBX010000095.1 GCA_029982245.1 Candidatus Atribacteria bacterium | reverse complement strand
TGGTAATCTCCTCATCTGGGACAAAAAAGGCAATTGGTGCCAAAGCATCGCTTTCCCCGGTGCTCGCAAAAACCAGGAAGTGGAACTCGTTTTCGAGGGAGCGCAAATCCAGGCAAAACGCCGAGAAGTTGCCTATCGCAGGTTAGAAGTACGCTTCAACGAATCCCGGGAAGTGGTGGGCTTTGTCTCTCAGAAAGAAGTACTCTTTGAACTTGAAAATCCCACCCAGCGTGAGGTAACCATCGAGATTGAAGAAAGCCTACCCCTGCAAGTGGTAACTCTTCCAGAAGACTGGACTTTCAAAAACGGTGCCGCCTGGAAAGTGGTGAACCTTACTCCCGGAGAGAAGAAAGAAATAACTCTCAGCTACCAGTTTGAGGAGGAAGTATGATGCGTATTTTTACTTTGCTCGCCTTTCTGACTCCATTTGTTTTATTATTAACCCTGGCAATAGGCTCTACTCTGGCTCAGGAACTGCTCCTTGAGAAACCAGGCGAAAGAAGGCTTTTCGTCCTTCCTGACTGCCAGGTGCTGTGCGAAGAAGCTTTTGAAGTAAACCTTCGCCCTGGTGAAAACAGCTTTAGCTGGCAAAAGCCAAAAGAGGTAAGCCCTCAGGAAATCCATTTCAGCGCAGAAGCTGCAGAACTTACAAGCATCACCTATCCTGAAAACTCCACGCTGGCTGTACTATCGATAAACTCCGAGGAAGCAAAAAAGGCTACCCTAAAAGCTCTTTACCCCTTGCAAAACTTTGAAGCAGAGTTTCTGTATCAGGTGGTGTGGGAAAAGGGTGTCCAAACACCACACCTTTACCTCTACCTCTTGCTTTCTGGAAACGAAACCCCCGCTTCCCAAGAGGTCGTAATTCAGGTTCTGGGTCAAAGCTACTCTCTGCACCTTGAGCCGGGCGTGCCCCAGCAGCTTTTGTTGGCTGAAAAAGAAGTGCAGGGTGAAAAGTTCATTCGCTACCTGAGCGGGCAAGCTCAGGCTTTGCATTTCTGGAAGCTGGAAATACCCCGTAACCTGCAGGTCAAAGGTAAGGTGGAATGCTTTGAGAAAAGGGGAGAAAACCTGACTTTTCTGGGAGAAGGCCACCTCACCGGTAAAGAAGACTCACCGGAGCTTCTTCTGGGAAGTGCAGAAAGTGTAATCGTCGAAGAAACCCTGACTTTGCGCGAGAAAAGCAACCGCTTTTATTCAGAATCCGGTGAAGAAGTGCTTTACGATACTGTTGAAGAAAAGGTCTACCGGATCGAAAATCGAGGAGAAGAAAAAGCGAAAATTCAGATTTATCAGAGCGTGCATCCCAGCTCCCAGGTGGTCTCAGCAAGTCATCCGGTGAAGGTTGAAGAAGCAAGGCTTCTTTCCATCACCCTGGAGCTTGAAGCCCAGCAAAAAAGAGAAGTGAAGCTTAAGATTCAGGGCGAAAAACTCACCTGGGGATGGGCTTTCGAGTCCTGACCTTCCCCCCAAGAAGGCCAAAATACCCAGAAAACCAGAGGAACCTTTCCCATGAAAGCACACCATTTTTTCAGCAATCTGGAATACATGCTCACCGAGCGTATAAGCAGGCCAGCGCGCTTGATGCGTCTGGTTTTCGTTTTGAGCTTTCTTCCCGCTTACTCCATCTGGGTCCTGCGAGATGGCCTATCCTGGGTTGACGCCCTGCCACTTCCTGCAGCACTCTCTTTCGCAATTGCTCAATTTCTGAACCGCAGGAAAAGGTCTTTCTTCAACCCTCTCTCTGTGTGGAGCGGTTGCGCCTTGATAATTTTGACGATTATTGCAACCGGCAGGGAAAACAGCCCTTTTCTATTTCTTTTCTTTTTACCCATTCTGAGCTATGGCCTGGAAAAAGACTATCCCTGTGCGAAACGAGCATTCTTGGTAAACAGCGCCTTTTATCTTTTGCTAATCGTTTTATCCTGGTGGAAGGGCAACTTATTTGCCCTGAGCTACTTAACTGGCATCCTCATTGCTGGATACACCATGATGAAAGCCCTCGACCACAACCTGGGCTTTCTGGAATGGCAGATTCGCATCCTGAGTAAACAAGCTTTCCGGGACTCACTTACCGGGCTCTTGAATCGGGCTGCTTTGCAACAGATGGCTTTCGAGTTCATAACCAGGAAAATGCCCTTCGTGCTGCTCCTTGCTGATCTTGACGGCTTCAAGCGCTACAACGACCGCAAAGGACACCTGGCAGGAGATATACTGCTTCGAGAAGTCGCCCGGGTGCTTCAGGAATCCTTCCGCTCCCAGGACCTCATTTTCCGCTACGGGGGCGATGAGTTTTTGATTCTCATTCCCGAGGGAGACACTCTCCTTGCAGAGGAGCTTGCCCAGAGGCTCAAGAGAAATTTACAGCTGGCCCTGGAAGGTGAAGTGGGGATTTCCTGCGGCTTTGCGCTTTTTCCTCAAGAAGCCAAAACCCTGAAACACTTGCTCCAGATTGCCGATGAGCGCCTGTATGCAGAAAAAGCCCGGGTTTCTCCGGAACACCGAAGACCCGCCGAAGATGACCCCCTTCCAAAAGAGTACTGAGCATCCTGCTCTCTTTTCCTTGCTCAAAAGGAAAAGTTTTGTGATAATAAACCCGTGGAAAAGATAGAAAAGAGCTTTGATCAACGCAAGATCCTGAGACAGGCTCTGATAGGAGTCGGCGGAAGTCTAATTAGCCTTCTCTGCATCGTCATTTACCTTTTCCTGCATGAAGGTGAAATCTCCTTTTCGGTTGCCCATCCTGAGAACCTCTTCCTGGCAGCAGGTGTTCTGGTTCTGGCTTGGCTTTTCGATGCCCTACGGGTTATGCTGAGCGCCCGCATCTGGCAGAAAAAGCTGCGCTTGCGGGACTGCCTGACCACGGTACTCTCCGGCTATTTCCTGAGCGGAATCACTCCGGCCAACACCGGGGGACAGGTAGCCGAAATTTACCTGCTCACCAAATCCGGTCTCTCTCTGAGTGAGGCCACCGGTCTGACCGTGGTCGGAGGAGCGCTTTACTCTTTCACCTTAGTGGTTCTTTTCTTCCTTTCCTCACTCTTTTTTCAGCTCCCCATCCCCTCCCGCATTTTCGAAATCACTTCCCGTCTGTTCCTTCTTTACGCAGTTCTTTTGGGCGTACTTTCCATTTTCCTGAAATACCCTCATCTTCTTTTTCGGGTCTCCCACAAAGTACTTGCTTTTCTCGCCCGTTTTGTACCCCGCTTAAAGAGCCTGGTTGAGGTAGCTCCACCCTTTCTGGAGCGCTTCTTTCTTGAGTTGCGCACAAAATTGCTCCTTTTTCTGCGCAAACCTCATTATTTAGCCCTGAACATCTCCATGCACAGCCTTCATTTCTTCTGCCTTCTGGGAACCACTTATTTCCTGATTCAGGCCATCTCAGAAAGCAATCTCTCTTTAAGTGCCACCGTGCGCCTGCAGCTTCCGCTTTTTTTCATGTTGCGTTTCACGCCCATTCCAGGAGCAAGCGGTATCGCCGAACTCTCTTTTGCTTCTCTTTTCAGAGCGCTTCTGGCCGGCAAAAACCTGGGTATTCTGGTTTTTCTGTGGCGCCTTTACACCTACTACCTCGCCTTAGCTTTGGGAAGCGTGGCCTTTTTCCGTGCTCTTTCCCGCTGAAGAAAGAGGAAGTTTTATGTTGCTCAGGCCGATTTGCCAGAAAAGACACTCCAGAAAACTTTACTCTTCTACCCAGGCAAGAAAAATCTGGAAGGAGGTTGAAAATCGATGAAAGAAGCAATTTCCACCTCTTCGGCACCCCAGGCAGTTGGCCCTTACTCTCAAGCAGTACGGGCCGGGGAATGGGTTTTTGTGTCCGGACAGCTGGGACTCTCCCCGCAGGGAGAAATGGTCTCAGAAGATGCGAGTGAGCAGGCCCGGCAGGCTCTGGAAAACCTGCACGCCATCCTCAGGGAAGCAGGTCTTACGATGGAAAACGTGGTGCAGGTTACCATCTTTCTCACCGATATCCAGGAGTTCCAAGCCGTGAATGACGTGTATGCTCAGTATTTTAAGCCCCCCTACCCAGCGCGCTGTTGTGTGGAGGTGCGCAATCTACCCCGGGGTGGCAAGGTGGAAATCGCGGCCATCGCAAAAAGTAGTTAATAAACACATGTTTTCGATGAAATAGCAAAACCTGAGCAAAAAAGATACGTATATGTGATTAGAATGCAATTCGAGAGGAACGCTTCATGAAGCGTTCCGCAAAGAGAGGGTGAAATATGCGCAAATTCGTTTTTTCGATAATTTTTTTGCTCCTGCTTCTTGCCTCGGGCTGCCTGGTGGAAGGTATTCTTCCCTCAGGCAGTGCCTCCTTAAATCCCAACTTTACACAGCACATCAACGCTTTCGGGGTAAATCTCCTCAAGGTCCTGTGGGAAGAACGCGAGGAAAACCTCTTCATCTCTCCGGCAAGCATTGAGCTTGCCCTTTCCATGGCCGCAAGTGGAGCCCGGGGGACGACGCAATCTGAGATGCTCCAGAGTCTGGAGTTTCCTTCTTTCAGTATGGAGGAAGTCAACCAGCAAAACGCCAACCTGGTCAAAATGCTTAACCACACAGGAAGTAAAGTTACCTTGAACGTCGCCAACTCCCTCTGGGCAAGAGAAGGTGTACCTTTTTACGAAAACTATCTGCAAACTGTGCAACAATTCTACCAGGCAGAAGCGCGCTTGGTGGACTTTGCAGACCCCCAGACCGTTAACCTTATCAACCAGTGGGTCAGCGAAAAAACCCACGGCAAGATAACCCGCATCATCGATCGGTTATCTGACCTGGATGTCCTGGTGCTTTTGAACGCCATCTACTTTAAGGGAAAGTGGAAGTACACCTTTGACGCTGAAAACACTCAGCTTCTCCCCTTTTATACAGCACAGGGCGAAAGCCGGGACCTCCCCACCATGTGGCAGGAAGGTTCTTTCGATTACTTCGAAAACCAAACCCTGCAGGCAATACGCCTTCTTTATGCTGATGAGCGTTTCAGCATGTACATTTTCCTGCCCCGTGCTCAGGAAGGATTGTCGGATTTGCTTGAGGGACTTAACGCCGGGCTACTTGAGAACTGGATACAGAGCATGGAAAAGCGAGAAGGTGAAATCTACCTTCCTCGCTTTAAGCTAAGTTTTGAGCGTTCTTTGAACACAACACTTCAGGAACTGGGAATGGAACGTGCCTTTGACCCCCAAAACGCCGATTTTGGAGGAATGCTCCCCATCCCACCCAACGCTTTTTTGAGCGAGGTGAAACACAAAAGCATCCTGGAAGTGAACGAAGAAGGAACCACCGCAGCAGCAGTGACTTCAGTCGTTATAGGGATCACCGCTCTACCGCCTGAGGAACGCTTCCTGATGCGGGTGGACCATCCCTTTCTTTTAGCAATTCGGGATGAAGAGAGTGGGCTTTTCCTTTTCCTGGGAGTCGTTGAAAACCCGGAAATGCTTTAAAGCGCTACTTTTCCTTCAGGACCGTCTTCAAAAGTTCCACCATCTGGGGGTCAAACCTGACCCCCTTTTCTTTTTCGATTTGCCTCAGCGCTTCTTGTGGAGAGAGAGAAACTCCGCCATGTGCCGGAAAAACCAGGGCAAAATAAGCATCCACAACCTGCACCAGGCGGGTAATCAGGGGTATTTCCTCCCCCTTCTTTCCCCGGGGAAACCCCGACCCATCCCAGTGCTCCCGAAAAGCATAGATTTCCTCTGCCACCGGATGGAGCGAAAGAGTAGCCCGAGCAATACGATATCCAAAGGCCGGATGTTGCTCCCAGAGAGCCTCCTCTCCCCCAGAAAGCACTCCTTCCTTAGAGAGCAATTCGCGAGGAAGAGCCAACTGACCCACATCGTGAAAGGCAACCAGAAGCTTCACTTTTTCAAGCTCCTCCTGGGAAAGCCCCAACTCCCCACCCATCTTCAGAGCAATTTCTTCCATAGCA
>JARRBX010000010.1 GCA_029982245.1 Candidatus Atribacteria bacterium | reverse complement strand
TCTTGAATAAAAGATTGGACTACAAATTTGTGGCAATCATTTTCTCCCAGGACGTTCTGGTGGTCACAATAATTTCTTGTGTTTAGAGTGCATAATTTTCGCTTGACATGTTGCCTTCTATCCCTTATATTTATTCAGGCATAACGGAAGAGTTATGCCGGTGTAGCTCAGCTGGTAGAGCAGCTGATTTGTAATCAGCAGGTCGTCCGTTCGAGTCGGATCACCGGCTCCATGTTTGTGTGGGGAGGTACCCAAGTGGACAAAGGGAGCGGACTGTAAATCCGCCGGCTGTCGCCTTCGTAGGTTCGAATCCTACCCTCCCCACCATAAAATTAGGAATTAAAAAGGTGCCTGCGTAGCTCAGTGGTAGAGCGCACCCTTGGTAAGGGTGAGGTCACCGGTTCAATCCCGGTCGTAGGCTCCATTTTCTTTTGTATAAAATTAAGCAATAAAGATATATAAGGTACGAAGCAGTTGATGTCAGATCTGTAATGTACCTGGAGCGAATAGCTTAACTCTTTTGAAAATTAGAAAAGACTTGAAACGAGGAGGATCCCTATGGCTAAGCAAAAGTTCGAACGTAAAAAGCCTCATGTTAACGTGGGAACCATTGGACATGTCGACCATGGAAAAACCACTCTCACTGCAGCAATGACCATGGTGCTCTCCAAGGTGGGATTGGCTAATTACACTCCCTTTGAGCAGATTGACAAAGCCCCTGAGGAAAGAGAAAGGGGTATTACCATTGCTATTGCTCATGTAGAATATGAGACCGAAAAAAGACACTATGCCCATATCGACTGCCCGGGCCATGCTGACTACGTCAAGAACATGATTACGGGAGCTGCTCAGATGGATGGTGCCATTCTGGTGGTTTCTGCTGCTGATGGCCCCATGCCCCAGACCCGGGAGCACATTCTCCTTTCCCGTCAGGTAGAAGTGCCCTACATTGTGGTTTTCCTGAACAAATCGGATATGGTGGATGACCCTGAGCTCATAGAGCTGGTGGAAATGGAAGTGCGAGACCTGCTCAACCGCTATGAGTTCCCAGGAGATGATGTGCCGGTCATCGTGGGTAGTGCTCTTAAAGCTCTGGAGTGTGGTTGTGGTAAGAGAGAGTGTGAGTGGTGTGGTAAGATCTGGGAACTCCTGGATGCCATGGATGAATACATTCCTCTTCCCCAGCGTGACCTGGACAAGCCTTTCCTGATGCCCATCGAGGACGTCTTCTCCATCACCGGTCGTGGTACCGTGGTTACGGGAAGAGTGGAGCGCGGTGTGCTGCATCTTGGTGACCAGGTGGAGATCGTGGGCCTCTCTCACGAGATCAAAAAGACTGTGGTAACTGGTATCGAGATGTTCCGCAAGATCCTGGAGGAAGCTCAGGCTGGAGACAACATTGGAGTGCTGCTCAGGGGTATTGAGAAGAAAGAGGTGGAGAGAGGACAGGTTCTGGCCGCTCCTGGTTCCATCACTCCTCACACCCATTTCAAAGGTGAGGTCTACGTTCTGACCAAAGAAGAAGGCGGAAGACACACTCCCTTCTTCAACGGCTACCGTCCTCAGTTCTATTTCCGCACCACTGACGTTACCGGAGAAATCAAACTTCCCGAAGGTGTAGAGATGGTCATGCCGGGAGACAATGCCAACCTGGAAGTTAAGCTCATCTACCCCATAGCCATGGAGAAAGGGTTGCGTTTTGCTATCCGTGAAGGTGGAAGAACGGTTGGGGCAGGTGTAGTGACTGAGATTATAGAGTAACTGTGGAGGTTGCTTTTCATGCAGGAAACCATAACTTTTGAATGTACTGAATGTCGGCACAGGAATTATCAAGGCAGTAAAAATAAACGCAAAAAGCAGGGGCGTCTGGAGTTTCGAAAGTACTGTCCCCATTGTCGGAAACATACTTTGCATCGTGAAACCCGCTGATTAAAAAAGCCCGCGCTGAAACGCGCGGGCTTTTTTAATGCTTTACCACCGCTATAAATTTTTCTTGAGGAAAGAACATATCTTCTCAAAGACCTCTTGAGGTATCTTTCTTGAAGTATCCAGGTATTCCTCAGGTGAGGAAAAATCCCCTTTTACCGGTCTGAAAAGGTGGTCCAGATCTGGGAAAATGACCAGTTTACAGAGAACACCATTTTGCTTCAGTATTCCGGCGATTTTTAGGGCATCCTCAGTTTTTACCTGATAGTCTTTTTCTCCCTGCAAAATGAGGGTAGGGACCCTTATTTTCTGAAAGAAAACCTGAGGGTCGAATTCCAGGTAATCTTTCCACCATTTCCACAAAGGTATGGGTACTCCTTCTACTTCTTTTTTACCCTGAGCCAGGGCCTCAAAGATTTTGTTCTGCTGGGCTATGGCTTCCTGGATGATCTGGGGATCTTTTACTCCCGAAATAAGGTAAAGGTAAGTGATTTGTTCTTTAACCAGTTCAGTCAGCGAACGAGCTGGAGCTGCCATGAGCACCAGGGCGGATACGGCTGGATTTTCGCTGGCCACCATACAGGCGATGGTTCCCCCCTCGCTGTGGCCTAAAAGTGCTATTCTCTGGCTATTTATCTCGGGTTGCCTGGTCAGGAACTCAAGAGCACTTTGAGCATCTGCCACCAGATCGTAAAGGCCACTTGCTGCAAAGTCTCCTCCACTTTTGCCCACTCCTCTTTTATCATAGCGAAGAACCGCAAAACCGCATTCCGCCAGCTGGTAGGCCATTTCCTGGAGGATGTTGAGCTGTATTCCTTGAGGTACGTTTCCATCGCGATCCACCGGTCCCGAACCGGCTATAAGCAAAACTCCTGGAAAAGGAGGATTACCGCGAGGCAGGGTCAGGGTTCCACTCAACATTGTATCCTGACTCAGGAAGGTCACCTCTTTTTCCGGGTATTCTTCCCTGGTTTCAGGCTTGAAGTGAAGAGGAGGTTGGGGCTGTAGTTCAGGTTGTATGTTAATGAGGTCGGGAAGCTTGAATTCAGAGAGAGGTTTTACTTCTTGCAGTAAAGTGATTACAGTCCCCGCCAGCGAGGCAGAGTCGATACGCACTAGGTATTTTTTTTGCACATCAAGGTACAGCACTTGTGATAAGCCTTCTCTGCCCAGTTCTATCTGGTAACACTGTAAAGTGCCCAGGGGAGTTGGAACAGAGGCTTGTTTCTGTAGTAAGGTGGCACTTATTTTTCCAAGGTTGATGAGATTATAGTATTGGGTGGGTGTTGTCTCCCAGTTTTCCCGGGGTAGTAAAAAAAGGAGAGAAAGGGGATCCAGCAGTTCCCCCTGAAGGGGTATTGGTTGCTGGTTGGCGGTGTTGCCTATTTTCTGGAAAAAGTTGATCCGGCTTTTTTCATAGTCGAATTCAAAAAAACCGATGCTTCTCTGTTGGCCAAAAGTTTGTTCGACCACGTATTTGAGGGGTCTTTTTTGTTTTATGTGAAACATAGTCACTTCTTCGATTTTGCTTCCTGCCGGTATGCCGGGCATTTTATCAAGTATTTGCAACTGGTTGAGGTATATTATTTCCCGATTTTCTGGGTCAGGAAGAATGCGAAAAAGAACTTTGCCGATTTTCTCTTCTTTTAACAGGAGTGCATATTGCAGTTCCAGAGGACTATCCTGGGCAAAGCTTGACATTGCACCGAAGGTGCAGCAAAATAACATTGCTCCTATCCAGAGAAATTTCACCTTATTTTTACTCCTTTCTTTGTGGTTGCTTTTTGGGACCTTTATAGAGTATATTCCTGTTGTGTTCTTAATGCAAAAAGAAAGAGGGTTGGAAATGTCAAAGGAAGAGAACCTGAAAACCCAGGAACTTTTTGAAAGCTCGAAAAAGCTACACCGCTTTTATCGGGGGAAGATAGAGACGCTCCTTAAGTGTCCGGTACGGGATTACCAGGATTTTGCTCTGTGGTACACTCCCGGGGTTGCTGCGGTAAGCAGAGCAATTGCTGAAAACCGGGAGCTTTCTTTTCAGTACACCAGTCGCTGGAATACAGTGGCGGTGGTTTCTGATGGAAGCAGGGTTCTGGGGCTTGGCGATATCGGTCCGGAAGCGG
This sequence comes from Candidatus Atribacteria bacterium, assembly GCA_029982245.1. Lineage (GTDB taxonomy): Bacteria > Atribacterota > Atribacteria > Atribacterales > Thermatribacteraceae > Thermatribacter > Thermatribacter velox. The sequence continues at coordinate 20,953 of JARRBX010000010.1, read as the reverse complement.
CTCTCCCAGTTATGGAGGGGAAGGCGCTCCTTTTTCGATATCTGGGGGGGGTGGACGCATGGCCGATTTGTGTGCGTTCCCGGAACCCTGAGGAATTAATTGCTCTGGTCCAGGCCATTGCGCCCAGTTTCGGGGGTATCAACCTTGAGGATATAGCTCAACCCCAGTGTTTTTCGATTCTGGAAACCCTTCAAAAGACACTTGACATCCCGGTTTGGCATGATGACCAGCAGGGGACGGCCCTGGTTACCGTTGCTGCCTTTCTGGGCGCACTGGATGTGGTTGGTAAAGCACCGGATCGGGTCAAGGTGGCTTTAGTGGGGGCTGGGGCTTCCAATTTGAGAATCGCTCGCCTGCTGATGGCAGTGGGCGTGCTTCCTGAAAACCTGGTGCTGTGCGATAGTAAAGGAACCTTGCACCGGGGAAGAAAAGATCTTGAAGAGACTCACCCCTGGAAATGGGAACTTTGCCAGTTGACCAACGGAGAAAACCTGATAGGTGGCAAGGAGGAAGCCATTCGGGGCAGGGACGTTTTGATAGCCCTTTCTATGCCTGGTCCTGGAGTAATTAAGCCGGAATGGGTAGCTCAAATGAACAGAGAGGCGATTGTCTTTGCCTGTGCCAATCCCCTACCGGAGATCTGGCCCTGGGAAGCAAAGGAAGCCGGGGCGAGGATAGTGGCGACTGGTCGCTCCGATTTTCCGAATCAGGTCAATAATTCTCTGGGTTTTCCGGGTGTTTTCAGGGGAGTGCTGAGTGTGCAGGCTCGGACTATCACCGATTCCATGTGCCTGGCTGCAGCAAGATCGCTTTACGAGTTTGCCCGCAGAAAAGGGTTAAGGGAGGATTACATCATTCCCAGCATGGAAGAGTGGGAAGTCTACGTGGAAGAGGCTAAAGCTGTGGCCAGGGTTGCTCTGGAAGAAGGAATAGCGCAAAAAAATCTTTCTCTGGAAGAAATAGAGAGGGAAGCGCGTTTTCTTATTCAAAGAGCACGGGAAATTAGCGCCTTAATGCAGGAGAGGGGTTTGGTGCTTAGTCCAGAAGGTGATGAAACTTGAAAAAAATTGCTTTTGAAGATATAGCCGAGCAGGTGGAACGGGCTCTTATAGAGATTAACATAGTTGCTCCGGAAGACCTGCGCCAGAAAATGCTTCAGGTGCTTACTGAAGAGAATGAAAAGATTGCTCAGGAGATGGTTTCTCAGATCCTTGAAAATTATGTGGTTGCGGAAGAAAACAGACTTCCCCTGTGTCAGGATACCGGGATGGTTCAGGTGGAAGTGAAAGTAGGTAATGCGGTAAAAATAGAGGGTGGAGGACTCAAGGAGGCTATTGCTGAAGGAGTACGTCGTGCTTACCAAAGAGCTTACTTCCGAAAGTCAATCATTGCCGATCCCTTTTTTGGGGGCAATACCCGGGATAACACTCCTCCAGTTTACTTTTTTGATCTGGAAGGAGAAGAAGAGCTGGAGGTAAATCTGCTCGTAAAAGGGGGGGGATGTGATAATATAAGCTCTCTGGGTGTTTTGAACCCGGGAAGTTCGGTGGAGGATTTGGAACGTTTTGTTTTGCGTGAGCTGGATCGCAAGGCAGCTCAAGCCTGCCCACCACTTGTGGTGGGTATTGGAGTGGGTGGTAATGCTGCTTATGCTATGTACCTTGCCTCCCGGGCTCTGAGCAGACCCCTGGGTTCGAAAAATCCAGATTCCCGTTATGCTCAGATTGAAGAGCGCATAAAGGAAAAAATCAACCTTTTGGGTATTGGACCTCAGGGAGTGGGTGGTAGAAATACCTGCCTTGAAGTGAGAATAGAGACTTATCCCTGCCACATAGCCAGCTTCCCAGTGGGTCTGGTGGCGAGTTGTCACGTTTTTCGTCAGAAGACATTGAGGTGGTAAAGATGGTGGAAGGTAATAACCTGGAAGACGTTAGAAGCCGGGAGTTTATCCTTAAAACACCTCTTTCTGTTGAGGATACAAGAAGTCTCCGGGTGGGAGATATAGTCTATTTGAGTGGCGATATTTATGTGGCCCGGGATGCCACGCATCGTCGCCTGCTGGAGGACCTTGAGAAAGGTAAGGAATTACCTTTTGAGTTAAAAGGTGCGGTAATTTATTATGCGGGACCAACTCCAACTCCTCCTGGAAAAGTAATTGGTTCGGTTGGACCAACTACCAGTTCTCGAATGGATGCAACATTCGAAGAGTTATTAAAACTGGGAGTCAGGGCAACCATCGGCAAGGGAGCCCGCAGTGAAAAGGTAAAGGAACTCCTTGAGAAACACTTTGCAGTATATTTCATTGCCTGTGGGGGTGCGGGGGCCTACCTTGCTCAATTTGTGCTGCGCAAAGATGTTCTGGCTTACGAGGACCTGGGAGCTCAAGCACTTTTGCGGCTTTTTGTGCGGGATTTTCCGGTGATTGTTGCCTATGATAGTTTTGGAGGAGACCTTTTTGAGGAAGGAAAAATCAACAATCGCCGGATTATTCTTCATTAAGTTTTTTTGAAAAAGGAGGTGGGTACAGTGTTCTGGGATATTATTTTTCTCTTAATCCTTTTCAGTGTTTATTTTCCAGCCCTGCAACGCAAAATGATAGAACAACAGCGGTTGGCTGCCATTCGCAATCTGGAACGCAAAAGACGTTCCCGAGTTATCGCCATGATTCATCGCCAGGAGTCGGTGAGCTTTTTGGGTCTTCCCGTGGCTCGCTATATTAACATTGAAGACTCGGAAAAAATATTGCGAGCCATACACCTTACCCCGTCGGATATGCCCATTGATCTCATCTTGCACACCCCGGGGGGGCTGGTCCTGGCTGCGGAGCAGATTGCCTGGGCCATTAAGCGACACCCTGCCAAGGTTACCGTTTTTGTCCCTCATTACGCTATGTCAGGAGGGACACTCATTGCCCTGGCCGCTGACGAGATAGTTATGGATCCCAATGCAGTATTGGGGCCTGTAGACCCCCAAATAGGCACCATGCAGGGACAATACCCGGCAGCGTCTATTCTGCGGGCCCTTGAAGAACCCAACCCCAACCGTGATGACCAGACTCTGATTCTGGGCGATGTGGCCAGAAAAGCCATCAACCAGGTTTACGGCGTGGTTTTCAACCTCATCAAAGACAAAATGCCGGAAGACAAGGCTCATGAATTGGCTAAAACCCTTTCTGAGGGTCGCTGGACTCATGACTTTCCGATAACCGTAGAGATGGCCAAAGAAATGGGTTTACCAGTTAAAGATGACCTTCCCGAAGACATTTACGAATTGATGGAGCTTTATCCCCAACCCCCTCAGCAAAGACCTTCTGTGGAATATGTTCCCCTGCCTTATCGACCCTATCGTCAGCCTGGAAGGGGGCGCGGAGACAATTAAAATCTGGAAAGGTGGATTGAGGTGCCCAAAAAGCTGATTATTACCGAAAAACCGAGCGTGGCTAAAGACATAGCTTCGGCTCTGGGGAAGTTTTCCAATCATAAAGAATATCTGGAAAACAGGGAATATGTGATTACTTGGGCTCTGGGGCATCTGGTTACCCTTGCTGAGCCTGAGGATTACGATAAAAAACTCAAGGTCTGGCGGTTGGTACTTTTGCCAATCATACCAGAAGAATTTAAGCTCAAGGTACTGAAGGGCCATAAAGATCGCCTGAAAACAATTCAGAAGCTGGCTAAGCGTGAAGATGTTGAAGCCCTCATCAATGCTTGTGATGCAGGAAGAGAAGGCGAATTGATTTTCAGGTATATTTACGAGTTTATAAAATGTGAAAAGCCAGTGTTCCGACTCTGGCTTTCTTCGATGACCCGGGAAGCTATCCGGGAAGCTTTTCGTAACCTCCGTGCTGGGGAGGAATTTGCCAATCTGGCTGCTGCGGCCAAATGCCGGTCTGAGGGGGACTGGCTGGTGGGTATCAACGGTACCCGTGCTTTCACGGCTCGTTATCGCACTCTTTTGTCGGTGGGTCGGGTGCAAACTCCGACGCTCGCTATACTGGTGCATCGGGAACGGGAAATTCAGGAGTTTGTGCCTACTCCCTACTGGGAAGTTTTCGCCCGTTTTGCTTCTTCGGAGGGAGAATATCCTGGGAAATGGAAGGGCGAAGAGGACCGGGTATACTCTGAAAAAGAGGCCCAGGAAATAGTTGAGCGAGTCGAGGGCAAGGAAGGGGAAGTCGTGGAGTTTGAGGAGCGTCTGTCCAGTGAAGCTCCTCCTTTGCTTTATGACCTGACGGCTCTTCAGCGGGATGCCAACAAACTGTTTGGTTTTTCGGCTCAGCGCACCCTTGACGCAGCTCAGAAGCTTTACGAGGCTTACAAGCTCATTACTTATCCCCGCACTGATTCCCGTTTTCTGTCTGAGGACTTGATGGCGGTGGTTGAAAAATCCTGGTCGATGCTGGGTGATTGCGGTTACCGGGAACTGGTTGCAGGTGGATTGCCTCAAGATGCCCTCAGTAATAAGCGGGTTTTTGATAAAAGTAGAGTGAGTGACCACCACGCTATCATCCCTACTGGAGAGCCTATTTCTTGGGATAAGTTGAGTCCTGATGCCCAGAAAGTAATGGACCTGATCGTCAAAAGATTTATCAGTGTTTTCTATCCGGATGCCCAGTGGGCGCACCGCAAGATAAGCACCCGGGTAGGGGAAGACCTCTTTTTGAGCAAGTCCAAAGTCCTAGTGGAGCCGGGTTGGAGAAAAGTGTATGGTGAGGATAGAGGCGAATCTCAGGATTTTCTGCCTCGCCTGAGAAAAGGAGAAATGGTGTCCACTGTTGAGGTCTGGTTTGAAGCAAAGGAGACCAAGGCTCCACCCCGTTATACGGAAGCCACTCTCCTTGCGGCTATGGAAAACGCGGGTAAGTTTGTTGAAGACGAAGAACTGCGTGAAATTCTGAAGGAAAATGGTATAGGTACCCCTGCCACCAGGGCAAACATAATTGAACGTCTGATCGAAGTGGGGTATGTGGAGCGGGAGGGGAAGACCCTGATTCCTACTCCCAAAGGTATGGAGCTGATCAACATGGTGGAAGCTATACCCATCGAAGAGCTGGCTTCTCCTCAACTCACCGGGGAGTGGGAGAGAAAGTTGAGATTGATGGAAAAAGGTGATTACAGTCGGGACGTCTTTATGGAGGAAATTAAGCAACTTACAGTGGGAATTGTGGAAAAACTGCGCAATAAAGAATACCAGGGAGAGCTGGAAAGAATTCATGTTCCGATCGGCTCCTGCCCCCTTTGTGGAGCGCCAGTTCACGAGAATCAGAAAGCTTTTACCTGTTCTCGCTGGAAGGAAGGCTGTCAGTTTGTAATCTGGAAGACCATTTTGGGTAAAAGATTAACCCGGGCTCAGGTCCGGAAGTTGCTCGAGGAAGGTAAAACCGAGAAGCTATATGGTTTTCGCTCTCGAAAGAGCAAAAAAAAGTTTTCGGCTGTCCTGGCCCTGGACAGCGAAGGAAAAATTTCCTTTGAGTTTCCTGCTTCTCGAAAGTCTTCTGCTAAGGAGGAGTAAAAAGCAATTACTTAAAACTGGCTATCCGAATTGGGTTTTTTGTTTTATAATGCTTTTAGCAAAGGAAGATAAGGAGTAGGAGTGTTTTGGAAAAACTAATCGTCCGTGGACCGGTTTTTCTTCGGGGTAAAGTGCGCATCGGAGGCTCCAAAAATGCGGCACTTCCTATTTTAGCTGCTTCTTTGCTGGGTAATTCTGCTTCTTTACTGCGTAACGTTCCTGATCTTCTCGATGTGCGTACCATGCTCTCAGTCCTTGAGAATGTGGGAGCCCGGGTGGAGAGGATCGATCGGCATACTTACCGGGTAGATCCGACTTCGCTTCGAAATTACGAGCCTTCTTATGAACTAATCAGAAAGATGAGGGCTTCTTTTTTGATTACTGGACCTCTGCTTTCCCGCCTGGGAAGGGCCAAGGTTCCTTTGCCGGGAGGCTGCGCTATTGGTTCGCGTCCTATTGACCTTCACTTAAAGGGATTTGCGCATCTCGGTGTGGAAGTAATTCAGAGTGCTGGTTATGTGGAAGCCCAGGCTGGTCTGTTACGGGGGGGAGAAATTTATCTTGACTTTCCCAGTGTGGGGGCCACTGAAAATCTGATGATGCTTGCCGCTTCGATACCCGGAGAAACACTGCTCATCAACGCTGCTAAGGAACCCGAGGTTGTAGATTTAGCCCGTTTTTTAACTCTGATGGGAGCAGAAATTCAGGGTGTGGGCAGCGATGTGGTGCTGGTGAAAGGCAAAAAGAACCTGCAGGGTGTGGAGTACGAGATAATAAACGACCGAATAGAGGCAGGAACTTTCTGCGTTGCTGCAGCAATCACCCGGGGTGAGGTAGAAATCGAGGGAGTGGACCTGAATCACATTTTTCCAATCGTTACCAAGCTCGAAGAAACGGGTGCCCGGGTGAGGAGAACTGCTGAAAAGAGTCTTCTGGTTACCATGCAAAAGCGTCCCCGGGCTGTAAACATAAAAACCATGCCCCATCCTGGCTTTCCAACTGACATGCAGGCTCAATTTACCGCTTTGCTTTGTATCGCCGAGGGAGTAAGTGTGGTTACGGAAACCGTTTTTGAAAGCCGTTTCGCACATGTTGGCGAACTGGAGAGGATGGGGGCCAATATCCAGGTGGAGGGAAGAAGCGTTATTGTGCGGGGGGTGGAAAGCCTCTATGCAGCACAGGTAGCGGCTTCCGACCTGCGGGCAGGGGCAGCCCTTGTTCTGGCTGGTTTAGCTGCGCAGGGCGAGACTGAAATAAGCGGTTTGTTCCATATTGATCGAGGTTACGAAGCCATTGAAGATAAACTAAACTCTCTGGGTGCTTTCATAAAAAGGGTTAAGGATGTGGACAGGGGGAATGTGGATGTGGAATAAGCGTTTGGGAATTGACCTGGGTACAGCAACTACACTGGTATATGTGCAGGGTAAGGGGATTGTTTTGAACGAGCCTTCGGTGGTTGCGATCGCCAAAAACACCGGTAAGATTCTGGCTATTGGTAGAGAAGCAAGGGAAATGATCGGAAAAACGCCTGAGTACATCGTTGCCCATCGTCCCCTGAAAGACGGGGTTATTGATAATTACGAGATAACCAGAAAAATGCTTTCTTATTTCATTCAGAAAGTCTGTGGAAGAGGCTTATTCAGGCCTGATATAGTGATTTGTGTACCCTCAGGATGCACCGAGGTTGAAAAGAGGGCAGTACTTGATGCTGCTTACCATTCTGGAGCTCGCAGGGCTTATCTTGTGGAGGAACCCATGGCAGCGGCAATTGGGGCAGGACTTGATATTACCGGACCTTCTGGCAACATGGTTATAGACATCGGTGGAGGAACCACCGATGTGGCAGTGCTTTCTCTGGGAGGTATTGTGGTGAGCCGCTCTATAAGAGTGGCTGGTGATAAAATGGATGAAGCCATTGTCCGCCATCTCCGCAAGAAATTCAACATCATGATAGGGGAAAGAACTGCGGAGCAGATTAAATTAGAAGTGGGCTGTGCAGCCCCTCCTGATCAGGATAAGTCGATCCAGGTAAAAGGGAGAGACCTGGTTTCTGGCCTTCCCAAGGAAATCACAGTTACTGCCTCTGAAATACACAAGTGTCTGACTGAGCCCCTTTCTTCAATCCTTGAGGCTGTACGCATAGTGCTTGAACATACTCCTCCCGAACTCGCAGCTGATATTGCTGAAAAAGGCATTTGTCTGACCGGGGGCGGCGCGCTTTTACAGGGTATCGATGTTTTGATCAGCAGATCCACAGGTACCGTGGCCTACGTGGCTGAGGACCCAATTTCCTGTGTGGCACTGGGAGCTGGCAAGGTTCTGGATCACCTAAAGGAACTGCAAACGGGCTTTCTCTTTACCAAGGGGAGGAATCGGTAGTTTTGATATTTTCAAAAAAGGTGGGGATTTTTCTTTTTCTCCTTTCCTGGGGGTTTTTTTTCTGGGTTTTTCCTTTTGTGGAAGCCCGGGAATCCGATTACTTGCCCCTTTCTGAAGTTAAAATTGGCATGCATGGATATGGTAAGACCGTTTTCTATGGAACCCGGGTGGAGAGCTTTGACCTTGAAGTGATGGATGTGGTATCCGGAAAAAGTATTGAGGATGCTTACTTTGTGGTTCGCATCACCGATGACCGGGTAAGGGAGCTGGGGGGCATATCGGCTGGAATGAGTGGTAGCCCGGTTTTCCTGAAAGATAAAATTGCCGGTGCCCTTGCTTACGGCTACGAAAGCAAAGATAACCTCATTGGAGTGGTAACCCCGATTGAAGCCATGTTTGCTCTTTGGGGAAAGCCGGTAAGTCAAAAAGGTCAAAAGAAAGAACAGCGCACCCTGATGCTTGCTATGGGTTTCGGTCAGCGTGCGGCAAGCTTTTTAGAACAGCATTCCCCGGTGCGCGTGGCGCTTGCTTTTCCTCAGCTATGGAGGACACGATCTTTAAACATGACATCTCATAGTCCGGAGCTTGTTCCGGGCAGCGCCATTGGAGTGCAGCTTCTGAGTGGTGATGCCGATATTCTGAGTATTGGTACTCTTACTTATCGTGAGGATGACAAGTTTCTGGCCCTGGGCCATCCTTTTATGCACTATGGCAAGGTGGCTTATTTCCTATCTTCGGTGTATGTAAACTTCAGTGTAAGTGGTAAAGATTTTCCGTTTAAAGTGGGCACGCCCATTGAGGTGGTGGGCATAGTGGAGGAGGATCGTCAGTCGGGTATCGCAGGGAAGATAGGAGTTCTGCCCGATGCCTGCGATTTGCAGATCGTATTCAGAGGCGGAAGTGGGTCTGCTCAGACTTTCAATTTCAAAGTGGTGCAGGACGAGCGAGTTCTGGCTGATATTTTACCTTCGCTCTTTCTGGATGTCCTGGATCGGGTACTGGATTGCCAGTGTGGTGGGACTATCGTGGTTTCCATCAGGCTCCAGGCTCAGAACTTCTCTTATGAGGATCGTTTTTTCTGGACCAGTACCACCGACGTGGCTGCTGAAGGGGCGAATGGTCTGGAACGCTTTCTAAAAGGTCTTTCTCAGAATCCCTTTTTCGAGTTCCGTCCCCAGAGAATTTCCATTGAATTTGAACATTTCCCCTACTTTGGATGGGGGAAACTGAGCAGTCTCAACTGTCCCTCCAGTGTGGAACGAGGAAAGCTTATCGAGGGAGAAGTTACCGTGTTTCCTTACCGGAGGGAAACCATTTCCTTTCCTTTCCAGCTCCCTGTTCCGGACGATTTTCCTTCTGGGCGTGCAGAAATTGTCATCCAGGGTAAGGGTGGGGAACCGGATTCGCATCTGGGAGATAAGGAAGTTCCTCTGGATCTAAAGAGTTACCTGGAAAAGATTTCTGCTTCTGAAAAGCGTAATGGGTTTAAAATTGAACTCAGGAGTCTGGAAGATGGGAATACCATTTCTTACCTGATCGAAGTCCCAGTGCCTCTTCTTGTGGAGGGCACTCTCTCTAAGGAGATTCTGATAGGGAGGTAAGTTTTTTTGGGCAAATTCTCTCTGTGGTTACTGATTGTTCTGGGATTGGTTGCTGTGATGGGGATGGCTTATTTTTCTCTTCAACAAAGAATTCAGGATGCTTTTCTGGGCTGGGTTGCAGATTTTCCAGAGGTGCATTTTGACTTTGAAAAGGTGCGTTTTGCTGGGCTCGGAGTCCTGAAATTTGAAAATCTGCGAATTGCAGGGGAAGGTTTTTCTTTGTATTTCCCCACCGTTTTCCTGCGTCTTCGTCTTCTTTCCTGGTTGGGTTTTGAGGAAGGACCTGTTTTTCTGGCTTCGTCAAACCGGGTTAGTTTACAGATTTCCGATTGGAGCTTTATGCAAGCGTTAACCAATTTTGATCTGCGAAAGATTCCTTCTTTTTCGCTTCGAGTAAAAGAACTGGTTTGGGAAAAAGAGCAGAGTTTTACTTTCTCGCGCGTTGAGCTTTCCAAGACCTCTGGTGGACTGGATTTTTCGGCCTTCAAGGATCGGGCTGCAATCTCCGGTCATTTCGATTTTGACCGAACAGTGACCGTTGGTTTCGATTTCCCCTTACAGGAGAACTTCTGGAAGGGCGAGGTGCGCTGCTCTTTAAACGACGGAGTTTTGCAGGGCTATTTAAAAAGTCCTTTTGATGTTTCCTTTGCATCCAGGTTTACCTGGGACAGGGATAGAGGCGCCCTCTATTTAAACGATGTTTTTTTGGAGAGTGCAAAAAGCTTGCTGACTTTCCAGGGTTGGGGAAGTATAGATTTTTCTAAAGAGTTGGGTCTGGTTAAAGGTGAGCTCCAGGGATTGAATGATAAAGTGTTTGAGGTGGGTTTGCAGGTCTTTTTCAAGGAGAGACCGTTGCAAGCTTTCTGGGATTTGAAGGAGAAATCAGGTTCCGCTTCGCTTCGGGGTGAACTGCTGAGTGAGGATAATGGAAAACTGTATTTTCAGGTTAAGCCCGGATCTTCTCTTCAGGGAATGGCTGTTTCCGGAGAGGGCTATCTGGGTTTTGAAAATGATGAACTGGTGCTGGAGCTCTCCAGTGCTTCCTGTTTGCTTGATAACAACCCTTTCTGGAGCGAACTTGGAGGAGAAGGTAATCTGCGGGGTGTTTTGCGATTTGGAAAAAGAGGTTTGGAAGACGGACACCTTTTCTTTGCATCGCAAGAGCTGACTTTTAAGGAATGGCAACTGAAAGAACCACTTATCGAACTGCAGTTTGCTGCGGATGGAACGGCTTCTTTATGGGGTAAGGCGATTTTTCTGGGTGGCAGGGTCCAGCTTGGGGGTACCTGGAGAAAGGGTTCTTTTGAGGGGAAAGGAGAGCTCAGCGATATTTCTTTGCAGAGCCTGGTTGCCTCCTTTGGTGATTTGCCTCTTGGTGGAACTCTGGACGGAAAAATCGATATAGAGGGGAAAAAAGATGAATTGCGTTTTGAGCTTCTCCTGGAAGGAGGAGAGATATTCTGGGGTCCTTCTTACCTGGCTGAAGTTTCTCAAGGCCAATTGTTACTCAGGAGTATGAATGATTTTGAAGCCCAGCTGAGTCTGAAGGGGAAAGAAGGCGAAGCAAAGGCTTTTCTTGCCAAGAAAGGCGAAAGGATAGAGGTTGCTTTGGGGTTACAGAATTTTCTTTTTGAATCCCAGCGGGATGGTTATGAGCTGGCTTTTCAGGTGAGTGGCAACCTGGAGCTTAAAAAAGGCGAAAAGGAGCGGGCTTTCCGGGTTGTGCTGAATGCTCCTTTATGGCGCTGGGCTGGTTTGGGGGGGAGAGATCTGGTTTTTGAGGGCTTGCTTGAGGGAAATAAGTTGGAAGTGCGAAAATTGGAAACCGGGGTTACTGAGTTGGGAAAATTACAGCTTTCGGGATGGCTGATTCCTTTTGAGGAAGCTTACCTTGAGGGTGAAATTGCGGGAATCACCCTTCCTGAAAACCAGTTTGCCCTTCAGGGAGAGTTAAAAGAGGGAAGTTTGTCGATTAAGGGCCCCTGGGAGGGGGTTGAGTTTGCGCTGCGGGGTAAGGGGAGAGATCTTCTTTTGCGGGGTAGGCAGCTGGGCAAAAGTTTTGAGCTGCTTTTTGAGGGTAAGCTAAGCTTACCCGGCAAGGGAGAAAGCTTACCTCTTGCTTCTTACCTGAGTCCGGAAAATTGGGATAAGGGCTTTTTGCGCATAGAGGGTCTGGATTTGCGGAGTTTGGGAATTCCCTTGCTGGAAAGCTACCAGATTGAATCCAGCGGGGATTTGCTACTTGAGCTGGACAGTGAGGAAAATAACTGGATGCTTCGGATTGAGGACATTACCTTTGCCTATCCGGAACTGCCTCTGCTTTTGGGAAATCTCGAAGGCAGGTTTGATGGCGAGAAAATGTTGATTAAAAGATTGTTTCTGGAAGACGCATCACAAAGCGTGCAGATCAGTCTTGAGGGTGCACTGGATCTTGAAAAGAATCTGCTTGATGCCACCTGTTTTTTAAAAGTGGACCCTTTTCTGGATATTCCCTGGCGGGAATTTTTGTTGCGCCTTCATGGTGAGGGGAAAGTCAGGTTGTGGGGAGAACTTGAGAAACCCCAGGTTGAGGGGGAAGTCTTTTTACAGGAGGCGAAAGTTTTGCAGGGTGAGAGAGAACTGCTTTCGCTGACTTCTGTAAAGGGGCAAATCTCTCAGGAAAAATTGCATATTCTCGAAGGCGAAGTCGCTCTTTCTGGTATCAATGGTGTTTTTTCAGGTGATCTCACCAGCGAAGGAATGAATATTGCGCTTTCTTTCAGCGGGGACTGCTCAAAGCTGGGTCTCGGTGAAGTTCTCAGCGGTCGAATTGCTGGCGAGGCCAATCTATCTGGAAGCTGGAAGCAACCCCGGTTGCGGGGATCTTTGCTGGTTGAGGAGGGAAGCTGGGATTACGCCCGTCAGAACCAATCTTCTTCGAGAGGCAGTGTTTTTTCCCTGGAGAGCATTGAAAAAGCGCTTTTCAATTTGCCCTTCGACTTGGAATTTAAACTCCAGACTTCCGATGCGCCCTTTACGGTGAAGACCCGCTTTATGGAGATTGCTCTTGCTGGAAGCCTTTTGTTGCGGGCAGGAGGCGGTAAAAGTAGCTTGAGCGGCAACCTGCAGGTTGTGGATGGATTTTACAATCTGGTTATGCGCAAAATACCCCTTGCCGGTAAGGTCTATTTTGGGGAACTTTTTGGTTTGGAGCCCCAGCTGGATCTTTATGGTTTGTGCGAAGTGGATGGTTACGAAATAAGGCTTACTGCTCAGGGTCCCCTTGATGATTACCAGTTAAAGCTCACTTCAGAGCCGGCGCTCAGCCGGGAAGAAATTCTTTCACTTCTTTTTACTGGTGACCGGAATGCTTACGCCTCTCTTTCCGATATTAACATTGGTCCTCTTTTCTGGGGGTTGTTTTCTTTTCTCACTGGAGACAAGGGGAATTTTCTGGAAGGTCTTTCCGGGTTTTTAAACCTGGAGATCAATCCCGTTTTTTCCGATGGTTCTTGGTTTTATGAGCTAACTCTTGAGAAGAGACTTGGAAATGATTTAATAATAGGATATACTCAAGATTTAAGTGGGGAAGATCACTCGGCCGTTTATTTTGATCTGAATGTTAATAAAAACTGGTCTTTTAAGGCCGAAATTGATGAAAAGAAAGGTTTAAGCTGGGAACTCGAATTTACAACCAGGTTTTGAATTGCCAAAATGGAGGGTTGAATAATGACAAAGAGAAAATGGATAGGGGTTCTGACCTTGGTGCTGGTGCTGGTTGGGGTTTTTCCGGTGTTTTCCCAGGAAAGTTTTCCGCCAGTAGTGGCGATAAGGGTAGAAGGCAACCAGCATATTAGCGAACGGCTTATTCTATCAGCGGTTTCTCTCTCTTTGAAGGAGCCCTTTAATCCCGAAAAAGTTAAGAATGACCTTAAGGCGATTTATGACCTGGGTTATTTTTCCAAGGTATGGGTGGACACTAAAAAGTATCCGGATGGAGTGGAGGTTATCTATAAGGTTGAAGAGTTTCCTGTGATTCAGGATATCGCCATCTCTGGCAATACCGCTTTAACCACTGAAGAGATTAGAAGGGTTATGATCATTTCTCCGGGTCAGGTGATGAACTGGAAGATATTCCAGCGGGATCTGGAGCGCATCAAGGCTCTGTACAGCGATAGTGGCTTTATCGTGGCTTATATAGATGGGATTAATTTTGAAAATGGAGTTTTGAGTTTTACCCTCCATGAAGGCATTATCGAAGAATTGCTTTTTGAGGGTTTGGAGAAAACCAAGGAATATGTTTTAAGAAGAGAGCTCGATTTTGAACCTCCGGTTGTTTTTGATTTCGCTCGCATCAAGAAGAACATGCAAAGGATTTATGACCTGGGGTTTTTCGAAGACCTTTCCATGAGGCTTGAGCCGGGTAGCGATCAGGAGCATATTAAAGTGGTCATTGGGGTTGTCGAAAAGAAAACTGGTTTGGCAGGAGTGGGTATAGGATACAACACTGAGGAAGGGTGGTTGGGTTACGTCAGATACCAGGAAGCCAACCTGGGAGGTAATGCTCAGAAAGTGGAGCTTCGTTATGAGTTTGGCTCGCGCACTCTTTACCGGCTTTATTTTGAGGAGCCCTGGTTCTTGGGAGATCCCACCTTGCTTGCCCTGAGCCTCTATGATCAGGTTAAGGAGCGAACCAACTACGAAGGTGGGGAGGAAATTGGAAAGTACGAAGAGGAGAGAATAGGAGGGCAACTGGTGTTTGGGCGCAAGATTAACGAGGACTGGTCCTGGCGCCTGAAGGCTAAATCCGAAAAAATAGATATCACCGTTTTAGAAGGGGAAGCTCCTGATCGAGGGGGAGTGACCAACTCCCTGTCTCCGATGATTATCTACGATACCAGAGACAGCATTCTGGATCCCAAAGAGGGATGGTATGCTTCCTGAGAGGCCGAGTTTGCCGGTAGAGCGCTTGGTGGAGACAATAGCTTCACCAAATATGTGCTGGATGTGCGCCACTTTATAGATACTGGTCCGGATACGGTGCTGGCTCTGCGTCTTTTGGGAGGTACTTCCGATACCTCGCTCCCTGACTATGAGAAATTCGGAGTTGGTGGAGTGAATACCCTGCGAGGATATGACCTTTTTGAGTTCGAGGGAGAAAAGATGCTGGTGTGTAACCTGGAATACCGCTGGACGGTTTCTGAAAATACTCAGGTGGTGTTTTTTGGCGATGCGGGTTATGCCTGGCCCTATGAGGAACCAGTTTCCTTTGAGGACATAAAGACTGGTTATGGAGTGGGCATCCGGGTTGATACTCCCATCGGTCCGGTGCGCCTGGACTATGGCATAGGAGAGCGTGGAGGTCAAACCTATTTCAGCATTGGACATACTTTTTAAAAAGAGAGGAGAGAATCTATGCGTAAACATCTGGTAGTAGCGATTTTGGTAGTGGTTATTTCCTTGTTGAGCTTTTCTGTTGCTTCCTGGGCTGCTTCCAAACCGGCGGCCGATTTGAAGGTTGGTTTGGTGGACATTAACAAGGTATTCAATGCGCATCCCAACACTCAAAAAATTGCTGATTTGGAGCAGAAACTGCTGGATGAGATGAAAAAAAGACAACAGGAGCTTAACGAAAAGGGCAAGGGAAAAACCCGGGAAGAAGTTCAGAAACTTGAGGAAGAGATGAATGCAGAGTGGAAACCGATAAGGGATGCCATGCTTGCCGAGCGTCAGGAACTGATTAACCAGCGCTATCAGGACATCATTCAGGCCATAAAGCAGGTTGCCGAAGCGCAGGGTCTCACCCTGGTTTTGCGTAGTGAAGTGAGGGTTCCGGTGAGCCAGAAAGAACTTCTGGATATACCTCTTGTGTTTTATGGCGGCGTGGATATCACTGAACAGGTACTTGCGGAGCTTGAGAAAATAGTAGCGGCACAAAAAAAGTAACCAGAGATCGGAGTCGAAAGGGACTTTGAAGTTAAGAGAAATAGCTGGGTTGATAGAGGGGGTCACCATAATCGGTGACCCTGATTTTGAAGTTAAGGGTATCAACGCTCCCGCTCAGGCGGGACCAAACGACCTGGTTTTCCTTTTTCGGGAGGAATTTATAGAAGAGGTTCACTCCTCTCTTGCTCAGGCTCTGGTTGTGGAGAAAAAATTTGTTTCTGAATTTCCGGGTAGAAACCTTGTTGTAGTTGCCCGTCCTCGCCTGGCTTTTGCCAAAGTTGCTTCTTTGTTTTCTTATGTGCAAAAGAAGGAAGGCGTGCATCCCAGTGCTTTCGTTCATCCCGAGGCCTCGCTGGGTGGAGAAGTCTGGGTTGGGGCTTTTTCTGTTATAGAGAGAGGGGCTCAGATTGGAGCAAGGACCAAGATTTACCCTCAGGTATACATTGGAGAGCGGGTTCGTATCGGATCAGACTGTCTTATCTATCCCGGCGTGGTCATTAAACACGATTGTGAAATAGGTGACCGGGTTATTTTGCATCCCGGAGTGGTTATTGGAGGAGATGGTTTTGGCTACGAGTGGGATGGAGAAAAGCACTTGAAAATACCCCATTTGGGACGGGTGATTATTGAGGATGACGTGGAAATTGGTGCCAATTCCACTGTGGACCGGGCTACCCTGGGGGAAACCAGAATAGCTCGGGGAACTAAAATAGATAATCTGGTTATGGTGGCTCATAATGTCCAGATTGGTGAAAAAGTGTTGATAGCAGCTCAATCTGGTGTTGCAGGAAGCTCTGTGGTCGAGGATTTGGCTGTTCTGGGTGGACAGAGCGGAGTGGTTGATCATACCCGGGTACGCAGGGGTACCAGAGTAGCAGCGCGAGGAGGCGTTGTTTCTGAGGTTGGTCCCGATCAGATGGTCTCCGGTTTCCCTGCCCAGGACCACCACCAGGAAATGCGTCAACAGGCGCTGATACGAAAATTGCCAGAACTTTTCCGGCGCATTAGAAAGCTGGAAAAAGCCGTTTTTCGCAAGCAATGAGTGAAAATTGTTACTTTCAGAGAACCATCTGCCAGTCTTTTGAGGTACAGGGTAGGGGTTTACACGGTGGAAGAGAGGTCAGGGTCAAAGTATTTCCTGCCGGTCCGAACCAGGGCATTGTCTTCAGAGTCTTTTCATTGTCTGGGGAAGCTGTCATTCCTGCTTCCTTAAGATGGCTTTCTTCCTTTCCCCGTTCCACTTCCCTGGTGAAGGGAGAAGTAGAACTCAAGACGGTAGAGCATTTTTTAGCAGCCTGTTACCTTATGGGTATTGACAATCTCGAGGTTCTGGTCTGGGGGGATGAATTGCCTGCTGGGGATACCAGTTCCCTTTTCTGGATTGAAGAATTTAATAAAGCAGGTGTTGTACCCCAGGAGGTCCCTTCTCCTTTTTGGAAGGTGAGCAGTTTTTTGCAGGTTGGTGACGACAAAAGCTATATTCTGGCTTTTCCCTCTGAAAAAATGCAGGTTTTCTATTTTTTGGATGCAGTGGAACATTCTCATTTTGCCCAGGTGGCTACTTTCAGCGAAGAGGATCCCTTTCTGGAGCTGGCTGCATCACGTACTTTTGCTTTTCATTTTGAGTTGCCCTATCTTGCAAAAAGCGGTTTGGGAAAGGGAGCTCAGGACTGGGCCATAATTTTTGGGCCTGACGGGCATTCTTCCTCTCCACTTCGCTTTCCTAAGGAGCCTGCTTTGCATAAAATCCTCGATTTTTTGGGGGATTTGTTTCTTTTGCAGGTAAGAGTTCGGGGTGGTTTTTTTGCAGTACGCTCAGGTCACAGCTTAAACCGCGAGCTGGCAAGATTGCTCAGTGAGGAGATGAGTGAAAAAGGTGAACATTCATCCTACCGCCTGTGTTGAAGCAGGAGCAGTTCTGGATAAAAATGTGGAAGTAGGTCCCTATTCGATTATCGGTGGACAGGTTCGGATAGGTGAGGGAACCAGGATTGGTGCTTTTTCGGTCATTGAAGGCAGAGTGAGCATTGGAAAAGGCTGCACCATAGGTCATCACGTGGTCTTGGGTGCTCCCCCTCAGGATGTTGCCTATGGGGGTGAAGATACTGAAGTGGTGATTGGTGACCATACCATTTTGAGAGAATTTGTTACTGTGCACCGGGCTACGGGTAAGGGCAAATCAACGCGCATAGGTAATAGCTGTTTCATTATGGCTTGTTGCCATGTGGCCCATAACTGCGAAATTGGGGATGAGGTAACTATGGCCAATGGTGCGATGCTGGCTGGTTATGTAAAGGTTGGCTCTCAGGCAGTGCTCAGTGGGTACGTGGGAGTGCATCAGTTTGTGCGCATTGGAAGGCTGGCCATGGTGGGTGGGCTTTCCAAAGTGGTCATGGATGTCCCTCCTTTTCTGCTTGTGGATGGACACCCTGCCAGGATATTTGGTTTGAATGTGGTGGGCTTGCGGCGGAAAGGTTTTACCGCTTCGGAAAGGGAACTGATCAAGAGGGTCTACGAGATTATTTATCGTTCTTCATTGCCTCTCAATCAAGCCCTGGATCTGGCTAAGGAAGAATTTTCTGATGAGTTGGCCCGGGAAATAATTGCCTTCTTTGAAGGTTCTAAAAGGGGTGTCCTGCGCTGGAAGGAAAGTTGGAGGTTGAAGGAAAATGCAGAGTGAGGGGTTGCTCCTGCTTGCCGGGGAGGGCCTGGTTCCCGAGCTGGTGTACCGGGAGGCTAAAAAAAGGTTTGCCCGGGTTAAGGTTTACGGTTACTCTTTTTTAAAGTATGGCTCTTCTTTTTCCCCCGATTTTTGGGATGGTTGCTTTTCTTTGCATAACATATTGGATTGTCTTACCAGCAATGCTCTGAACTATCTGTGTTTTGCTGGCAAGGTTCCCCGGAGATTTTTATTTTGCGAAGAGCTTATTGCTGAGGACCTCAAGCTTTTGTTGTCTGAGCTGCGTGTTAAAGGTGATCGAGAGGTCCTGGAGGCGATATTTGGCTTTTTCCGAAAGAAGAACTGTTCTCTGCTTTCGCCGCTTGAGTTTCTCTCAGATAACTTAACGCCAGCGGGTTTTCTTACCTGTAAAAAGCCCAGTTCCCATCACTGGAGCGATATCGAGAAAGGTATGCAGATTGCTTCTTTTCTTGCTGATTGGGAAGTAGGACAGACCGTGGTATTGAAAGAGGGAGTAGTACTTGCTGTTGAAGCAGCGGAGGGAACCACGGAGACCATCCGGAGGGGAATTTCTTTTGGAGAAGGCGAAGTTGTGGTGGTGAAAATGGCACGCAGCAGACAGGATTTCTTTGTAGACGTTCCCGCGATTGGCGCAGAAACCGTTCGTGCACTTGGTAAGCAGGGTGGCATCATTGCTCTTGAAGCTCAAAAGACGATGATTATAAACCTTCCTGAAGTGATCGGCCTTGCTAATTCCTTAGGTGTAGGTATCGTGGGTATTTCGAGAAATGGAAGTTTCTCCCTCTCGTAAAGTAGTCTTTGTATCCACCGGTGAGACCTCTGGAGATCGCTATGCTTCCCTGGTGGTTGAGGCCCTGCGCAGGATTTGCCCAGAACTTTCGGTGGTTGCTCTGGGAGGAGAAGAACTTCAAGCAAGCGGTGCACTGCTTTTGGGTAATACTCAACACATAGCCACGGTGGGCCTGTGGGAAGCTGTGCATTCTCTGGGCGGGTGGTGGTCGCTTTTTAGGAGAGCCACTCGCTATCTCCTTTCTGAACCCCCCAGGTGTGTGCTACTGGTCGATAATCCCGGTTTCAATATGCGACTGGCCCGTTTCTGTTATCAACACAGGGTGCCGGTGATTTATTTTGTGCCCCCTCAGGTCTGGGTGTGGGGAAAGAGCAGGGCAAAAAAGCTTTCCTGCTGGGCGAACGCTATATGTACCATTTTCCCCTGGGAGGAAAATTATTTCAATTCTCAAAAGGCTTTGTGGGTGGGACATCCGGTGGCCTGGTTTGTGGAGCAGTTTGAAAGAGAGAAAGCCCGTCCAGCTGATGCGAATAAAAAAACAGTGTTGCTTCTCCCGGGAAGCAGAGTTCGGGAAATTAAGACCTATCTGGAAAGAGTACTTCCAGCAGTGCACCTTCTTTCTGAGAAATACCCCTTTTTGAACTGGAAACTGGTGGTTGCTTCTTCCGGAGTGAAAGATTTGATTTGCGAAAGAGTGCAAGGGTTACCGATAGACCTGGTTGAGCACCAAAAACTTTACGATGTTGCCCAGGAAGCCTTTCTTTCCATTTCTTGTTCCGGTACGGTGACCCTGGAAATGGCCCTTCTGGGAATCCCCCAGATCATCGTTTACCGGGTTTCTGGCCTCACTTACTGGCTTGCCCGGCTCCTGGTCAAAGAGAGGTGGGTGGGGCTTCCCAATATTCTCGCCCAAAAAGAGATCTGCCCCGAGCTTATTCAGGATGATTTCAGACCAGAGCGGCTGATGCAGAAAGCGGAGAAATTCCTCGAAGAAAGTGAGCGACACCGGGAAACGGCTCTCTTGTGGAGCAAGAAACTCAAGGCACGCCTTTACCGTGGTGATCCCTTTGAGAATGTGGCCCGGGTGGTGAAGCGATATTTGTAAAAAGCCATTGCTTCTTATAACTGTAAATGGCCCCGGGGAAGTTTGCTACAGCTTGCATCCTTTTCTGGAAGCTCTTCGTTCCATTACCGAAGAAGTAAGAGTCTGGGTAATTATCCCCCCCTGCCAGTTTGCAGGTGGCTGGGAAGAGAAAGCGGTCCGAAGCCTGCCACTTGTTGAGAGAATCGTTAGCTCCCGCCAGGTTTTCCGGTTTTTGTTTCTGGAGCAGGTAAACTTTCCGAAATTGGGGCTGGTGCTTTTTATGGGTGGAGATCTTTTTTACGCTTACCGTTTGAAGCGCAAAAGTGGTTATCCGCTCTGGGCTTATGGTATTCCCCCTCGGGGCATTAGAAAAGTGGACCTTTTTTTGGTGCGCTTTGAAAAATATTTGGAAAACTATCCTCCAGAGAAATGTTTTCTGGTGGGGGATCTCTTGTACTCTCTGTGTTGCATTCGATCCCGGGCCTCTTCGAGCTTTTTTGGGGAAGGAAAACCGCGCTTTTTGTTTCTTCCCGGGAGCCGCCCCGCCCTTTATCCTTATATCCTGCCTTTTTATAGCGAGGTGGCTTCTCTGTTGCGCAGGGAATACTATCCGAAGGCTTCCCTGATATTGGGTTTTCCAGAGTTTCTGGAATTAGAAAGTTTTGTGGAAGTGGAAAGTCAGGTGACATCTCTGTTTAAAACCGTTTGGGGGCATACTTCCTCCCTGATTGAGGAAAGCGATTTTGCAGTCATGGTTCCCGGCTCGGTTAACCTGGAAGTGGCTTATCGGGGTAAAAAGGGAGTGGTGGTGTTGCCTCTGGGGAAGGGCGTTGAAAAACTTCCTCTCCAGGGTGTGTGGGGCCTGCTGGATGTTTTGCCGTTTTGGGGTAAAATAATAAAGCCCAGGTTGGTTGAAAAGCTGAACCAAAAAATCAAATGGGTTTCGCTCCCCAACCGGGTTT
>JARRBX010000094.1 GCA_029982245.1 Candidatus Atribacteria bacterium | reverse complement strand
AGGACGTTCAGAACCGGTGGCACCACACAGGAGATGGCCACCCGTCTGATTGCATTGAATTCTATTCCACTATTTTCCAAAAGGTTCCAAAAAAGAAGATACCACTCGTCTTCTGTCCTCCGGATAGAGGTGGAAACCCGAAAAGAACAAAGAAGTCTCCCTGCTTCAAAAACACCGAAGTTAGTGTGCGTGTTACCCACATCAATGCAAAGGAGCATACAAACTCAAACCACCTTTTGCAAAACACGTACTATCGGATACACAATGACTGCCGAAATTAAAAGCTCTAAAGAACCATTCAGCGCAAAAACAGGCAAAACCTGCTGCCAGGTAAAGTACTTCATCAATACCATCAACCCTAAAACACCAACGGTGTTGGTGAAAGTACCAGCTAAGGCTGCTACCAGAATAGCATATCTGTTTTTGCCCAGCAACGCAAAAACGTAGTAGGCAACCACTCCAATCAACAAACGAGGGACAAAACAGGCCACCAGATTACCCAGAAAAAGGTGCATGGTAAAAAACCCCAAAACCAGCCCGACCAGGGCTCCTACCAAAGGACCACCCAACAGACCACCGATTATGGCCGGAATGTGCATTACCGTTGCGTAACCGGAAAGGTTAGGAACGGGGATCAAGCCCAGGGGGGTTAGACCCAAAATGGCTGAAATGGCTCCCAAAATACCAGCCAGAAGGATTTTACGCAGAGGCAATCGGGAATAAACCCCCGCTCCAGTTCTTCCAGATACCGGACGGGACATGAAAAATCACCTCCATCGCCGCCACTTGAGGGTCGGCGTTTTTACTTTTATTTAATTTAAAACATTATATCACTACATGCAGGTATACCTGGAGTCCCCTTAGCCCGACGCGCTGCATTAACAGTGGCTTTTCCTACTCCCTCATAAACAGCCCTTACAATTTCAAGGTAACCTGCCCTTTTTCTTTTTCTGCCAGCAACCAGAAAGGCCAGGTCACCGTCATAGAGAGTCGCCAGAGGACGTACACAGAGGGCAAGGGCTGAATGCACCACTCCCGAGAGAGCTTCCAGTTCCTCCCGGGAAAGCTCAAAAGAGAAAAAAAGCAAAAGCAAAGTGGTATTGAACGGTGAACCTGAAAAATTACCTGACGTACCGAAAAAGCCCACCGGCTTCCCACCTGCGCCGCGCACTCCAGCCAAAAGCTTTCCTTCAAAGGGGTCATACACATCACCAAGAGCATTACAAACCACAAAGCTATCAACGTAGCCTCCACTCACTTCAACCCTCGACCAACCAAAGCCGCCTTTCATGGCACGACCTAGACCTAAAGCTTTGCCGACTGTAGCTCCCGCACCAGCTCCTACACTGCCTTCTTGGGGCGGAAAAGAAGCTCGCTGAGCAGCCAGATAACCCCACTCCGGAGCAGGAAGAATCCCTCCTGAAACTTCAAGGTCATAAATAACCGCCCCAGGCACAATGGGAACTGGGCCAGCCTGAGTAGGAAAACCTTTTCTCTGCTCTCTGAGGAAAGCGACCACTCCCTCTCCAACACAGAGACCAAAAGCACTGCCCCCGGAAAAAAATATCGCGTCAACACTTTCCACCAGATTACCAGCCCGAAGCACTGAAACTTCTCTTTCACCAGGAGCTTTTCCCAAAACCGAGGCTACCGCACGGTTGGGCTCTGGGAAAAGAAAAACCGTACACCCTACCAGGGCGCTTTGATGTTGATAATGGCCGACTTTGACACCACTTTCCAGTTCGATCATCTTCAGGAAAGTTTACACCCACAATAAGGACAAAGCTTGAAATCTGGAGACACCTTCTTGCCACAGTTGGGGCAGACTCCTACTGCTTCTGGTTTTTCTTTCAGGGCCTCCGGAGGCATATTTTTCTGGGTTTCAGCAATGGTTTTTTGCCAGGTAGCAAGTTCCACCATGCTGTCGAAGTACACTTCTCGTTCCCGCTGCCACTCGTCCCGATAGCGCACCAGGAGATACTCTGGTTTCTGATTAATGCGTCTTCGGTTAAGAAACAGGAGGCTCCTGTCTCTGTGGAACAGTTCCTTTTCCGGAATCGCTTCAACCGCAGTAATAGAGCTGAGGGGGATTCGAAAAATCACCTTTTCAAAAGGAGGGGCGATGCCAAAAATATTGGGGCCTTTTTCAAAATTTTCAAACCAGAGACTACGAGACATTAAATAAAGGAGGCCCTCCGTTTTGGTTTCAAAGCGAGGATGGCCTCCCAGATAGCGTGCAAACGAAGAAAGAACTTTTTTTTCTCCAAACTCTCTTTCTTTTTCCGCCCAGAACTCGGTTACATTGACTTCCTTGCCCCGGCGCTTTACACTCCAGACGATAGCGCCCAGCAGCAAAAACCCTATCAGCAACAAGTACCCAAAGGCATTCATGGGAATTACACTAAGATTTGTTGTTGCTGCTCTCGGAAGAACTACTACTACCGCAGGTCGAACAACTGCTGGAGGTGCAGGAGCTGCAAGAGCTGCTGCTTGAGTCAGAGCTGCTTCCCGAAGAACGGTAATCAGTGCAATAAAAACCGCTACCTTTAAAAACAAAACCCACGCTTTTACTGATTAAGCGTTTTACTCTCCCCTTACAAAAGGGACACTCCTGAACCGGTTTATCGCTGAATGATTGAAACTCTTCAAAAGTTTTGCCGCAATCTATGCACTGATACTCATAAATTGGCATGACCAACACCTCCAAAAATCAAAAGCCCGGCAAAGGAGAACATCCCCTACCGGGCTTCTCCCTCTATATTATACCCTATCAATACTCAGGCATTGGCGGAGTCTGCTGTTTTTCTTTCTCCGGTATTTCAGTTACCACGGACTCAGTGGTAAGCATTACTGAAGCCACACTTGCTGCATTCTGAAGTGCAGTTCTGGTCACTTTGGTAGGATCAATAATTCCTGCTTCAATCATGTCCACGAACTCTCCAGTGAGTGCGTTGTAACCCATGTTGGGATTGTCAAACGACTTGATGCGCTCGACAATTACCGAACCCTCTTCTCCAGCGTTTTCGGCAATCATCTTGGCGGGTTCATCCAGAGCTTTCTTGACAATCAGAGCTCCAATCTTTTCATCGCCGTCAAGCTGCAGTGCGTCAATAGCCTTAGCTGCACGAATGAGCGCCACACCACCGCCAGGAACAATGCCTTCCTCAACTGCTGCGCGAGTTGCATGGAGTGCGTCTTCAACTCGGGCTTTCTTCTCTTTCATTTCAGCTTCAGTGGCTGCACCTACCCGGATAACTGCCACACCACCAGCAATCTTGGCCAGTCTCTCCTGCAGTTTTTCACGATCATAATCGGAAGTGGTTTCTTCGATTTGGCGCTTGATCTGGTTCATTCTGGCTACTATGTCTTCTTTCTTGCCAGCACCCTCGACGATGGTGGTGTTTTCCTTGTCAATAACCACCTTGCGAGCCTGGCCCAGATCCTGTACCGTAACGTTTTCAAGCTTAATGCCCAGGTCTTCGGAGATGAAGCGACCACCAGTCACGATGGCAATATCCTCAAGCATTGCTTTCCTGCGGTCTCCAAAACCAGGAGCTTTCACTGCAGCACAGTTCAAAACGCCCTTTAGTTTGTTTACAACCAGAGTGGCCAACGCTTCGCCTTCCACGTCCTCAGCGATGATCAGAAGCGGTCTGCCCAGCTGAACTACCTTTTCAAGCAAAGGCAGCAGGTCTTTGACTGCTGAAATCTTCTTCTCATAGATGAGAATCAACGGATTCTCTAAAACTGCTTCCATTCTTTCTGGGTCAGTAATGAAGTACGGAGAAAGATATCCCCGATCAAACTGCAGACCTTCCACAACCTCCAGAGTGGTCTCCAACCCTTTGGCTTCTTCAACAGTGATTACTCCATCTTTTCCTACTTTTTCCATAGCATCAGCGATGATGCTACCAATAGATTCATCGTTGTTGGCAGCAATGGATGCAACCTGTGCAATCTCTTTGCGATCGCTGACTTCCTTGCTCATCTTCTTGAGCTCTTCAACCACTGCTTCCACTGCTTTGTCAATACCACGTTTGAGCAGCATGGGGTTAGAGCCCGCAGCAACATTGCGTAGACCTTCCCTGTAAATGCTCTCAGCCAAAACGGTAGCAGTGGTGGTTCCGTCACCGGCAACATCGCTGGTTTTCGAAGCCACTTCTTTAACCAGCTGCGCACCCACGTTTTCATTGGGATCAGCCAGCTCTATTTCCTTAGCAACGGTAACCCCGTCTTTAGTGATAGTGGGTGAACCAAATTTCTTTTCAATAACCACGTTTCTCCCTTTGGGGCCCAGAGTAACCTTAACAGCATCGGCCAGAGTTTTAACGCCCCGCAGTATGGCTTGACGTGCTTCTTCCTCAAAAATTATCTGTTTGGCCATTATCCGCTGACCTCCTTTCTCCTTTGTCGGTTATTCTTCAATAATACCCAGTATATCGTCCTCGCGCATGATGAGATATTCTTCTTCATCAAGCTTCACTTCGGTGCCAGCGTACTTGCCAAAAAGCACCTTGTCCCCTTCTTTGACTTCCAGGGGTTTGCGATTTCCATTTTCGTCAACCTTGCCCGTACCTACGGCTACTACTGTTCCCTGCTGGGGCTTCTCTTTGGCAGTATCCGGAATTATGATACCACCCTTGCGTACCTCTTCTTCCTCCATACGTTTTACCAGAACTCGATCTCCCAGTGGTTTAATCTTCACTTTGGTGTCACCCCTTTCCTAATTTTTTCTTAAGACCGCTCATTATTCTAACTCGGAAGGGGGGTTTTTGCAAGCTAAAAGCAAAATCAATCAAAGTCAAAATTATGTCATAATGGCAAAAAGTGGGAATTGTTTTTGTCAAAATGACAAAAGAGGGTTCTTTACCTTGCCAAATTGACAAATCTATTTCTTGGAAAATTCGTTTTCCGCAAGGTCATACTGCTCAATCTTGCGGTAAAGAGTGCGCAAGCCTATACCCAGCATCTGGGCGGTTTTGCTCTTGTTGAAGCGGTTGGCTCGCAGGGTTTCCAGAATAAGGATTTTCTCTGCTTCTTCCAGAGTCATACCAACCCGCACCGGCACAATTTTCCCAAAATCCGCGCCCTTACGAATTTGAGCTGGAACGTCTTTGGCTGTTAAAACCTGGTTCTGGGAAAGTATAACCATCCCTTCAAGAACATTGCGGAGCTCAATGACGTTTCCCGGCCAGTCGTACTCCATGAGCACCTGCAGCGCTTCTTTGTCAATAGCAATAACTTCCTTCCCGGTTTCCTGGGCAATTTCACGCAGAAAGCGCTCTATTAAAAAAGGAATATCTTCTTTGCGCTCCCTCAAGGGGGGTATCTCTATCTTTACCGCACTCAAAAAATAGTAAAGATCGCTACGAAAACGGCCTGTGGCTACTTCTTCTTCAAGGGAAGTTTCCGAAGAAGCGATAATTCGAAAATCTTTTGAGCCGCCTCCAAAACGGTATTCTTCCAGAAAATCGACCACTTCAGCCTGAACGGGGAAAGGCAAAAGATGCACGTCTTCAAAAAAGAGGGTTCCCTGAAATTCATCGGGCAACTCTTTATAGGTCTCTTCGGTCTTCAGCCACTCAGCCCTTTTCAAAAAACCAGACGGCAAACCAGGGCACAAGACCTTGAAAAAGGGACGACCTTCCGGAAAAGAATACTGATGAATGGCTCTGGCTATCAGTTCCTTACCCGTTCCCTGCTCTCCAAAAATCAGGACCGGTCTCCTCACCTGAGCCACCTGGAGCACCAGGTCGAAAATACGCTGCATCTTCTCTGAAACGCCCGTGATTCCAGCAAAAGAGAAACGAGTGCCAATCCTTTTCTTCAGGTCTTTGTTCTCAGCGAGCAGATTGAGGTGTTCTTCAGCTCTCTTTATGGTGGAAAGAAGGCGCAGCGGAGTGAGCGGTCGGGAAAGATAATCATAAATTCCTTTGTTAAGGAGACCCCGCACGTAAAAGGGATTGTCACTACCACCTACAGCGAGCACCACCACTTCACCAAAGCGCTCCCGCACAGAACGCAAAAACTGAAACCCTTCCTCAGCAAG
>JARRBX010000093.1 GCA_029982245.1 Candidatus Atribacteria bacterium | reverse complement strand
GCAATAAGTCATGGGCTCCACAACGCTCCGGTTAAAAGCTTCATGAACCCTCAGGTGATAAGCGTTGAACCTGAAGACTCTATTTTCAAAGTGTGGCAGCTCATGGTAGAGCAGGACATTGGCCGAGTGCCGGTCACCAGAAATGGTCTGGTCCTGGGCATTATAACCCGAAGCGACCTTTTGAGAGGCTTACACCAAAGACAAAACCTGGAAATACGGAGCTTGAAACGCGTTAACTTTGCCGAAAAAATCTTTACTCACTTCAGTCGTGAGGACCTTCAGTATATCCAGCTTATTTCTGAACTGGCCAAGAGGAAGCGTACCAGGGTTTACCTGGTTGGTGGAGTAGTTAGAGACCTTATCTTGGGTTTTCCCAACTATGACCTGGACCTGGTGGTCGAAGGCGATGCCATTGAGTTTGCCAGTTTCGTGGCTCAGAAACTGGAAGCAAAAGTGGTTACCTATCAACCTTTTGGCACTGCTTCTCTTTTCGTGGGTGAGCGAAAAAGAAGAATAGACTTTGCTTCGGCCAGGCAGGAATTCTATGCCTATCCCGGTGCACCTCCTCAGGTAGAGCACAGCAATCTGCGACGTGACCTTTTCAGAAGAGATTTCACCATTAACGCCATGGCAATAAGCATCTACCCCGATGATTGGGGGGAACTTTTTGACTTTTTTGGCGGTTTTAAAGATTTACAGAAAAAACTCATACGGGTTTTACATCCGCTCAGTTTTGTGGAAGACCCGGCGAGAGCGATAAGAGCAGTCCGCTTTGAAAAGAAGTACGGTTTTCAAATCGAACCCTTCACCATGAGTCTTCTCAAGCAGACCGTTCGTGAAGGATTGCTGGCAAAAATTAAGCCTGACCGCCTTAAAGAGGAAATCCAGCTCATTTTACGACTGCCCGGATTTTACTCCTATTTACAGCGCCTGTACCAACTGGACATGTTTCCATATCTTTTTCCAGGTTGTGTCTGGAAAAGCGATTACGATATCCTTTACCCCAGGCTTGAAAGACTGATTCAGGAAGAAGCATCTACGGAAAGACTGGATTTCTTCCTCTTGAAAATGACGCCCCTGCTTTCTGACATCCAGTTTGATTCCTTGGAGGCGTTTGTGGAGCGCCTCCACCTATCCAAACGTTTTTATTCTCAAGTAAAAACCTATCTCGGAAGACGAACTGTACTCGAGAGAATCTTGCAAGAGAAAACCTCCCCTCCCTCGCGTGTCTTTGAAGTGTGCTCGGAAATACCACTTGAATTTCTGTATTTTACTCTGGCCAAATTTCATGATCAGGACCTGGCAAGGGAACGAATCAGAAACTACCTGACCAAATGGAGGTTTGTCAAGCCAGAGCTAACCGGCTCTGACCTTAAACAACTGGGCATACCTCAGGGCCCAATTTATGCTAAAATTTTGCGAGAGTTGCAGAAAGCCAGGATTGATAACCTGGTCTATAGTCGTGAAGAAGAAATAGCGTTAGCCATAAAACTTTGGGAAAGGATGAAAGCCAGTGACCAGTAAAGAGAAAATTTTCAGCGGCATGCGTCCCACTGGTCGGATGCACGTGGGCCACTACTTTGGCGCTTTACAAAACTGGGTTCGTCTTCAGGATGAATATGACTGCATCTTTGGCGTAGCTGACTGGCACGCCTTGACGACCGCTTTCGATAATACTCAAGAAATAGAAAAAAACCTGATAGAGATGGTCACTGACTGGTTAAGTGTAGGACTGGACCCCGAAAAAAGCACGCTGATGGTTCAATCCCTGGTTCCGGAACACGCCGAACTAAACCTACTTTTTTCCATGATTACTCCTGTGGGCTGGTTAGAGAGGAACCCGGTATTGAAACAGCAACTGCAGGATATGGGTTTGAAGGAAGCAGTGGGTTTTGGGCATCTGGGTTATCCGGTGCTGATGGCAGCAGATATTCTGATATACAAGGCGTCGCGGGTTCCGGTTGGTGAAGACCAGGTTCCACATATCGAAATCACCCGTGAGATTGCCCGTCGCTTTAATTTTCTCTACCAGTGTTCGGTGTTTCCCGAACCAGAAGCTCTGTTGACCTCTTCACCTCGAATTCTGGGAATTGATGGCAGAAAGATGAGCAAAAGCCTGAATAATTATATCGCCTTAAGCGATACCAGAGAAGATATCCAGAAAAAAGTGATGGCCATGTTCACAGACCCTGAAAAGATTCGGCGCCATGACCCGGGACATCCAGAACGCTGCAACGTGTTTACCTTTCATAAAGCAATAGCCAACCCCCAGACTGAAGAAATTGAGCGAGACTGTCGCAGTGGTTCCTTAGGGTGTGTGGCCTGCAAAAGGCAGTTGGCTGAGCTGCTGGCTGACTTTATTGATCGGGTTACATTCCTGCGTACGAGATACCAGGGAAAGGAAGAGCTAATTCGGGAAATCCTTGTTGAGGGAAGCCGAAAAGCTCGAGAGATTGCTCGCAAAACTATGGAAGAAGTAAGAGAGGCGATGAAAATTTCTTATGGAATTGCTCGATAAATGGAGCAAGGTTGACTTCGGAAAAACAACTTCCTTTATGGAGCGGGTAGCCCTGGTTGAAGAATTGCTTGCTGATATCGAGCAGGCTATCAGTGATATTCTTGGCGATGAAGAAATTGAGGAACCGGAACCAGCACCAGACTCTTCTCCCTATCCGGAAAAAAGCTGGTTGGATGAAATAAGTGACCTTCTCGCTGCTTTGTACGAGAGGGAAGAAAGTCTGTTTAAGGCACCGCGAGAACGCTGGAGTGGGCTACAGAGTAAAAAATACTCTGACCTGGAGGAACTTGACCTGGCAGAGCTTCTAAAGCTCTGCCAGACGCTACTTTCTGCGCAAAAAATGGAAGACGTCTTGCCGTTAGATGCTCAATTTGCAACACTGGTTGAAAAATGCAGGCAGAAGGTGCTGGCTATCATCAAAGAGCAGGGAAAAAGAGAGTATGCCTGGTCGGTATTTTTCGAGTATGTTCGCTCAAAGAAGGAAGCAATTGCTACTTTTCTGGTTCTTCTGGACCTCGTTTTCAGAAAGGTCCTCTTTTTGCGGGAGAGAAATGGCGACTACGTTTTGAGTACCAAGGATGAATAGTAAACGTTTAAAAACTAAAGAACTGGTGGAAGCCCTGTTGTTTTCTTCTCCGCGCGCTCTTGCTTCAGGAAAAATATGTGAAATCCTGGGGTGTTCTCTCGAAGAGGTTGAAAAAGCATTACAGGAACTTTATCTGGAACTGAAGAAGCGCGAAGGCGCTATTGTGGTGCGCAAAGTAGCTGGTAAGTGGCAAATGGTGGTTCGTCCTGAAATTAGCTCTTTTTTAAAAGAAAAGCTGCAGGTCGTTTCTCAGGGTAAGCTCTCCAGGGCAGCTTTGGAGGTGCTGGCAATCGTGGCACTTCATCAACCAGTAAGCAAAGGAGAAATCGACTTAAAACGGGGGGTTGATTCAGGAGCCGTTCTGCGGTCTTTGGTTGAAAAAGGGCTGGTTTCAGTAGTCACTGAAGATGCGGGCAAGAAGTTTCCTCTCAAATACCAGGTAACTGAAAAATTTTATGAAATTTTTGGATTGGAAAGTGAAGAGGCTTGGCGTAGGATATGCGATAGCTTGCTGGGAGACGAACATGGAAGAACGTTTAAACAAATTTCTGGCTAAAGCCGGCGTTGCTGCACGAAGAAAATGTGATCGTTTAATTCAAGAGGGTCGTGTTATGGTGAATGGCGAAGTGGTACTTTCGCCAGGATACCGGGTTACCGAGAAAGACCGCGTAACCGTGGACGGTAAACTGGTCGAATGCACAGAGAAACAGCATATTTATCTCCAACTCTACAAGCCTCGAGGTTATCTGACCACTCTTTCTGATCCTTTGGGAAGGAAAACAGTGGCTGACCTTCTCAAAGATGTGCCGGGTCGGGTCTTCCCGGTTGGCCGTCTGGACCAGGACAGCGAAGGTTTGTTGCTTTTTACCAACGACGGTCAGCTTGCTTATGTTCTTGCTCACCCTCGCTTTGAAGTCGAGAAAAAGTACCTGGTTTATGCTTCAGGCAAAGTGACCCTGCAAGAGTTGGATACACTCAAGCAGGGCATAAGGTTTAAGGACCAGTGCTACCGGATTCGCGAGGGTTTGGTGATTGAAAGCAATGCCTCTTTAAGCCTGGTTGAGGTAGTTCTTACTGAAGGAAAAAAACATGAAGTGAAAATTCTTTTCGAGGAAATCGGACATCCAGTGTTGCGACTTATTAGAATTAAAATGGGTCCTGTGGTTCTGGATTCTCGGCTTCTTCCTGGGAGATGGCGTTATTTAACGAGTCAAGAAGTAGAAGCTTTGCAAGATTTGAAAACCAGCCTACTGCGAGGAAAAACCAATGAGAAAGCCTGAGAAAAAAGGTCTGGTGCAACTTTACATAGGTGATGGAAAGGGTAAAACCACGGCTTCCCTGGGGTTAGCGCTTCGGGCAGTTGGTTGGGGATGGAAAGTTCTTTATCTCCAGTTTTTTAAAAAACGTTTTACTGGCGAACTGGCTTCCACACAATGTCTTCCTGGTATAGAATTCTACCAATTCGGCTCTGGCGAATTTCTTATAGGTCGCGAACCTTCGGAACTGGATTTTAAAGAGTTCAGGTGTGGTTGGGAAGTAGCAAAGAAGGCCTTGCTCGAGGGAGGATGGGACCTTCTGGTGCTGGACGAATTTTGTTATGCTTTCTTGTACCACTTTTTGAGTTTTTCCGAGTTCGAACAGGTTTTGCAAAATAAAGTGGATTTTCTTGAAGTGGTGATCACAGGTAGAAAAGCACCTCCAGAACTCATTGAAAGAGCGGATCTGGTTTCAGAAGTCAAGTGTTTGAAACACCCTTTCCAAAAAGGGGTTCCCGCTCGAGAGGGTATAGAATTTTGACAAGTAACTGCTTTTAAGGAGGTCGAGTGTTATTGATACGGGGAATAAGAGGAGCCGTGGTTGTGGATAGCGATGAGGCGCTTCAGGTGAAAAAAGCGACTCTGGAGCTTTTTGAAGCGATTATGGAAAAGAACTTACTCAACGTTGAAGACATCGCAGCAGTTTTCATAACCCTAACTCCCGACATCCAGTCCGTTTTTCCCGCAGAGGCTATAAGAGAGCAGCAAAAGTTCCGTTATATTCCCATCCTCTGCGCTCAGGAAGCTCAGGTGGCAGGTGGACTGAAAAGATGTATACGCATTATGGTACTGGCCAATACACCTTTCGACCAGGAAACGGTAAGACACGTTTATCTTGGAGAAGCAAAAAATCTTCGTAGGGATCTTTTGGGCGAGGTTGAGTCATGAAAATCGCGCGGGTGCATCCAGTGAACCATCCCCTTACGGGTTCTGTCCTTTGCGCTCGAGACAAATCCTTGAGCCATCGAGCAGCAATTCTGGCTGCCCTGGCCCAAGGAACTACGAAAGTGTCCGGGTTTTCTTTTTGTGAGGATTGCCTTTCTACGCTGTCTTGCTTGCGTCAATTTGGGGTCAGAATTAAAACCTATCCGGATGTGGGTAAAGTGGTTGTGGAGAGTGGTGGTTGGAGAGAACTCACAGAACCTGAAGACGTCCTCTACGCTGGTAACTCGGGCACCACGGCGCGCCTTTTGTGTGGAGTGGCTTCTTGGATAAAGGGGCTCACCATAATTACCGGTGATGCAAGTTTGCGCCGTAGGCCCATGCGTAGGGTTATTGAGCCTCTTTCTCTTACCGGCATTCAAATTGGAGGACGTGACAATAACCGATTTCTACCCGTTTTTATTCGGGGCAAATATCCTCTTACGCCCTTTGAGTACCGCCTTTCCGTTGCCAGTGCTCAGGTAAAGTCAGCACTGCTCCTTGCAGCACTGGGAGCTGATGCCCCCTCCTGTGTAAGAGAACCCTTTGCGTCCCGAGACCATACTGAAAACATGCTCTCTTACCTTGGAGTTCGTTTGGAGCGAGAACCCGGCCGGGTAGTAATTCATCCTCCTGCTAAACCGCTAAAAGCCAGAGATTTTTCTCTGCCTGGAGATGTTTCCTCTGCTGCTTTTCTGGCCGCAGCAGCGCTGATGGTACCTGATTCTGGCATC
>JARRBX010000092.1 GCA_029982245.1 Candidatus Atribacteria bacterium | reverse complement strand
TCCCTTCTCTGGCTTTGCTTCTTTGAGTCCCACTTATCCAGGGGGTGCTGGTAGCAGGGTCTTTGGAAGTTCACATTACCAAAAGGCAACCGGATGCTTCCTAGACCGCTTTTGCGCATTATCCTGAAGGGCCCTCCTCTGGCTCTATCCTGGCAGACTTCCCGATTTTATGATATTTACTTTGTTCCTCATCCACAAATAATACGCTTATCTTATCCCGCTGAGATGGTAAAGTCTTTTTATCTACACTAACTTGAAAAATGCATCACCAAGGGTAAGACAATGTGGAATTGATATATATTCCCGAAATACAGAGCCTTCAAACACCAAACCCTCAAAATATGTCGGATTTTGTCGATTAGATTCGATAAAAACGTGCGTTTTTATCTAACGCCTTAGATAAATTCGAACGAATGTGATAAAATGAACCACAGCAAACCATCAAGGAGTGAGCATGGTGCAAGTTGACGAGCTTTACCTTATGAACCCGTGGTGGCGCGACCCAAAGGCGATACATGGTGACCGACACATTGGAGCTTTCGAGGGAAGTACCTTTAAATACTATCCAGAAAAGTTATTCAATGAAATCTCCCCAGAAAGACCCGGGATATACACCATAAGGGGACCACGTCAGATAGGGAAAACAACTTTTCTGAAACTTTACATTCGAGAGCTCGTAAAAAGAGGCATAAATCCCTCGAATATCTGCTTTTTCACCTGCGATGGCATAAACGACAGATTTGCGCTGATAGACACCATAAAGACTTATTCCCAAATTTTTGCAAGGAAAATTCAGGAAATCAGATATCTCCTTATAGACGAAATTACAACCATAGAAGATTGGCAGAAATCAATGAAGTATTTGGTAGATATTGGCTTGTTAGAAGACTGTCTCCTTGTTCTCACAGGGTCTTCTGCTTACGACTTGAAAAGATCCAGCGAGAGGTTGCCTGGAAGAAAAGGATACGGCAAAGATTTGGTCTATACCCCCATCACTTTCAGAGAATTTCTGAAGAACCTGGGCGTGCATGTTGATGGAAAAACAATGGAAGAACTTCTCTCCCTTTCCGCTCAAGATCTGAAAACACTTTACCTTAAAAATGGCTTTTTAAAGGAATACTTTCTGAAATACCTGAACACGGGTGGCTTCCCAAAAGTTATAGACGACTTTTTGAGCCTGGGTAGAATCAGTGAGCAAACGAAAAACATTTATCGAGATTTCATTTTAGGAGACGCAGAAAAATACCTGGGTTCGAGAGCCAATATACTGGAAATATTTAGGAAACTTCCAGCCATTGTTGGGCAGAGATTCTCCTGGAATTCCCTCGTCAACCTTTTTATGGGTGCTATACAAAGTGTTGATACGGTTCAGAAATACCTTGAGTACCTGGGTTACAGCTTCATTCTGGCAAATATTTTCTTCGTCGACGTTTCCAAAAGAACCATTAGATACAAAAAGCAGAAAAAGGTCTATCCGTGTGATAAGGTAATTGCCGACATCATCTCTGAAATCAGTGGAAAAGAGATCGGACTCCCTCAACTTATAGAGATGTTCACACTCAGACATCTCATAAAAGACGAGAATCTCATTCCCCATGGTATGAACCTATACAATGGACCATTTTTCTGGTACTCAGACCGTGGAAACGAAATCGACTTTGTTTATGAGCACAATGGAAGCCTGGTACCAGTTGAAGTAAAATACCAAAACAAAATCAACAAATCAGATTATTACGGAATGAAGCGCGTTTTCGGGAAAGGCGTTCTCATCACTCAAGATATGGTTTTCAAGGACGAAAATATCATCGGAATCCCTGCCTGGCTGTTTTTTGCAGTGTTTGAAGAATCGTGAATTATTGTAACTGTTATTTTGCTCAGTCCAAACATTGACATTTACAACATCTCTCATGTGAAACTACCCAAACGGAACCACTGGCACTCTTTTGAAGATAAAATTGGACAGTAACGTTAAATTGGAAATAGTGCGGATTTATTTTTTTCAAGACCATGCAGAAACTTTATACCTCTACCGTTTCTGGTATAACTTCAAGAAGCAAAAAGTTTCAACCAAGAAACATAATCCCCCCTGTTGCCCTCTTGGGCAACAGGGGGGATTAAAGTCAAAGAGCAAAGCTTCTCTCCGGTAGCTCGCTCCTAAGTTGCGTTCAGGGTTCTTCTTCAAGCCAGGGAGAAAAACAGACACCATCACTAATCTTATCACCGCTTCCTGTTGCTGTAACAGTAGGATCACAAGGATCTTGAACACTGCCGCTTGGGCCGCTTGGGTGACCCCACCAGTTATTCCTCGCATTGACTGGACCAACCCCTTCTCCCACCCATACACCATAAGAACCGCTTCCAAAAATCTTGTTGTAATTTATAACTACATTCACAGGTCCATCACATTGGTCAGAATATCTCCAAACATCGATCCCATCCTCTAAGGCATTTTGAAGTTCGTTATGCAAAATCTCAACATTACTCGCTTCGTTTGCAATTTCAATGTGCCATTTGTTTTCTACCAATTCATTATGATCTATGGTAACATTTGACAGTGTCCACTGGTCCCAGGGTGAACCGTAATAAGATGGAAAATCAACTGCGCCTATACCCGTCTGGCAGTTTTGAACCTTGTTATGACTGACAGTGACATTACTTGTGTCAACGACAAGTATGCCTGTTGAACTCCAATTCTCGTTGTTTACCCAGCAGTCATAAACTTCGTTATGCTCAACGCGCCCTGACGCTCCATAACCAATTTGTATACCGTTTTCGGCCCACCAACCGGTTTCAGATTCTTTATATCCACGAACAACGTTGTTCCGCACCGTAGCCGACACGTAATCCCCAGAAACGCCGATACCACCGCGACAAAAATCACTTACCTCGTTACTCTCAATTACTACATCCACTGGATTCGAAAATCCATATACCGCTATCCCAAAGGTTTCAGCGCTCCCCGTTGGTGGATAGAGGCTGTGTAGGTTATTATCTAATATTCTCCCTCCTGCCTCAGAATAAAGTATTCCTACATAACGACCGCTACTTGGAGCCTTGTTTCCTCCGTCTATTTCAAAGCCTTCAATGGTTACTTCACCGTTGTTAACAAAGACAATTGGGTACCAGGTATGGGTACTTCCAATGATTGTCTGCGCATTCATATTGTCTGGAGCTACTATCTTTGCTCCTGGTTCTCCATGAAGCACTATGCTTTTTTCTATTACAAGCTGCTCTTCATAAACCCCTTCTGCTACCAAAATAGTGTCGCCATTCTCGGCTGCATCAATAGCGCCTCGAATGCTACCAAAACCCTCATTCTTTGTAGCATTAACTACAAGCGACACCTCCACACTACATCGTGCAGTGAAACCTCCATCCACTGTTGTCACAGTAATAATTGTGCTACCCACATCAATTGCTGTTACGACTCCATTTTGACTCACAGTAGCCACACTGTCATCACTTGAAGACCAGGTTACTCTTTTATCGGTAGCATTGGCAGGTGTTACCGTTGCCACAAGTTGCTGCGATCCTCCTTTTACCAAAACCAACGCCTCTCGATCTAAAGTCACACCAGTTACTGGTATTCTTGCCGGTGTTTCTGGCCCTGAAGGTACCAGTGGCCCAGGCGCTCCAAATGATCCAGAAACAATAGCATTCACAAGAGTAATCACTTGCTCAGATTGAGTCGGGTCCTGCCCGGAAGAAAGAGCGCTTTCCACCGCATTTACCAGGCTGTTAAAACCCTGAGTTTGGACAAGTGCATTGAGGTTAATCTGGGTAGGATCCTGACCCGCATGGACCTGTGCCTGAAAAAGCAGCGCCAGGGCTGTGGAAGTAGCGTCCGCAGTGCCGCAGTTATAACTCTTTCCTGACTCAACTTGTGGGGAAACATCGAGGACTTTCAAGTTGCCCTTTTCCGCCTGAATGATGTAAGGCCCACCGGGAGGCACTTCCACTGAGTAGTTGCCTTCACCATCGGTGGTAGTAGTAACAATGACCTGCCCAGTTTGAGGATCAATTATTTTCACCGTAGCCTCAAAGAGGACTTGACCCTGAACCTGCCGGGCTAAAGCCGGAACAACTACTCTACCCTGCAGAATGGCCTTGTTCGAAAGAGTCGGGCGAGGAACGGCGAGACAGCCTGCAAGGAAAGCAAGAACAATTGTTACCAACACCGGAACAAAAACCTCTTTACGAAAATACGGTGACAACTGGAAAACACCCCCCCTTGGTAAAATTATCACCTCCATTTTAAAAAGAGGGGACAAAAAAGGACCTCACACTAATGTATGAAGCCCAACTCACAATTTTTGTGAAATTACTCCCACGGATTCAGTGAAGCAAGGCCAAAGTAGACAGCAGCTTTAACAAGCTGGGCAGAATTCTCAAGCCCCAGCTTTCTCAAAATAGAACGGCGGTAGGTGGCAACAGTATTCGGGCTGAGACTCAGAAGTTTGCTAATCTGCGAAAGGCTTAACCCCTCCCCAATGCAACGCAGAACTTCGATTTCCCGCTCAGAAAGCTTACTTAATAGAAAACGAACTTGCCCTTTACTCAAAAAAGGAACAGAAGTTAAATTACCGTTCAGCATCCAGTTCCAATTTCCAATTGGTGCATCTTCTTGCCACTTGTGGTAAGTCCGCTCGCAAGGAAAAACCAAACCCACTACACCAGCGAGCTGGCCTTCAGGGTCGTAAAGAGGGATGCCAGTAAAGTTAACAACCAGAGGGGTACCATCTTGTGTTCTACATACGTAGTAGTCGCCACAAATCGCCTCCCCTTGCAACAAGCGAAACAGTTCTCTGCGAGCCCTTCGAACCTCAATCGGAGAAAGATAAAAAGTGATGTCTGGATTGAACCTTTTCTCTTTATTTCCCATAAAAATCTCTGCAAAAGAGCGAGAGGCAGCAACGACTTTACCCATTTTATCCTGAATAAAGACTACGGGGAGAAAATCCCTTTTAAAGGCACTTTGCTGGTATGCAGATACTTGAACTTCAGGAAGAGTGAGAAAGAGCACATATTGCTCTTTATCTACTCCATCAAGAGAAAAGGAAAAGATGAACCAGTGATGCAATCTTTTAGCAAAAAAGCTTTATCAGTAGCAATTTTCTCCAGTATCTCCTGGTAAGGAAGTGTTACGGCTTTAAGGTCAGGATCAGAAAGATTTTTGCCCAGTATCGAAGGACAGTCTTCAGGTAATCCAAAAATGAATTGTTGGACTTTGTTGTGCTTTCTAATACTCCCTTTACGATCAACGATCATTATCCCAACAGATCTTTCCGCATTGAACACCAACTATCACCCTCCTTTATCATTAAATCGCTCAAATCGCTAACCAAAAACTGACAACTTGAACCCACCCCCCTATACTCAGACCACAATTTTTCATCCAGAAACCCGGTTTCTCCACTATACAGAAGCACTCAAACTACTCAAGTGCCACAAATTCTTCCCATCCCCCATGAATATTGCAAAAGACAAGCACAAAAATGCCTGCAAATTCATCTATGTTGACGTGAACGCTGACCACGGGGAAGCTAATGGTCGGTGTAAAATTGAAAGTGGCAATATGGGAAAGCTGCCTGCTTCTTTTGTGCACCCCTAAAAGCTGAATGCAGGTTATATAGTGCTCCAGGGTGTTGGGATGAGGAGCTTCTTTGCCTACGGTTACTTTCACGATGGGACAACTACACTGATCGCACTTCTCTATCTCAACTCTGGGGAGATGCTTTTCCCAACCCGGAGCGTCTTTTTGCAATAATTCTCCAAATCGCACGTTAACCACCTCCTGCCCTTTGTAAAATGGTAATGCTTCCGATTTAAGAAAGCAACCATTTTGAAAAAGCTGGACTTTGTGATAGATTGATGCAACAGAGGAGGTGATTCTTTTGAAGTGTACTCGATGCAAGCAAGAAGCAGTGATGAAGCTGAAAAGGCACAACTCCTCTTTTTGCCCTGAGTGCTTTGATATTTTCTTCAGCCGCCAGGTTGAGCAGGCCATAAAGAAAAACCGCATGTTCAGCAGGGAAGAACCAGTACTGCTTGGAGTATCTGGAGGTAAAGACAGTATGAGTCTCTGGTTCTATCTACAC
>JARRBX010000091.1 GCA_029982245.1 Candidatus Atribacteria bacterium | reverse complement strand
ATCTTCACCGCGCACGATGCGGAAAAAGTGCTCCTGGAGCCTGCGGGTGACTGGGCCAGGCTTACCACTTCCAATCTGGCGGTTATCGATTTCCACCACTGGAGTGATCTCTGCCGCTGTTCCGGTGAAGAACACCTCATCAGCAAGATACAGGTCGTCCCGAGTGCACAGGGTTTCCTCAACCTGCATCCCCAGGTTTCTGGCCAGCTGAATCACCGCATCACGAGTGATGCCCAGAAGAATTGAATAAGGATGTGGCGTGAACAACACACCATTTTTAACGTAGAAAATATTTTCTCCACTTCCCTCAGAAACAAATCCATCTTTGTCAAGCAGGATGGCTTCATCATAGCCCAGTTCCCGAGCTTCCATTTTGGCCAGAGCCGAATTGAGGTAATTGGCACTCGCTTTGGCTCGAGGAGAACCAGCATTGATGTAAGTCCTTACATAGGAAGAAATCTTTGCTCGTATCCCCTCGGTGAGACCCTTGTCTCCCATGTATGCTCCCCAACACCAAGCAGCGATAACGCAGTCCACCTGACACTCCGTAGGGTCCACTCCCATCCTGCCATAACCCCGGAAAGCAATGGGACGAATATAGCACTCTTCAACCTGGTTTTCCCGAACTACCTGAAGAACTGCTTCCTCGATTTCCCTTTTACTGTAAGGCAAGGCCATGCGGACTATCTTTGCCGAATCAAAGAAACGCTGAATATGTTCTGGAAGGCGAAAAACCGCAGGACCTTTTGACGTCCGGTAGCAGCGTATACCCTCAAAAATAGCTGTTCCATAGTGAAGTGCGTGAGAAAGCACATGAACTCTGGCTTCTTCCCACTTCAACAATTTACCATTCATCCATATCCATCGCAGCTCTTGCATCGGCCACACCCTTACTTTGTTTTTCCTCTTATTTTACCCAATTGCACAAGATAAAAAAATCGCTACAATAGAAAAAAACAAAAAGGGGGTGAAAAAAACGTTTTGGGACGAACGCATGGAGCTTCTTCCTCGGGAAGAACTCCAGAAAATACAGCTTAACCGCCTGAAAAAGATTCTGGTCAGGGCCTACCATAACCTTCCTTATTACCGCAAAAAGCTTGACGAAGCCCGTATTGACGTGTATCGATTAAAAACGCTGGAAGATCTCAAGCACCTTCCCTTTACCACCAAATCCGACCTGCGTAAAAGCTATCCCTTTGGAGCCATAGCCGAACCGATGCACAACATCGTCCGCATTCATTCTTCCTCGGGAACCACAGGAACGGCAACCGTGGTGGGCTATACCCGCAAAGATATTGAAACCTGGGCAGAATTGATGGCAAGGACACTCTGTGGATGTGGCGTGACTGAGGAAGACATCATCCAGGTGGCTTTCGGATACGGATTGTTTACGGGAGGGCTGGGGGTTCACTACGGAGCTGAAAAACTGGGAGCAACGGTAGTTCCGGCTTCAGCTGGCAATACCTTGCGCCAGATTCAGATTCTTAAAGATTTTAACATTTCGGTCCTCTGCTGCACACCATCTTATGCCCTGTATCTTGCCGAAGTGGCCCGGGAAAATCACATCGACTGGAGCCAGACCCGCTTTCGTTTAGGGATCTTTGGGGCCGAACCCTGGTCAGAAGAGATGCGGGCAGAAATTCAGAAAAAGCTCCCCATTCAGGCTTTTGACATCTACGGATTAAGTGAGGTCATCGGCCCGGGCGTGGCATTTGAGTGTGAAGAACACCAGGGGCTTCACATTTCAGAAGACCACTTTTTGCCGGAAATCATTGATCCGGAAACTGGGGAAACACTCCCGGAAGGCGCAGAGGGAGAGCTGGTGTTCACTACCCTGACCAAAGAAGGGACGCCGGTCATTCGTTACCGCACCGGAGACATTTCAGCCCTGTATTACGAGCCCTGCAAGTGTGGAAGGACTCTGGTGCGCATGAAGCGGGTTGCCTCCCGAACCGATGATATGCTCATCGTCCGGGGAGTGAACGTGTATCCCTCCCAGATTGAGAGTGTACTTCTGAGTTTCGACGGTGTGGAACCCCATTACCAGATCGTGCTTACCCGAGAAAACTATCTGGACAAGATGGAAATACACGTTGAGGTCTCTCCAGAGGTATTTTCAGATGAGGTCAAAAAGCTGGAACAGCTAAGAAATGCTATTCAGGAAAAACTCAAAGCCGAGTTGAACCTCAGCTCTGAAGTAAAACTTCTGGAACCTAAAAGCTTGCAGAGAACAGAAGGCAAAGCCAGGAGAGTCCTTGACCTGAGAAAAAAAGAGGGGTCAAAATGAAACAGATTTCGGTTTTTCTGGAAAACAAACCCGGGAGTCTCCATAAGGTGCTTCAAAAGCTCAAAGAGTGGGGTATCAACCTGAGAGCTCTGGCCCTCGCTGACACCGCCGATTTTGGAGTTTTGCGATTCATTGCTGAAAACCCTGAAGAAGTAGCCGAAAAACTCAAGCAGGAAAACTTCACTGCCACCATAACTCCGGTTATCGCGGTAGGGGTTGAAGACCGACCTGGAGGGCTGTGTGAAATCGTGGGCTTGCTTGCCGAACAGGGAATATCCATTGAATACCTCTACGCCTTTGTATCTCCGCAGAAAGACAAAGCCTACGTGGTGCTGCGGGTTGAAAATCCTGAACAGGCAGAAGCCATTCTTCGCAAAAAGGGAAAAGAAATCCTGGAAAAAATTCCGGTTTAGAAAAAGCTGCTGGCGTGCGCCAGCAGCTTTTTTCAGTCTACATTCACCACCACTTTCACCGATTCAGCTTTGTTCTGGTGAGCAAACTCCAGAGCTTTCTGGGTTTCCTCCAAAGAGAAACGGTGGGTAATCAGGGCCTTGAGGTTAACCTTGCCAGAGTTAAGTAAATCCACACAGCCCGGATAGGTATTGGCATATCTGAAAATACCCAGCACATCGAGTTCCTTATCAATAACTTTGATGATATCGTAATCGATTCGGCTTTGAGAGGGAAGACCCACCAGCACCACTTTACCTCCCCGTTTGACCACTTCAGTAGTCTGCTGGGTGGTTGCCACACTTCCTGCAGTTTCAAAAACCACATCCACTCCCTTTCCACCAGTAAGCTCTTTGACCCACTCCACAACGTCAACTTCTCGGGCATTGGCAACTTCCGCAGCACCGAGCTCCCGAGCTTTTTCAAGGCGCAGGGCGTAAATGTCCACCGTAAACACCCTGCCCACACCCCGGGCAAGCAAAACCAGAAGGGTGACCAGACCAATGGGGCCACTGCCAAGAACCAGCGCACTCTGTCCAGGCTCGATACCGGAACGCCTCACTGCATAGAAACCCACCGACAAAGGCTCCACCAGTGCCGCTTCTTCAAAGCTGACTCCCTCTCCTATGCGATAGGTGAAACTTGCCGGGTGAGTAACATACTCACAGAAAGTACCATCAATGGGAGGAGTGGCCCAGAAAACCACGTCCGGGCAAAGGTTATAGCGCCCCGAACGGCAAAATTCACACTTTCCGCAGGGAATGCCCGGCTCCATGGTGACTCTGTCACCCGGGCGCAGAGTCTTCACCTTGGAGCCCACTTCAACTACCTCGCCTGAGCACTCATGCCCCAGTACAAAAGGCGGCTTTACCACGTAATCCCCTATTCTACCCTCTGTAAAATAGTGGACGTCGGAACCACACACTCCCACGCTTTTTATGCGTATCAACACTTCTTCCTCAAGAGGTACCGGGACTGGCCTTTCCTCAATCTCGATTTTTCCAATGTCCCGCATAACTGCAACCTTCATAGTGTTTTGCATGATACATGCCTCCTTACTTTGCCGACGCTTCTATAACTTTCCGCAAAAATTCTTCTTCGGGATAGGCCCCCTCAAAAGAAACCTTTTCGTTAATCACCACTTTGGGAACCGCACGCACCGCATAGCGGTGAGCAAGATGGGGAAACTCAGCTACCTCAACCATGGCTGAACTAACCTTTTCACTGGCAATGGCCATCTTATGAGCAAGAACTACGGCTTGAGCGCAATAGGGACAGGTAAGAGTCACGAAAACCTGGATGGAAACCGCCTCAGGGAGGTTGCGTAGTGCTTCCTGGGTTTCGGGAAGCAAATCTACGCTACCCCGGGAAACCCAGAATAAGGTCTCTATAAATCCAGAAAACTCATAACCCGAAGGTATTCCGTAGAAACGGACGCCATAGTCCTTTTCCCCTTCCACCACAATGGCCGGTATCTTGTCAATGCCATACTCCTTAACCTTTTCTTTATCAAGAATAAAGTTGTAAATTTCAAGTTCAAGCAGTGGCGAAAGTGCAACTACTTCCTGGAGTAAAGCTCGGGTAGCCTGGCAGGTCTCACATTCGAGCTCCTGCGTGAAGAACTTCAGAGTAACTTTCCCTTCCAAGTTCTCCTGCAAAAATTTGATGAGAGTCTCCTTATCCTTGTCCTGCAAAAAAGCCATCTTATTCCCCCCTTTGTAAAAGAATTTCCAACTGGCGCTCAAAGCCCGGAAGGTCTTTTAGCTCACCATCCAGACAGCGTTCTGCATAGCGAATGGCGCCATTACGGTCGATGATAAAAACATTCCATTCCAGAAGCCCCATTCCGTCTAACACTCCAAAGCTACGCCCCAGCCGGAGCAGAGGGTCACCAAATACCTGACAATCAGTTTTCACCTGGGTGAGAAAGCCACGCAGTGCAGGGAACGGATCGCCGCTTACCACCAGGAAAAGCCCGCCTCGCTCCCTTATGCTTTTACTCAACTCCTGATATTCGGGAAGGAACTCACCGAACAGAGGGCTAAAAACCGAATCCACAAAGAGGATGACCGCCGGGGTGCGTCTGATGAAGTCCGAAAGCGCAACCAGGTTACCCAGTGCGTCATAAAGAAGGCCGTCGGGGAATGCCTCGTTAAGCCTTGGCTTCTGCCTCCATAAAAATCCGAGCACTTCCTGCATGAAAGCCGGCAATTCTTGAGAGCTTCTCGCTGTTATAACGTTACCGTCAACTACCACCGGAAGATCCACAAACTCTCCACCGGCATTCTCAACGTCATCTCTTACGGAAACCGCCCCGGTGACTCTTTTACCCCGCACCACCCCAGCAGAAATAAGCACCCAGGGGCCATGATGCAGAGCGGCAACCAGCTTTCCCTGCTGATAGCACTCTCTGACTAAGTTGACCACTGCCGGATAACGGCGCAAATAGGCAGGAGCGAAACCACCAGGCACCACTACACCGTCAAACTTGCTGGCATCAACCGAAGATGCCAGTTTTTCAACCCGCACTGCAAAATTATGCCTTCCCAGGTAATCCCCCTGTGTGCCGGTACCAATGGTCTCTACTTCCATCCCTTCTTCACGGA
Source organism: Candidatus Atribacteria bacterium (assembly GCA_029982245.1). Lineage (GTDB taxonomy): Bacteria > Atribacterota > Atribacteria > Atribacterales > Thermatribacteraceae > Thermatribacter > Thermatribacter velox. The sequence goes on along the minus strand of JARRBX010000091.1, from coordinate 766 downwards.
GACGAAGCAAAGTGTACCAGACATCCAGTTCCTGATATAAATTTTCAACCAGCAAGGCAATCCGTTTGGAGGCCAATCAGGACCCACCTCCCCACTCCTTCTTAAGGCCACTGAGGTAAACAAAGTGTCTGCGTTCTTCGTCAATCACCTTTTGCAGCCACTCCATTTTTGCCTGGGGAACAAAATCAGCAAAACCTTGATAAAAGAGAATACTCTCTTTTTCCACCTCAATGCCAAAATTAATGGCTTCGATAAGGTCAGCCTGAGGAGAAGGCACCCCCACTCCTCGCAACACTTTTCCCAACACCCCATCTTCAACGATGGCCCTCAAATAACTTTCCACCTCTTCCATGGTATCGATGAACTCTGTCCGGTCATCTATTTCGCCGAGCAGAGAAGAAAAAAATTCCAAATGCTTCTCCTCCTCATCCCTCAAAAGAGAAAAAGCTTCCTTAGCAGAAGAGCTGGTCGCTCTTTGAAGTAATTCTTCATAAAAAGCCATGCCTTTTTTCTCAAGTTCTACCGCCATGGTGAGAATCTCCTGAGGAGAAAAGCGCATTACCATAGCTCCTTCACCCTCTCCAAAGCTTTTTTCCATTTTAGCACTTTTGGCGCTGGCAAGTCACTATACGGAAAAAACTGCCTTTCAGACCACAACCTGCACCAGCTGAAGTCAGTAGCCAAAAACAAACTAACCGAAACAAGTTCTTCCCATCGCAAACATAATATAGAATTATAGATATTGATAAAAACTACGCTAAGCAGG
>JARRBX010000090.1 GCA_029982245.1 Candidatus Atribacteria bacterium | reverse complement strand
CCTTGGTGGCACAAAACATGGCATCCTTCAGAACAGCTTCAGTCTGCGGGTCCGCATGGATTTGGGCTTTGAGTGTGATTAGAGGCACTCATTCGCCTCCTTCTTCTATTTTTTGAGCTTCGATATACCGACTGATAGTATCACTAGAAACCTATCCCGCTGTAAATGCTAGGGTGAGGGGGTCCGTGTATCCCCTCAATAAATTGAGGGGGATTACTGCCCCCTCGCACTCCCCCATATCTCTAAAGGGCACGCCTTTTATTCGCTCACTTTCCAAAGCGCAGCTGCTTCAGTCCTTCTTTGGTTATCTCGCGCTTCATTGGTGCTTCAGAGAGGACTCCGATAGCCATTTCGCACAGATACAGCACCTTGTTTCCGTGTTCCAGGTGGCCTCCATAGGCACCTTTGACGTCGGATACCACGACGTGAATGTGGGGTTCTCCGTTGGCAATTACCCCATGAAGAGAAAGTAGCTCAAAAGGCCCTTCGTATTTTTCGAAATGCTCTACCGGGGGAAGGCCGGTGGTGGTTACCCAGTGAAGATGCACTTCACTCAGGGTACCAAAGCCAGTTAAAACCACACCGTTTTTGATTTTTTCTTTTTGAATTACCTCTTCGACTGTTTCCAGCACATACTCTCCAGGGAAAATGCTGATGACCACCACATCTTCGATTTTCAAGCGTCCGTAATCCATCGCTTTGCCCTCCTGTAGTTGATGATTCAGGATTGTTTCTTCTATTTTTTCAGATTTAAGGCTCAAAGTAAATAAAGGCCGTGTCGTTTTGGCTATTCTTCCGGCGATATTTCATTGTTCAGGAATTTTTTGAACCAGCAGGCACTCTCTTTGGGTATGCGCTTGAGGTTGTCGTTGTAGTCCACGTAGAACAGGCCGAAGCGCTTGCTGTAGCCGTGCGCCCATTCGAAGTTGTCCATAAGGCTCCACACAAAATAGCCCTTAACGGGTACCCCCTGTTGGATGGCATAGTAGGTGTTTTTGAAGTGCTCCTTGAGAAAATCGATACGCTCATAATCCCGAATTTCACCGTTTTGCATTTCGTCTTTAAAAGCAGCGCCGTTTTCGGTAACATAGAGGTCAATGGGTCCGTATTCCCTATGTATTCTGACCAGTATTTCCTGGATACCCTGGGGGTAGATTTCCCAGTCCATGTCGGTGCGTTTTCCTTTCATTCTTACTGTTTTTGATTTCAGAATGCTTTTGGGGTCATAGCTTACTACTTCTCGAGAATAGTAGTTAACACCTAAAAAGTCTATCATTTCAGAAGCAACCTGGATGCTTTCGTAATCTTCGGCGAAATCTCCGTGAAGTTTTTGGTATACGCTTAGGAGTTCTTCAGGATATTTTCCCTTGAACACAGGGTCCAGGAACCAGCGGTTGCGGTAGCAGTCACTTAAGGTGGCTGCTTCTTTATCCTGTTCCGATTCAGAGAGAGGGTGTACCGGGTAAAGGTTAAGCACGATGCCGATTTTGCCAGGTAGGTTTTCGCTGCGGAATACCTTAACCGCTTTGCCGTGTGCTACCAGCACGTTGTGGGCTACCTGGAGGGCTTTGCGGCGGTCTTTAATGCCTGGTGCGTGCTCTCCAAGTTCGTGTGAGAGAAAAGAAATACACCAGGGTTCGTTAAAAGTGGCCCATAGTTCCACCCGGTCTCCCAATGTTTTAAAGAGGAGCGTTGCATATTCTAAAAAAGCCTGCACGGTATCGGTGTTGGTCCATCCTCCGTGGAACTGCAAGGGCTGGGGCAGGTCCCAGTGGTAGAGGGTGATCAGGGGTTTTATTCCCTGTTTGAGGAGTTCGTCAACCAGTGCATTGTAAAAATCGAGGCCTTTCTGGTTCACTTCGCCTTTTCCACAGGGAAATATCCGTGGCCAGGAAACCGAAAAGCGGTATGAGTTAACTCCCAGCTCTTTCAAAAGGGCAATATCTTCGTGGTAGCGGTGGTAGTGATCACAGGCAATGTCCCCCGTAGTACCATCTTTGATCTTTCCTGGTGTGTGTGCAAAGCGGTCCCAAATGCTCTCGCCTTTTCCATCTTCGTTATAGGCTCCTTCTATCTGATAAGAAGCGGTAGCAACTCCCCATAGAAAATCGCTTGGAAACATTTCTCTTTTCATAGTGTTTGTTCCTCCTTTTCGCCCTGTAAGCAGGTTCATTGCTCTACCAGGGCGGTTCTCTGCTTGAGTGGTAATGTTGCAACAATAGGATTTGAGCTCATTTTATGACAACGTTGTCAAAAAAGTCAATTATCTTCTTCTGAAAACTTGGATGTGCAGGGTTTCGAAAGAAAATAAATTTTTGCTGATGTCAGGTGTTAAATGGTTTATGCCTGTCTTTTGGAGGCGAGTTAGAAAACGCTCGGTTTTGCAGAAAGCACTGTTTAACTTTATTCTGCTAATTTTGGCAGTGTCGACGCATTGTGAATGTATTCCCTTACAACTCTCTTCCTTTCGGCATTGGTTTTTGGCCTGGTTTTTTCCTCCCCCTTTAGCCTTGTTCGCCAATGGTGCATGGTATTGGTTGCATATTTTCTGTGATACAGGAACCCGACGAGGAAGACCATCCTTTCAAGGGCGGGAGGAAAGGCGGACATCCCTGTTTAGATTGTTAGATATGAAGCAGAAAACTAATACTTGTGGTATAAGAGTCTCATGAATGGTAAACGATGGAAACGATCAACCACAACAGTATACACTATCGGCTACCACCTTATCTGGTGTCCCAAGTACCGACGCAAGGTTCTGGTGGGTGAAGTAGCTGAGCAACTGAAAGTATTGCTACTAAAGAAAGCCCAAGAAATTGGAGTGGAAGTCGTTCAAATGGAGATTATGCCGGATCATGTGCACCTTTTTGTAAAGGCCGACCCAAGAAATAGTCCCCACTTTATTGTCAATTCGCTTAAGGGATACACTTCTAGGATATTAAGGAAAGAGTTTTCTTTTCTGAAAAGCCGACTTCCGTCCCTCTGGACGAGATCGTACTATTGCGAAACTGTTGGAGACCTATCAGAAGAGACCATCCGAAAATACATTGAGGATCAGAAAGGGAAATGACTAAGGCAGAACGGATAAAAAGTACCCTCAAGGAGACAAGACAACGCAGGGAGACCCAACAGCCTGTTGTGTACGAGTTAAAACTCCAGAACCTCAACAAAAGCAAAACTGAAACGCGTAAGAGAGTGTTTCTGGAAGCTAAGTGGTTGTACAACTGGATGGTATCAAACCAGGAGCGACTCCGTATTCCTGCTAACAAGGTAAACACAGTCGAAGTCAAAACGGGAGCTGGTTATGAGCAGAGGAAGCTAACCATCCTTGGCTCCCAGATAAAGCAGGAGATAGCAGATCGGCTCAAAGACAACCTGAGGGCGTTGGGTCAACTGAAGGAAAAAGGCGACAAGGTTGGCAAGCTAAAACCAAGAAAGTTTGTCAATTCAATACCACTCAAGCAGTATGGTGTGACATACAGCTTAGATTTTGCTTGTAATAGGGTGAGGATTCAGAAATTAGGAAGATTCCGGGTGTTGGGTCTACACCAGAAGCAAACGCTGTGCTGGTACAGAAACCAAGCGGTTACTACCTGCATGTCGCGTGTTATCTTTCAAAGGACAAGTATTCTTCTTTAAGTCCAACCGATAAAGATATCGGGATAGATTTTGGCAGCAGCTCGAAGTTGACATTATCTAATGGTATCAAGATAAATTTTGGAGTTCACGAAACACAAAGGTTGAAGCAACTCCAAAGGAAGCTAGCTCAAACACGGAAAGATTCCAGAAACAGAGAAAGGGCCCGGTTTCTTCTGAGTAAGGAATATGAAAAGCTTCACAACAGGCGTAAAGATGCTCAAAACAAGGTCCTGGCATTTCTGAAGAGATACCGAAAGGTAGTATATCAGAATGACTGTGTGGAGGGGTGGGCTGCTCTCTTTGGCAAACAAGTACATGCTTCAGGGATAGGTGGACTGAAGTCAAGGTTGAGAACCAGCCTTGAGACATCTGTCGCTGTAAGAATGATGGAGACTACCACGAATGAATGTTTTGCTTGTGGTAAGAAGCAAAATCTTTCCCTATTGGACAGGATGATGGTGTGCGATTGTGGCTGGAAGTGTGACAGAGACATAAACGCCGCCTTGGTCATTCTGAGAAAAGGGCTTAGCTTGAGCCTTGATCAGGCTGTAGGACTGGACCGGTCCGAACTCAAGCCTCTGGAGAGGGAAGTCGCTGCGCGGATTCTGGGGAGTACCCCCTATATCTGCGTAAGCTTTCCTCAATGAAAGAGGAAGCTTACCCTTTCAAGGGTGGGAGGAGGTCACGAGCAAAATTTTTGTTACAGGAGAAAAAGATATGCCATAGCTAATATTCTGCGCAATCCCCTCCTTCCGATGGGATTTTTGATATATAGATCATAATCAATGAATTGCTGCATTATAACTCTGGTTCGGATAGAGAGGTCCTTTGATTTTCTGCATGGAATGATAATAAATTCCGTTGCAATCCATTTACTCCTGACTTCTTTCGAAAGCCTCTTTAACTATTCTAAGAACGAAGCCTGCTTCCTCAATTGCCTGTTTTGCATCTTCAATGCCGTATTCTTCGGTAGGAATAAAATCCTCTGCGCCATAGAAACTGAGCTCTCGCTCTTTCCGTAAACGCTTGGAGATACGCTTTATTTCTCCAATATGCCTCGAAAGAGGCAGGGGGAGAATTTCGACATGTTGTTCAAGCGCTCGACCAACATCGTGTATTTTAGGGACTTCAACTCCGATTGCTCTTAATACTGCTTTCAGGAGAAATTCTACCATTTCCTGTGCTTCGCGCACTACGTCTGAGTATGCGCCCTCACGGGGATAGAACTCGAGTGCTTTGAACCTTACCTCAGCTTTGGCAAGGTAAGCTTTGGTGAGCGCATCAGCTTTCACAGCTTGGTTCCTCCCAAAAACTTTTCTGCTTTCCATCCCCAAAAGTTGCCCCAGGAAAACTTCTGGGCTCGGTATTCTCGGAGTACTTTTCCTATGGAGGTGATAAGTCTGGGGAACATGTTTTGAGGGTCAAAGACCAGGATGTGGTGTTCATAAAGGTCAAAATATATGGGCTGAAAGGTGAATGCTTCATCCCGGGAAAGGATGTAGGGAGAGGGTTCACAGTAAATGCCTTCTTTTTCGTAGAGTTTTTGAGCCAGCGGTTCGGTCCTTTTTATAGCCTCTTCAAACTCTTCCAGCCTTTTTCGCAAGCTCTGAGCTCTTTCAAGGATTACCAGAAGGTCCAGGTCTGAGTTTTTGCGGTTTTCGCCCCGAGCGTAGGAGCCAAAAATGGCTAATACGCATAGCGAGCTTCCGTAATGCTCAATGATTGAGGTTAAGACTTCTTTGATATATTGTTTGTGTGATGGTGAAAAGGTTCGTAATTTTTCCAAAGCTGCTTCCAGCATATTATCACCATTTTTCATTATAACACTCGCTTTTTACTTTAACGGTTGCATCAAGCTTTGCTGTTTTCATAAAAGAAGGTGCTATACTCTCTAAAAGGGAGTGTTTACGAACACCTTGAGGAAGAAGGTGGAAACTTTTCTGAAAAGGTTCTTCCCGACTTGCCTTCTACGTTTATTAGTATAAAAACCCCTTTGTCTTGACTTGCTTTTTCTATTTCATAGAATGCTGTTTAGGAGTTTTTCTCGTCGAGAAAGGCAGTGACGGAAATGCCATCAGAACTGGTTCAGATTGATAGAGATAAGTTAAAAGCTTATGTAGAAGAAAAAGTTGGCCAGTACAGCGAAATTGCCGGCATATATCTTTTTGGCTCCGCTAACTGTGCTATGAGGCCTGACAGTGATATCGATTTGGGTATCATCCTGGTGCCCGGTGCAGTAAAATCAGACAAAGAAGTGGACCTCTTTTTGGCAAAACTTTATTTAGCGTTGAGAAATTTCGAGGGACATCCTTTTGACCTGGTTTCGGTGTGTGACGTGGATACCGTTTTTGCTTTCGCAATTTTAAGGCGCGGTGTTCCTCTCCTGGTTAAAAACGAAGCAGTGGTTTCGGAGGTTATAGAATCGATCAGCCGAAGATATGCAGACATCTATCCGAGATACAAAAAGGCCCTTGAAATGATAACCGGAGTGAATCTTTGATGTCAGAGAATGAAATTGTTGCCAAAAAAGTAGCTTTTATCAAAGAACAGGTCAGCGAGATAGAGTCTTTGCTGCGGCGCAAAAGCAGGAAAGAAGTTTTGAGCGACCCCTGGCTGATCAAAGGTCTGAAATACTCTCTT
>JARRBX010000089.1 GCA_029982245.1 Candidatus Atribacteria bacterium | reverse complement strand
GGTGAAATATTCTTCGCGAATGCTCTTGTAGAAAAGAGGCACTTCCCAGCTTGCAAATCCCCCCATTCTTGCGCCGATTTCAAGATGTTTGTGGGCCAGCGGGAGCTTTCTCAAGAGATACCTCCTTCAGGAAAAGTGCAGTGGAACTCCAAAAACGGCTTCTGCTGCTTCCATGGTTGCCTCAGGAAGGGTGGGATGTGCGTGAATAGTTTCGGCAATCTCCTGGGGAGTACATTCCAGAGCCATGGCTAACGTGGCTTCTGCAATAAGAGAAGACGCTTGCGGGCCAATGATATGTATTCCGAGTATTTCTTTGGTTTTTTTACAGGCGATGATCTTGACAAAACCCTCACTCTCACCCTCAATAAGCGCTTTTCCACAGCCTCGAAAGGGGAATTTGCCGATACTCACATCAAAGCCTTTCTGGATGGCTTCTTCCTCGGAGAGGCCCACTGAAGCAACCTCGGGTGAACAAAAAACACAATTGGGTACGGCTCGGTAATCCATGTATTTTTTTTCACCCAACAGGTTAGCCACGGCTACTTCAGCTTCTTTATAGGCAACATGGGCCAGCATGTGTCTTCCGTTTATATCTCCTATTGCATAGATGTTGGGTACATTGGTGCGCATGGTTGAATCAGTTTTGGGAATGCCGTTTTCGACCTGTATCCCGGTAGATTCAACGTTCAACCCTTCTAAAAGGGGCTTTCTGCCTGTTGCTACGAGAACCAGGTCGCCCTGTACTTCTTTTTCCTGGCCTTCTTTTTCAAAAGTAACCTTAAGACTCTTTGCTACTTTTTGAATCGCTTTAACTCTGGCTTCAAGGTGGATTTTCATGCCTCTTTTTTCGACCATTTCGGTAAGCAAAGCAGTCACTTCGCTATCAACCGGAGGCAGTATCTTGGGCATCATTTCAATCACTTCTACTTGGACACCAAAAGTGTTAAAAATACATGCTAATTCCATGCCAATAACCCCTCCACCAATGACTACAAGCCTTTCGGGTAAGGAGGGTAAAGATAGTGCTTCTTCGCTGTCGATTACTCCTTCAAGTTCTAATCCCCTAACAGGTGGTAGAGCAGTCTTGGAACCCGAAGCCAGAAAGATAAACCTCGCTTTCAATACTTCCTTGCTCTCATCCGCCTTGGTAACTTCAATCTGGTTCCCATCCACAAAACGAGCTACCCCTTGAATGACTTCTGCTCCAGCTTTGCGTAGCAAAAAACCTACTCCACCTGTTAGCCTTTTTACTATCTGGTTTTTCCTTTTGAGGACCTGGTTCCAATCCAGACCCTCATAACTTGCCTTAACCCCAAACTGAGCAGCGTTTTGCACAAGATGCAGCACTTCTTGAGCCTTAAATAAAGCCTTAGTGGGTATACAACCCCGATTGAGGCAAGTGCCCCCTAACTCTCTTTTTTCTATTAACGCTACTTTTAACCCTCTTTGTGCCGCACGTATGGCTCCCGCATATCCAGCTGGACCGCCACCAATCACTAAAAGGTCAAACTCACGCATGTTTTTACCTCCACTGTGGAAATTTATTGGGATCTTTCAGGTAAAGATCTATAGAACGGGCTGCACGCTTGCCTGCACCCATTGCCGAAATGACAGTAGCCGCACCGGTGACGATGTCTCCCCCTGCAAAAACCCCTGGCAAAGAAGTTGCCCCAGTTTGGGGATCAGCAGCAATGTATCCCTTTTTATTGAGGGTAAGTCCCTTTATGGTTTCAAGTAGTAAAGGATTGGGTCCCTGGCCTATGGCTACTACTACTGTGTCTATGGGAATTACAAATTCGGAACCGGGGATAGGCACTGGTCTTCTTCTTCCTGATTCATCCGGTTCTCCCAGCTCCATCTGAATACATTCTATTCCGGTGACCCAACCATTATCATTGCCTATAAATCTCACCGGGTTAGTTAAAATTATACAATTTACACCTTCCTCTTCGGCTCTTTCCACTTCTTCTACTCGAGCTGGCATTTCTTTCTTGGTTCTGCGGTATACCAGGCATACTTCTTCTGCTCCGAGCCTCAAAGCACAGCGTGCTGCATCCATAGCCACGTTTCCTCCCCCGATGACTGCCACTCTTCTGCCTATTTTGACTGGAGTATCAAATTCTGGAAAAAGGTAAGCTTTCATCAAGTTTGTTCTGGTCAAAAACTCGTTGGCTGAATATATACCATTGAGATTTTCGCCTGGAATGTTAAGAAAATAAGGTAGTCCGGCCCCAGTGCCAATAAAGAAAGCCTCATACCCTTCTTCTTTCAAATCGTCGATAGTTAGAGTTTTTCCAACTACGCAGCTCAGCTCTATTTCCACCCCAAGAGAGCGCACATAGTCGACTTCCTGAGCAACGATGCTCTTAGGCAAGCGGAACTCGGGTATTCCGTAAACCAGAACTCCACCTGGTGCATGTAGAGCTTCAAAAATGGTAACCCGATAGCCCATCTTTGCGAGGTCTCCCGCACAAGTCAAGCCGGCAGGACCTGAACCGATAACAGCTACACGATGTCCATTCCAGGAAGGAACCGAGGGTGGTTGGATACCTTTTTCACGTTCATAATCAGCTACAAAACGCTCTAAATAACCGATGGCAATGGGTTGTCCTTTCTTGCCAAGAACACATTTTTCTTCGCACTGGGTTTCCTGAGGACATACTCTTCCGCAAATGGCTGGCAAGCTGTTTTTTTCCTTGATTTTGGCAATTGCGGCTTCAAAGCGTCCTTCGGCAACCAGTTTGAGAAAACCAGGAATGTCTATTTCCACAGGGCAACCCTGCACGCACTGTGGCTTCTTGCACTGTAGGCAACGTTTTGCTTCTTCAACCGCTGCCCATTCGGGTAATCCGAGAGGCACTTCTTCAAAGTCTTTTATGCGCTCCTTTGGAGGGCGCTGAGGCATTTTGGGACGACCAGAAAGTCTATTCTGCATAGTGTGCTTCCTCCTTTGCTCTGGTTGCCAGATACTTTTCTAAAGCGCGTTTTTCTTCTTCGAGGTAAATCCTTTGACGAGACAGAAGCTCGTCAAAATCAACAGCATGCCCATCAAAGATAGGTCCGTCGACACAGGTAAACTTGCACTGTCCATTTACACTAACTCGGCAGCAACCGCACATTCCGGTTCCATCAACCATTATGGGATTTAAACTGACCAGAGTAGGCACTCCATGTTTTTTGGTCAACAAACTGGTCATCTTCATCATCATAACTGGGCCAACGGCTATTACCAGGTCTACTTTTTCTTGTTCAAGAACTCTTTCCAGAACGGTGGTTACAAATCCCTTTTCTCCATAGCTACCGTCATCGGTGGTTACGTAGAGCTTATCGCTTACCTCCCGCATTTTATCTTCCCAGAAAAGCATACTTGCCGTTCTGGCACCTATTATAGAAGTTACCTTGTTACCAGCCTCTTTGAGAGCTCTGGCTTTGGGAAAAGTAGGGGCGATGCCCACACCTCCTCCCACACAAACTACATGACCAAAGTTTTTCTCTTCCATTTCTTTGCCCAGCGGACCTACAAAGTCCAGTATGGTATCGCCTGCTTCCATTTCGCCAAGCATCATGGTGGTTTTGCCTACCTCTTGAAAAATAATGGTTACCGTACCCTTTTTCGGATCAAAGTCTGCAATGGTCAGAGGTATTCGCTCTCCCTGGTCATTGATTCTAAGGATAACAAACTGGCCAGCTTTCGCCTTTCTGGCTACGCGCGGAGCATCAATTACCATTAATTTAATCTCTGGGGTCAGTACTTGTTTCTCAAGTATTTTGAACACCTGTCTACCTCCCTTTTAGCGAACATAGCTGGATAAAGCCAGTAAAATTATACTATAATAAATCTACTTGTCATTTCTAAAAACAGAAATCTACCAAACTGCTATGCTTGAAGGTGATGGCTTTGGTGAATCATAATTTTTTGGGGCTTAATAACTTTGTTAGGCGTTATGAAGGGAACCCAATCTTATCTCCGGATGGCTGGCCCTACCCAGCTAATGCCACTTTCAACCCGGGAGCAACGCTTTTCAGGGGCGAGACTCTGCTTCTGGTGCGGGTTGAAGATTGTCGGGGTTTCTCACATCTCACTCTTGCTCGGAGTAAAGACGGAATAAAGGATTGGGAAATTGACACCGAACCTGCTCTTTATCCGGAGGCCCACATTAACGAGGAGCAGTGGGGGTTAGAGGACCCAAGAATTACATGGCTTGAGGAAGAAGAAAGATATGCGGTTACCTACGTTTCTTTCAGTAGGGGTGGTCCCGTGGTTTCTCTGGCGCTCACTGAAGACTTCAAAAACTTTGTCAAACATGGTTCGCTTCTTCCTCCTGAAGATAAGGATGCCTGCCTTTTTCCACGCAGGTTTAAAACCGATCATGGAAAGCGCTATGCACTTATACATCGCCCCATCATCAGGGGGGAAGCACATATCTGGATTTCTTTTTCTCCTGACCTTAAACACTGGGGTGATCATCAAATACTGATACCCACTCGTCCTGGGTGGTGGGATCATACCCGAGTAGGACTTGGCCCTCAACCCATTGAAACTCCCTGGGGTTGGTTGATTTTTTATCATGGAGTGCGGCAAACTGCTTCGGGAAGCCTTTATCGAGTCGGAGCAGCTCTACTCGACCTTGAAGACCCCACTCAGGTTATATGCAGGACTGACGAGTGGATTATGAGCCCTAAAGAAAGCTTTGAATGGCTGGGAGATGTTCCTGGAGTTGTGTTTCCAACCGGGGCAATTGTCGATGAAGAAAATGACCAAATACGCCTTTACTATGGTGCTGCGGATCGATACACTGGTCTTGCTTTTCTCCCCTACCGAGAATTTATCCAGTATCTGGAGGAAAAGTGCAAAAAGAAAGCCGGGAATTAATTATGAGCTTAAACATTGCTTCCGTAAAAATAAATAGTAACCCTTTCTTCGGTGATTAACCCCTCCTTGACTACCTTGTCCAGGAGGGGTTTGATTTGGGCTATTTTTTCCTCAGTATCCACCACTTCAATGATCACTGGAAGGTCTGAGGAAAGCCTGAGTACCGACGTAGTTTGTATATGATAGCTTTTCTTTCCAAATCCTGCTATGCCTCGCAACACGGTAGCTCCAGCCAGCTTGAGTTTCTTGAATTCCTGAAGCAGATACTGGTAAGTTGGCTTACCATCGTATTTATCGGATTCACCAATGAAGATGCGCAGCAGGATAGCTCTCTCTTCCTTTCTCATGATTTACCTCCATAAAAGGTTTGTTACTATTTTACCCAAGAAGATTGAGAAAAAAGCTGTTCCGAATCCACCCCCTGAATTTAAAAAGAAATAAAGGTACTCTTTTTCTTCGAACAATCGGAATGATTCATATGCGAAGGTCGAAAACGTGGTAAAAGAACCCAAAAAACCTATACTAAGGAAGACCCGAAATTCACGGCTGAGCATTCCACTTGCCTCCGCTGTGTACATGATTATACTTAGCAAAAAGCTTCCAATGAGATTTACCAACCAAGTTCCCAAGGGAAAAAAGGAGAAAGATATTAGACTTTGGAACCAGCCGCTCAGGAGAAAGCGCGCTACTGCACCAATTGCTCCACCTGTGGCAATTAGTATCAAGTCATTCATAAAATTTTTCCTCCTCGAAGAGTTTTACTAAGAGGTTTGGAAGCAAAGAATTCCAGAAGATACTGCCAGGATTCTTTTTCAAATTCAGAAAAAGGGAGATAGTTTTTTTGATAATCGAATTTCTCTATAAAAGAACTAACAAGTTTTAGCACTTCATGCAGTGCTTTTTCAGAGAAGCTGTGTATTTCAATGGAAGTTTTTTCTTCCGGCGGCAAAAGACGGGAGTGTTTCCTGCAAAGGAAGGTATACTTTCCCCATTGCTTTTTCCACTCTGACCAGTGTTTTGTGAGAGCTTTGCACAGTTTCTTTTCCATTTCTTGATCCCTGACACAAAGGCGACACTTTATGTTACCGAAATCTGGTAACTCACCTTGAAGGTGATGTATCAACAAATCTCTGAAGAGGATGGCAATACCAAGAACCGAAGGACGTTCCTCGAAAACCAGATGCAGGTGATCAGCACATAAGCCGCCATCTCTTATTAGCTGGGTTCGCAGCTCGGGATCGTTTACCATTTCCCAAAAAATGCTGTCAAGATATTTTTGATCCTGTTCTCGTAAAAGATGACATAAAGGACATCCAGGTTTGTTGAGATATTCTCTCAGTCTGGAATCGAGGTAATTCATTTTGGGTCTCCTTTCTGAATACATTTAAAATTTCGGGCTATAAACAAAAACTCCTGTACCTTTAGGTACAGGAGTCATCAG
>JARRBX010000088.1 GCA_029982245.1 Candidatus Atribacteria bacterium | reverse complement strand
CCAGCCACACCTGGAGAAGCGCTGTCTAAGGGGTTAACAGTACTTACTACTGGTGACACTTCGGTGCATGCTGTGCTTGCTAACAATCCGACCTTTGATCTTGCCACTCTTGCCGCAACAGGAAAGCTGAGCCCTGTGGATGATTTCTGGCCAGAGGAAGTGAAAGCTCTTTACAACCCGAACATGGCCAATTATCTTGGCTGGGATGGCCATTACTACCTTTTGCCCATGACTTATATTGGTCACCCCATTTTCTACCGCAAGAGCTGGCTTGAAGAAATTGGGGCAGGACTACCTTCTTCTTTTGCTGAACTTACCCAGATTGGCGAAAAACTCCGTGAGGTGAAGCCTGAAGGTTACTATCCGTTGATTTTCACCGGAACCAATCCCGATATTTTTGAAACTTTCTTGCCTCTTGTATACTCTCAGGGACGCCTAATGTTTGAAAATGGAAGGTACCATTTTGACAGTCCTGAAGCCAAAAATGCTCTTTCCTGGCTGGTTGAGATTATCAAGAAGGGACTTGCTCCGCCTGAATCAATTACCTGGAATTTTGCTGGAGCTGGGGACTTCTTCTCGACCGGAAAAGCAGGATTTGTGCTGGGGTTATCTTCAGGAACTGCTTATGGGTTCAAGGTATCTCCCGAAGTTGGGACTGACTTCGGCGCCATAGCTCCTCCAAAGTGGGCTCCAGATACCCCTGATGAACATGCTGGTAAAGGCACGGTTGGTTGTAACTCCATGGTAATTAATAGTGCTATAGCTGACAATTACAAGGCTGCTTTGAAGCTCTTTGGTGATTATCTACGAAGCCTTGAGGCTCAGCGCAATGAGCTATTTGTAGAAGGTAATGATTCAGGGTTGTTGTACCTCTGGGAGAATGCCGAGGAGGAGATTAAGAAGGTAGATTGGAATTTGGCAAAACGGGCTGCGGAAGAACTCGGCATTACTGCTCCCACGCCTGTAGACAGCACAGCCGATATTCCAGGATTTGAAGGGCGTCGTGAAGCTGCTCTGAAAGCCGCCTTTGAAATTTATCCACCCGGATTTAACGAAATCGCGGATGTTTTTGTGGAAGTTCTCGCTCAAGCTATCCAGGGCGAAATTACGGTTGATGAAGCTCTCCAGATGGTACAAGAAAAAGCTGATGAGACTTTACAGTAAGCGCATAAGTTGTGGGAGACGCAATAACCTCCCACAACTTATTTTCTGGTGGGAGAAATGCGGCTAAAAAACAGCACTTTTGGTATTCTGTGTTCGGTTCCGGGCTTGATAGTGCTTCTTGCTTTTATAGCTTACCCCCTGGCTTACAACTTTGTGGTTAGCCTGATGAAGTACAAATATACCATGGGAGGATATGTTGGATTTAGCAACTATCTACGGGTTATTTCCTCTCGAGACTTCAAGATTGGCTGGCGAGTTGCTTTTTACTACAGCGTGGGTTCATCAGGGTTGGCCTTTCTGGTGTCTCTGGTTATGGCAGAGTCTCTGCGTAGAATCAAACGATTGAGGGCTTTTTTCAGGACGCTGGTTATCCTTCCCTGGTCTGTGCCTTTGGTGCTTTCCGGAATCGTTTTCAAGTGGATGTTTGATGGCCAAATTGGTATTGTGAACTATGTTTTGCGCCTTTTGGGAATTGTTTCTGACAATATTGCTTTTCTGTATCACCCCACCTGGGCTCTGGCCACGGCGATGGTTGGTACGGCCTATGTGTATGTGCCTTTCATGACGGTTTTGATTCACGCTGGCATGGAGAGTGTTCCGGCTGAAGTTTATGAAGCAGCGTCGATAGACGGTGCTGACGAGCTACAGAAGTTCAGGTATGTTACACTACCTCTCGTTGAAAAGCAAATGCTGATAGCCTTTTTCATAGTGTGGATGTTTACCTTTAGGACTCCAGACCTTATTTACGCGCTTACCAAGGGAGGACCCGGCAAAGCTACCTTTCATGCTGGTCTTTATTTAATGCGGACTATTTACTCTTATCTCAATTTCGGCCACGGTGCAGCAATAAGTGTTTTGATGTTTATAACTGTGGCTCTGGTCATAGGACCCGTGCTGTATTTTGTTTTCGTGAAAAGGGGGTAATCCGGGGTGGGCTGGATTAGAGAAAAGATTGATGCAGCAATAAGGTGGAAAGCGACGCCCTATATAGTTTTGATTATCGGCTGTTCCATTTTGCTTTTTCCTTTATACTGGACAGTCATAACTTCTTTTAAGTCTGTAGGTGAAATTTTCACCTGGCCGCCCACGCTTTTTCCAAAGGACTGGACTTTGTATAACTATGTGAAGGTTATCTTGAATAGCCCTATCCCTTTAAACATTCTTAATTCTGTTATATACGCTCTGGTGGTAACCGCCTTTGTGCTGGTGGTGGGTGTTTTGACCACCTATGGTCTGGTGATGTATCCTTATCGCGGTAGTGAAAAGATAGCTTTTACCTTTTTTGCTACCAGAATCATACCTCCTCAGAGCCTCTGGCTGCCTTTTTTAATTATGCTGACCAGGTTGGGTTTGGTGAATTCTCGACCTGGGGTTATATCTTTTCTGGTGGTCCTGGTTTATCCTCTTTCTATCTGGATGCTGAGAGGGATTTTTGGAGCTTTTCCCCGGGAGTTGCTCGATGCAGCAGAAATTGATGGCGCTACCAGGCTTCAGGCTTTAATTCGAGTTGTGCTACCGGTTGTAGCCCCTGGAGTAGGAGCGGTAGCAATCATTTCTTTTCTGTGGTCCTGGAACGAATTCATGTTCCCTCTTCTTTGCCTTAATTCCCCGGAACTTTATCCCATCACTCTGGGAATCTTCCGTTTTGTTTCTGACGAAGGCATTCAGTGGGGTTCTATATGTGCGAGTGGTGTTTTTGCAATACTGCCCGGGATGATATTTTTCATCATTGCCCAAAGATACATTGTTGAAGGATTGACAGAAGGAGCTTTAAAAACTTAGCAGGATTTCACCCTGTAAGAAGGGAAGGAGGACGAAATGTATAAAGTTGCCCTGGTTTTCCCGGAGTCATTCATTCGTTTTGTGGAGGGAATGAAGAATAGGTTAGAAAAAGAGGGCTTTGAAGTTGAAGTTGTGCTTTCTGAGGGTCCAATCACTCAGGAGAAGAAAAGGTCGCTACTTGCTGGCTCTCACGTTTATGTTACCGGAGGTGTTGAAAAGGTTGTTGCTTCCGATCTTGAGGGAGTTACGCAACTGAAGCTGATTCAACGTTTTGGGGCTGGATACGAAAATGTGGATTGCGAAGCAGCCGCCAGGTGGGGGATTTATGTTGCCAACATTCCAGGAGCCAATGCCGATTCGGTGGCAGACCTCACCATAGGGCTCATCATAGCTTTGCTGAGAAATATAGTGAAGGCTGATGCCTTTTTGAGAAAAGGTGTATGGCGTTTCTGGCTCGGGCGGGAACTTGCCGGCAAGGTACTGGGCATTTTGGGATTGGGTGCCATTGGGAAAGCCGTGGCGCTCAGAGCCCGTGCTCATGGTATGAAAGTTATCGCCTTTGATATTCAACCCAACCTGGATTTTGCGAAAAGGCACGACGTAAGGCTGGTTTCCAAAGAAGAGTTGTTGCAAGTCTCAGATATAGTTACCATTCACATGCCGCTTACTGAGAGGACTCAGAACTTTATATCTGAGCGAGAGTTTGAGCTTATGAAGCCCGGAGCTTATCTTGTGAACACTTCTCGCGGTGGACTGGTGGATCACGCTGCTCTCATCGCTGCCTTGCAGAGAAAACGTATTGCTGGAGTGGCTCTGGATGTTTTTTACAGAGAGCCACTACCTGAGGGGGACAGAATTCTTGAGTTCGATAATGTGGTTTTAACTCCTCACATTGGAGGGAGCACAGTGGAAGCTCTGGAGAGGTTGGGCGAAGTGGTGATTGAAAACTGCTTGCGGGTTAAGCGAGGAGAAAGACCGCTTTATGTGGTGAATGGAGTTATTTGATGCTCACGTTCTCGTAGCCATACTCTTAGCTTCCTACGTAGCCAAGGCTACGGGAGACCTTTTTGCAGGTTTCTATAACTTTCTGAGCAAAAAGGGGGATTTTTTCGTCGGTAATTCTCATAGAGGGTCCGGAAATGCTCATGGAGGCAATAACCTTGCCTGAGTAATCTCTTATTGGAGCAGCAACACAGCGTATACCAGGTTCATTTTCTTCGTTATCTACTGCGTATCCCCTTTCTCTGATGGTTTTGATTTCCTTCCACAGTGCTTCTTTGGTGCTTATGGTATTGGGTGTGAAAACTGGAAGCCCCTTCTTCTCAATTATTTCTTCAATTTCTTCATCACTCAGGAAAGCAAGAATAGCCTTACCAATACCTGTTGAATGGAGACAAACTCTTTTGCCAACCGGGAGGGCTATTCGCAAGGATTGGTCGCTTTCTGCACCCTCTATAGACACTACCTCATGTCCATCCCGGACTCCAAGGTGTACTGTTTCTCCGCTCCAGCGGGAGAGCTCTTCCATGAGGGGCAGAGCCACTTGCCTCAAGCTCATACCCTTCCAGACAATGCTCCCCAGCTCGAAGACCTTGATTCCCAGTCGGTATTTGCCGCTCCGGAAATCACGAACCAGGAAACCCTTGTTGAGCAGTATTTTTAAAAAGCGATAGATACTTCCTTTGGGAAGGGCGGTTTTCTGAGCGATTTCTGCAGCGCTCAGTTCATTATGGTCCAGAGTAAAAGCTTCCAGTATTTGAAGTGCTCTTTCCACCGATTTTAAGGTGTCATTTTTTCTTGAGTTACGCATCATATCCTCTCTTTTGTGATAGAACTCAAACTCTGGATGAAAAACAATAACCCGCCAGTTATTATACTACACTGTGGGGAAATGCTAATCTGTTTCCAGATAACAACCTTCGAGCCTCTGTAGTTTTTCAAAGAATTCTTGAGGGATTGGAATGCCCTTTTTCAGGCGCTCTTCTTTTGTTTTGAATTCTCTTTCGCCGGGTAGCAGAATTTCATCAAATCCTGGAGCGGGAGGAAGACTTTTTATTTCGGATATCATCTGGTCTATTCTGTGTTTAAACTTTACTGGGTCACAGAAAGAAGCAATGTTGATTGCTCCTACAAGATGTCCCAGTTTTTCAGGTTTGGAGAAATCGTCTCCCCGGTGGATGTGATTACCAAAGTTTGACTCGGTAAGGATACCGCACAGAATGTCAATGATAATTGCTAAACCGGAACCTTTAGGTCCACCGACAGGAAGCAAGGCGGCGACTCTTTTGGGGTCAGTCGTTGCATGGCCATTTTCATCGATGGCTAAACCTTCTGGTATTTCTCTCTCCTCCATGGCTGCAAGTATTATGCTACCCATTGAAGTCACGCTGGTTGCCATATCGAGTACTATTGGAAAATGTTTTTCAGCAGGTATTGCAATGGCCAGAGGATTGGTTCCCAGGTAGGCTTTTCTGGCTCCAAAAGGAGCTACCCGGGAATCTGCATGGGTCATGGCTATGCCAATCATGTCCCTTTCCAGGGCTTTCATCGCAAAGTAGGCTGCCATACCAAAATGACTGCTGTTTTTGATGGTTACCAATCCTATTCCGCTGTTTTTGGCCATTTCTATGGCCAGTTCCATTGCTCGCAAAGTAGCCACCTGTCCTGGTCCACCGTCTGCATCGACCACTGCAGTACTGTGAGACTTTTTGATGACCCGGTAATCAGGGTCGGTGTTAATGAGCCCCTTTTTAATCCTCTTTAAGTAGTAAAGGGGTAACCTGACAATACCGTGGGTGTCCACGCCACGCAGGTTTGCTTCCACCAGAGTATCAGCGACTATGCAGGCATCCTCTTTTTTTCAGGCCTGCTTTTATAAGAACGCATTGGGCATAATCGCTCAGCGCTTTCGCCTTAACTATGATGGCTTCCATTTTTCAACCTTCTCTATATAAAGATAGAGTAGCAAATAGGGGAGCCGATGTGGCTCCCCAGCTTGCGCGGAAAGTATCGCACATTTTTGCTTGATAGGATTCACTTTTTATTCCATGGTTCGGGCAAAGGATATTCGTCCAGAAGCTTCTTGGCCTGTTGTTTGATTTCTTCGCTGGCAGGAAGAAGCGGTAATCTGGGAATACCACCGGGTAACCCAACCAGATTCATTGCAGCCTTTATTCTTATAAGGTAAGAAGCACCATGTTCTCCAGCAAAGAAGAAATCAAGTAAAGGTTTAGCCTTGAGCAGTATATCTTTTGCTTTTTCATAGTCTTACTGGGTTTCTGCCTGGTAGATGGCCACACAGGTTTGAGGAATGATACAGGCCTCTCCAGTAACAAAACCCCGGGCTCCCCTCAGGTCTGTGTATGGTTCATGAGGCTCTCCTGATCCGTTGATGACT
>JARRBX010000087.1 GCA_029982245.1 Candidatus Atribacteria bacterium | reverse complement strand
TTGTGGTTTTTGCGAAAACAGCTGGATAATATCCTATCCTCTTCCTGCCGAAGAAGAATATGTATATCCTGAACCACCATCGGCACCCCAGGTTTCTCCTTTTAATCAATGGGTTTGTTTTGAAAATGAATTTTTAATCGATTCAGAAACCCTACTTTTGCGGAAATACGAAGGTGAATGGAGGATTTATTGAGCAAGTCGTAATATAGCCTGAGTTTCATCGCGATGCTTTTGTTCTTTCGTTTGTGAGTGAACCACAGGACTGATTTTGGCAGTTTTGCCAGTTTCTATTTGCCGAGTTTCTGGTTTTTAAGACTTATCTTTCTTGGGAAAAAGACCTTAGAAACAAAAACCAGGAGAGAAACCCTTACACTCTAAGTTTCTTTCCTGGTTTTTGTTTGTTATTCTTCTTTTGGTTTCGTTTTGATGAAGCGTCGAGACTTTTCCTCTTCGATTTGTTTTTCAGAACAATCTACACAAGATTCGGATCTGGAGTTAATACAGCCTTGCGCAACCCATAAGTTCAATGAGATTGGCAACAGTATCTTTAACGCTTTGCATGGCCTTCCGGGTGATTTCCATGAGGAAAAAATTTTCGGGATTTTCGAGAGAATAAGACCGAAAAGTTTTAATGAACTGGGCTCGAATGATAGTACTGAAGTTAACTTTTCTTATGCCCAGAGAGATACCTTTCTTGATCTGTTCCTCGGGAATTCCAGTTCCCCCGTGGAGTACAATAGGAAATGGGCCAAGAAGTTCCCTAACCTTTCGTAAACGCTCAAAGTCAATGTGAGGATCTTTTTTGTAAAAACCATGAGCGTTACCAATAGCGATAGCTATGGCATCAACTCCCGTTTCCTGTACGAATTGAGCTGCCACATTAGGATCGGTTAAATTTTCCTCTTCGGAGACAAAGCTTTCTTCAGCACCTCCGATTTTTCCTAATTCGCCCTCTACTGAGACTCCTACTGCGTGGGCAACATCAACAATTTGTCTGGTGATACGCATATTTTCATGTAGGGGTAGGAGTGAACCATCAAACATAACCGAGGTAAATCCCCATCGAATGCATCTTACTGCTTCCTGGAAGCTTTTGCCGTGATCAAGGTGCAGAGCGGCTCGCACTCCCAGAAGATTCAATGTTTTTCTTACAAATCCCCCAATGCACTCTCCTCCAAAGTATTCTACTTCCGAGAAAGCTGCTTGAAGGATAACTGGAGAGCGCAACTCTTTGGCCACCTCTAAAACTGGATAGAGAGTTTCCAGGTTGCAAAAATTAAAAGCTGGAATAGCAATGTTATGTTTTTCAGCTTCCTCAAGGAGCTCACGTGTAGAGACCAAAAGCATTTCTGTCATCTCCTCTCTATTTCAAAGAATTTCAAAGATATACCAAGAGCCCAGCGGCGAAAGCATCTCCCAGACCTAGGGTAGAAACGATTGGTATGCCTTTTAAGGTTGGTATGGTGAAGGCCTGGTACCCCCTTCCCAGAGGTTTGGGTACAGGAATTTCTTTTGAGCAAGCAAAATCACAAAAAGTTACAAGAAATTTTTCTAACTCTTCTCTTCCTACAAAACGTCCATAATAAGCCTTGGCTCCAGAAAGGAGTATTCCGAGACTATCGGCAAGTATTTCTTGTTCGAGGGGGTAAGCGCTCACTACTAGACAATTTTCTCCCGAGTGAACTCCCACCCGTCTGATACCGTATTTGCTTGCTATAGCGTACAGTGCTTCGACAGGATCCCGGTTCTGAAAACCTAAGCACCGCCGTATGGTTTGAAATTCCCTGACATTCATACTCACACTGTCCACCATAGGATATATGTTTTTTGCGACTGTTTCTATTCGCTCTTTTTCTTTGTCCCAGTAATGTGCTTCCTCTACACAGATTGAAGCCTTAGGATGGGTCTTTCGAAATTGCTCGATGATTAGCTGGTTCTCTTTAACGAAGCGAGATAAATCTTCCGTTTTACGAAGGGAATTAAAGCCAGATACCAGAAAGGAAATTTCCTTTTTGGGCTTTAGGAGTTCCTTTTTAAACGCTTCACTGATGTGAAGGTTAGAATTACAACGGTCGTAGCTTAGAATAATGCGGTCAGATCTTCTGGTTTTGAATACCTTGTTGCCAATGCGGTAAAGTGTACCCATTGCGTAATCGAAGATGCAGTGTACTTCTGATAAGGAAGAAACTATCTCCTTCCCCATCTCTTTTGCATAAAAGGAGGTGTTGTGATAAACATGTAGGTTGGGATGTAGCACTTGTGCAAAATAGGCGTTGTAAATGGGAAGGTGAAGGTGTACATGTGAAAGGCCAAGGTGAGCTAAAAAATTAGCGGCTTGAGCACCCGTTCCACCAATGGAGAAGTATCCCGACGTAGACTGCATGACTACTTCAACCAGATCCATTTTTTTGAGGTCTCCCTCACCGCCTGAGGCAGTATGCATGAAATAAGTCACATAATTGATAAGCTCCGGTATGGTGTAGATTTCTGGGATACAAAGGTTTTTGGAAAATGAATCAGGCCAAAAACCCATTTTTTCCTCAAAGCGAAGGAATTGGTCATTTTGCAAGCTTACTACCCAATCCAGGTTGCCGCTATAACCACAAAAGATGCTACGTTCCCATCTTATTTCCTGGAGTGATTTTTTTAGAAATTGATAAAGATTCATGAAGACAAAACCCTACCTTCCATTGTTTTGTTTCGCATGTGGACTGATTTCGCAAAGCGCCTGCAGTTCTTTTTCATTCTTTTATAGCACCAACGGTCATGCCGGCCAGGAAATACCGCTGGGCAACAAGATAAAGAACCAGGGCGGGAGCACTTCCCAGAATGGAAACGGCCATCATTACGTTCCATTCATAAGCATGTTGTCCCATAAGTAAAGAAATACCTACGGGAATCGTTCTCATGCTGTTACTTTTGGTGAGTGTTAATGCAAAGGCGAATTCGTTCCACGAGAGGAGAAAGCTGAAGACTGTAGTAGCAATAATGCCCGGGAGGGCAAGTGGTACTAGTACACGCCACAGGGCATAAAATCTACTGCCACCGTCGATCATAACTGCTTCATCAAGCTCCTTGCTTATGGTATTAAAGTACCCAGTCATCATTAGGATAGCATAAGGTAGTGTAAGCACGATGTAGGTTAGGAAAAGTGCTTTGTAAGTGTCGAAGAGTTTGAGAGCTACGATCATTGAAAAGTAAGGAATCAAAAGCGTGATTGGTGGTACCATTTGAGTGCCTACCACGAAAAGATTGAGTAGCCTTTTTCCAGGAAAATTGAATCTGGAAAAACTGTAGCCAGCGAGTATGGCTACTATTACTGTGGACAGAGTTACTACCATGGCTACTACGTAACTATTGAGAAAGAAACGCAGGTAGATAGGATTTTCGAATACCTGTCGGTACGGTTCTAAAGTAAACTTTTCTGGAAGAAAGGTTGGTGGCCACTTGAAAATTTCCACATTAGGTCTTGTGGACATCAAGAATGCCCAAGAAACCGGGAAAACTGCAAAAATTCCGGCGATCACAAGCAGAGTGTATATTATAATTCTTGATCTAAGAGTGTACTTCTTTACAGAACGCATCATTCAACCCCTCTTTTTCTCATCGGCTTTGATTTTATTCACTAGCTTTCTGGGCTCGGAGATAGAAGATGGCCAGAACAAGTGTTGTCAAAGCGAGAATTACAGCTACTGCAGAAGCTCTGGAAAACTGATACTGCGTGAAAGCAAGCTTGTAAATGTAAGTGCCCAGAGTTTCTGTTGCCCGTCCTGGACCTCCACCCGTGGTGAGCCAGATGAGTTCAAAGAGCCTGTAGGTCCAAATGAAATCCAAAAGGCCAATGCTTAGAATAACTGGTTTGAGTTGAGGTAAAGTGATGTATAGAAACTTCTGAAAAGAATTTGCTCCATCTACGGTACCTGCTTCGTAAAGGCTTACGGGTATACCCTGTAAACCAGCCAAAAGGCTTACCATGATAAAAGGGTATCCACCCCAGGTGTTGGCAAGAATCAACGCTTGCATGGCTCGCTGGGGATCCCCAAACCATACCAGACCGGGCTTGATCAGACCAATTAAAGAAAGAAGATAGTTTACCACTCCTAAAGGATCAAGAAGGAGCCTCCAGATTATAGCCACGATGGCTACTGTAAAAGTCCAGGGGAGAATCAAAAGTACTCGGAAAAAAGTTTGAATCCGCCGGTTAATGGAAGCATTCAGCAAGAGCGCAAAACCAAGACCAATTATCAAGTGCAGAGCTACGCTTGAGATAGTGAAAACCAGGGTATTTTTTAAGGCTTTACTGAACACTCTGTCGGCCAGGGCCCACCGATAATGTCGCAATCCCACCCATTTAGGGGAAGGATTTATTATGGAGTTATCGAGAAAACTGTTCCATACTACAAGGACTATGGGGTAGAATAAAAGCACTATGAGCAAAATGGTGGCAGGCCCCAGAAAAGCATAAGCTACTAAATGTTTTCTTAAAAACTTTTTGAAGACCATTGGACGATCACCTGCCTGAATGGAATGAATTTGTAACTGCTTTGACCTCTGCTGTTTTGTGTCACGGATTTTTTATAAACACAGAATGCCCGGTATGGAGCACTCCATACCGGGCACAGTAGTAACTACTCGTTTTCGGCAAAGATCTGTTCCCAAACTTTTTGCGCTTCAACAGCTACTTCTTCTGGAGTCATTTCGCCCTGGAACATTGCGTGGATGAGCTCAGCAAAACTACGTTCAAGCTCAAAAGCCTCGGGTGCACCCACCAGGGGGTACTTCAGATCTGCTTTAGTGAAAAGATCGTAAGCTAGCTCGTATACTGGGTCACCACCAACGTAGTCCGGTTTGGCAAGTAAATTTCCGGGGAAAGCATTAGCGTTACTACATACGAAACTGTTTACTTCAGGACTAGTGATGTACTTAATTAGCTTCCAGGCCGCTTCTTTTTCGGCCGTGCTAGAAGCTGCAGAAATCCCGATATCCCAGGAAGCAACTCGCAAGGCTGGAGGACCTTCATATCCTGCTGGTGCAGGAATAGCTGCAATCGAAAAATTCAGGTTAGGGTTCCTTTCCCGTAGAATGTTTATGTGAGCTACAGAGCTGATCATCATGGCTACTCGAGCGTTGGCAAATTCTTCTACTTTTTCTGGTTCGCGTTTACCCATCGTGCCAGGACTGATAAAGCCTTTCTGGTATAGTTCGTTTATAAACTTAAGTACATCTATCATTCCTTGGTGGTTTAGATAGGGCTTTCCATCTTTCATGATGTCAAAGCCCGCGGCCCATAGCCAGGGGCAAATATCATTGCTGATTCCATTTGGGAGGCTCAAAGAGAGCGGCAAAACCCAAGCATACTGTCCTTTTTCAGGTTTGGTTAAAGCTTCAGCATATTTAAGGAACTCTTCCCTTGTTTTAGGAGGACCTTCGAAGCCAGCTTCTTTTAAAAGATCAATGTTGTAGAACAGCGGGTAAATGTAGGAAGTAACCGGGAATATCCAGGCTGAGCCTTTAATCTTTTTTAGAGCCAGACTGGAAACATCTATTCCATCTCTTTCGATGTAAGCATCAAGATTTTCAATCACGTTGTATTTGATAAGGGTGTGCATCCACTGAGGATCTACTCCTACCACATCAGGTAGTGTTTTTCCGGCCGCCTGGATCAGAAGTTGGTCTCTAACCTCGGCATAGGGTAAGGTTACCGGCTTTACTTTGATGTTTGGATTTTGAAGTTCAAAATCTTTGATCATCTGATCGAAAGAATCACCCTTCATTTCTGGCTGCCACCACTGCATGAACTCGATTTCCACAGTTTCCTGCCCCAGAGCGGGCAAACTCAGAGCAAGTAAAATCGCTCCTACCAAAAACACTTTAAGAAACTTCACCTTTACATACCTCCTTTCTGATATTGCTCTTTAGAGTTACAAGTTACGAATTACACCTGGCCTAAAACAACGCATAAACCGCACCCCTAAGGAGTTGATGGAGGAACTAAGTGCTGTTTTTGTACATCACCTCCCATTCTCTGTCTTTTGGGTACGACCTTGTAGGGAAGTGGGTTGGTGGTACTTTGGATTTCCCGTAAGGCCTTCTGGGGGTTGATCATAGCCACTGATACAAAAAGTGCATCGATGATGCTTAGTTGTACGATTCGTGATTCCATGGCCTCTGTCCGAAAACGGGTTTCTTTAGAGTAGGAGAAGATCTTTACATCGGATAGATCGGTGAGTGGAGTGTTATCCTGACTCGTAATGGCAACAATCTTGGCCGAATTTTCTTTAGCAATCTTGACAATTTCAATTACGTCTACTGAGAGACCTGAGAAAGAGATGGCGACTACAGTATCGTTCGGTCCCAGTAAACGAGCAAACATGGCTGCAGCTACTGGATCAGTGAAGAAAACCGTTTTTTTGCCCAGTTTCAAAAAACGGTGTA
>JARRBX010000009.1 GCA_029982245.1 Candidatus Atribacteria bacterium | reverse complement strand
ATGTGGCAGGAGCGAGTGGAATTGATGTAGTCAATCATCGAAGCAAGAGTGGTGGACTTTCCGCTTCCGGTGGGTCCGGTAACCAGAATCAGCCCCCGAGGAAGGGAAGCCAGCTTTTGCAGAACAGAGACCGGAAGCCCCAGCTCCTCCATGGAGGGTATGTGGTAACTCAAAGCACGTATTGCCAGACCACAGGAGCCGCGCTGGCGATAAACGTTCACTCTGAAACGTCCCACCTGGGGAATGCCGGTTGAAAAGTCAAGCTCATTTTCCTCCACAAACTTTTGCCATCTCTTGCTGTCAAGGAGCGAGCGAGCCATTTCCTCGGTATCCTGGGAAGATAAAGGGGGATGGTCAGAAAAAATTAACCTCCCATCTATCCGAAAAGTGGGAGGTTTTCCCACCGTAAGGTGCAAATCTGAAGCTCCCCGCTCAATTACCTCTTTCAAAAGCTCAATAATATCCATAGCGTATCCTCTTCTCTTTTATATATCGGTAAAGAGGAAAAAAACTTTAGAGGCAATCGAACGAATCAAAGAAATTTTTACAGAAAATTGCCGGTTACCCGGTAAGCCTCTTCAATGGTGGTGATACCTGCGCGGACCTTGCGCAGGGCGTTTTCTCTCAAGGTACGCATACCCTTTTCCTGCGCCTTGCGGGCAAGCTCCCGCTCGGTGACTCCTGAAAGCACCATCTGCCGCAATTCTTCGTCCATGACTAAGACCTCGCTCACTGCTACTCTGCCTCGGTAGCCGGTTTGGTTGCAGCGAGAACAACCCTTGCCTCGATACACGGTGACCACGCTCTCTTCACCCTCGCTTATTTCCCGAGCAATTTCTCCTTTCACCTCAATAGGTATCCGACAAAAAGTGCATATCTTGCGCACCAAGCGCTGAGCCACGGCACCAACCAGGGCTGAAGAAATCAGGTAAGGGGCTACACCCATCTCAGCAAGCCGGATTACTGCTCCACAGGCAGTGTTGGTGTGCAGAGTGGAGAAAACCAGGTGCCCGGTGAGCGCTGCGTGAACCGCTATTTCAGCCGTTTCGCGGTCCCGAATCTCACCCACCATGATGACATCAGGGTCCTGACGCATGATGGAACGTAAAACGTTGGCAAAGGTGAGGCCAATTTGGGGTTTTACCTGTACCTGGTTAATACCCTCCAGGCGGTACTCTACCGGGTCTTCAATGGTGATTATGTTCAAATCGGGTTTGTTGATAAAGTTGAGCGCTGAGTACAGAGTAGTGGTTTTTCCACTTCCGGTAGGTCCGGTGAGCAAAATCATGCCGTAGGGGTACTGGATAATCCGATAAAACCTTTCGAGTTCTTCAGGTTCAAAACCCAGGCGGTCTAAGTCCAGAACCAGAGCAGATTTGTCAAGAATGCGCATCACGATTTTTTCGCCGTAAATGGTGGGAAGCGAGGATACCCGGAAATCGACAGCCCGGTTGTCAACCATTACCTGGAAGCGGCCGTCCTGGGGCAGGCGGCGCTCGGCGATGTCCATCCGGGCCAGAATTTTCACCCTGGAGACCAGGGCGGGGTGGACTTTCACCGAGGTGGAGGTTGCATCGCGAAGAATACCATCAACCCGGAAGCGAATGCGCACTTTCTCTTCCTGGGGCTCAATGTGAATGTCGCTGGCGCCACTGCGGATAGCCTGGAGAATGATCATGTTGACCACCCGCACGATAGGAGCTTCTTCACCCAAGGCCCGGAGCTGGTCGATGCGGATTTCCTCTTCATCCATAGAAAGAGCAAGCGCTCCACCCTCATCTTCTACTTCCCTCACAATCTCTTCAACCGATTCTCCGATGCCGTAATAGGTGTTTATGGTTCTTTCAATATCTTCTGCGGGAGCCATAAGGGGTTTCACTTTACGACGGGTCATCATCTCTACCCGGTCAATGGCTACCACGTCCACAGGGTTAGCCATGGCCAAAAGCAAAGTACCGTTTTCCTCTCCTATCAAAACCACTTTGTGCTGGCGGCAGAACTTTTCGGGAAGCAG
This sequence comes from Candidatus Atribacteria bacterium, assembly GCA_029982245.1. Taxonomy (GTDB): domain Bacteria; phylum Atribacterota; class Atribacteria; order Atribacterales; family Thermatribacteraceae; genus Thermatribacter; species Thermatribacter velox. The sequence continues at coordinate 24,284 of JARRBX010000009.1, read as the reverse complement.
GGCGACCACCTTGGGGTCAATCAGGTAATTGCTGAGGTCCACGTAGGGAGCTCCCAGTTGCTGGGCAAGGGCGTCAAAAAGGTCTCGTTCCGTAACCAGGCCTTTTCTGAGGAGAATTTCACCCAGCTTTTCGCCGGTTTCCTTCTGAATTGTTAGTGCTTCCTGCAACTCCTGAGGGGTTATCTTGCCCCGCTCAACCAGTATTTCACCCAGTTTTCGCGAATTCAGGGAAGGAAGCTGTGTGTGATTGGTAGCCAAACAGAAACCCCCTTCGGCATTTAGCTTTCGAGTGCCCCGAACATCACATCAAGCGGGGCCTGGTGCCCAGTAAACAATCGGAAGCTTTCCGCTCCCTGAAAAATCAGCATATCCCTTCCGTCAAAGTTCCTGATGTTTTTCTCCTCTGCCTTTTTCACAAGCGGCGTTCCTTTCTTGCCATAGACAAGGTCTATAACCCAGTGAAGGCCTGAAAGATATCCCCAGGGAAGGGGTATCTCCTCACCTTTTAAGCCCAGTGCCGTTGCGTTGATTATAGCATAAATCTCCCTGAAGGTTGGTTCTTTATCTGGTTGTTCAAAAAGGCTTGTCCAGCTTAGACTCTCCACCGGACAGGTGAGAGCTTTGCGAGACCACTCCAGAAAAAGCCTGGCTCTTTCCCAGCTACGGTTAGCAACCCATATTCTGGTAACCTTTACTTCATTCAGTGCACAGGCCACTGCTCGGGCTGCCCCTCCGGCTCCCAAGAGAAGTACCTCTCTGCCTTCAAGCTGTGCCCCATTTTTGTGCAGGGCTTTCATAAAACCCGCCACATCAGTGTTATAACCGACCAACTTTCCGTTTTCGTTTACCACGGTGTTCACTGCTTCCAGCAACGCAGCATGCTCATGCAGGCTATCCATAAAATTCACTGCCAGTTCCTTATGGGGCACGGTGAGATTGGCACCCCTGAATCCCAGCGCTTTCAAGCCATAGAGCGCATCTTTTAAATCATCGGGAGCAACATCGAAAGCAAGGTACACATAGGGAAGTCCCAGTTTCTGGAGCGCAGCGTTTTGAAAAAGAGGAGAAAGGGAATGCTGGACAGGATGTCCCAGGAGCGCAAGCAGTGAAAATTCTGACGTTATCCGCATGGCACTATGCTTTCCTCCAGTGCTTTTTGAGTAACCATCTCTCTATTTTGCGGACCAGGCGGGTCAAAAGAAATTCCTTTTTGTTGAGCGGAATGACCAGGATGGTAAAAAGACCCATCCGATTCCCGCCCCACACATCAGTGAACACCTGGTCCCCTACTACTGCCACTTCTGAGCGTTCCAGGCCCATAGCTTTGAGCGCTTCCCGAAATCCACGACGGCGTGGCTTGCGTGCAGAATGGATTCCCGGAACCTCAAGCTTTTCAGAAAAGTAGCGGACTCGCCGCGGTAGAGCGTTGGAAACAATGTACACTTGAAAGCCCAGGTTTTTAACCCGTTGCATCCAGGAAACGGTATCTGGAGAAAGCTGGTATCCATTCCAGGCCACCAGGGTGTTGTCAAGGTCCAGAATAAAACCTTTTATTCCTCTTTTGCGCAGTGCATCAAGAGGAATATCAGAAAGTTTTCTTACGTAAAGGTCCGGCAGCCATCTGCGAAACAGAGACTTCATGGGGTAACCTGCTCCCGGTTTTCAAGGTGTTCCCTGTAAGTACGAGAAAAACGGTGCCGACCATCCTCACCGAGCACAAAGTAAAGGTAGTCGCTTTTTTCAGGATAAAGTACTGCAAGCAAAGAAGCAAGACCCGGATTGCAAATAGGTTGGGGAGGAAGCCCCTTGGAAAGATAAGTATTAAAGGGAGAATTGATTTTTAAATCTTCAAGCGTTAGATGGTCAACCCAGACCCCCTTTTCCCTATACAGAGCATAAACTACAGAGGCACAGGATTGCAGCTTCATGCCGGCTTGCAGGCGGTTCAGGAATACAGAAGCAATCAGGGGACGGTCTTCAGCAGCTTTGGCTTCCCGCTCTACCAGTGAGGCCAGGATAACCAGGCCCTGCAAAGGAAGCGGGGCCTCGCTCTTCCAGTAATGTTCTCTCAGGAAAGTTTCTTCAAAGCGCTCAAGCTGTGCTTCGATGACCTGATGAGGGGAAGCGGGCACTGAGAAAAAATAGGTATCTGGAAAAAGAAAACCTTCTAAGGAAGAGAGTCCTTTCAACCACTCCCGATCAAAAAGGGTAGGATTATCAACCAGAGAGAGGTATTCTTCCTTGGAGCAAATCCCCTTTTCTTCCAGCACCTGGGCCATTTGCTGAGAAGTGAAGCCTTCTGGAAAGGTAACCTTAACGAGGAGCTGTTCACCCCTGGTAAGTATTTCCACGAGTTGTGCAGGGGGCATTCCTCGCTTTAAAAGGTAACTCCCGGCACGCAGTCCCCGGGGAGCAACCAAACCAGCCATGACCTGGAAAGGCCAGGGATTTCGAATGATTGCTTCGTCTTTCAAAAGAAGCGCTATTTCCCTCACCGACAGCCCTTTGGGAATCAGCACCTCTTTAAAACTTTCCCCTTCGGAAAAGTCAGCGTAAAACCAAAGATAGACCAGAACACATATTATCCACAAAAGGGAGAGCTCAAGAACGGTTTTTGACTTCATAGCGTTTAAGGTAGGTTTCAAGCAGGATAACCGCTGCAAGCTGGTCAATGATTTTTTTTCTCCGACTACGGGAAAGATCCGCTTCGAGTAGCCTACGTTCTGCTTCTTTGGTGGTGAGACGCTCATCGAGGAGAACCACTTCTCCGGAAAACTCTTTCTTTAGCTTTTCCAGGAACTTTCTCACCAGGTTGGCCTCCCGCTTTTCCTCTCCTCCCAGCCGCAGCGGAAAACCCACCACGATAAGCTCAATTTGGTTTTTTCGGGCTTGCTCAAGTACTCTGGAGACCGTCTCCTGGAGAGTGCCTCCAGCCAAGACTCCCCCTGAAAAAGCAAAGTTGCTGCCCCGATTGAAAGCCAGGCCCAGGTGCCTGGTTCCCCAGTCGATAGCCATTATTCTGGGGATTCTCTGTTTACCAGCCTGCACAGTTCCTCCACGAACGCTGCCCATTTGTCCCGGGGTACACCCCCAAACTGGACCAGGTGAGGTCGACCTCCTCCCCCACCCCCGGAAACCTTGAGGGCTTCTTTGACCAGCTTTTTAAGGTCCAGATTCCTTACTAATTGTCCGGTGGTGCCCACCAGACCCTGAACTCGACCCTCTTTTTCCATCCCCAAAACAACCACCCGGGAAAGAGGCTGGTCTCGTAATTCATCAAAAACTGGACGCAGAGTTTCGATATCCAAGGAGGCGTCGCTAAAGAGATGGGAAAATACCCGTTCCTTGCTTTCCAGGATTTTCTGGCGAACGAGGTCCACTGTTGCCTGTCTTTTAAACTGAGTTAACTCCTTTTTAAGCTGCTTATTCTCTTCGAGTAACCCCTGCACTTTATCAAGAAGTTGCGATTCATCGATTTCAACCGCTTCTTTAAGCGATTTTACCAATTGTGCGTCTTTTTGGAACCTTTCCAGAGCCAGTGGACCAGCTACAGCTTCTATACGGCGTATGCCAGAACCTATGCTTCCTTCAGAAATTATTCGAAAAAGGCCAGCTTGAGCAGTTCGAGTAAGATGTGTTCCTCCGCACAGTTCTGCAGAGTACCCCAAAACCCGCACTACCCGTACCTCTTTCTGGTATTTCTCGTCAAAAAGAGCAATCACTCCACTCCGGCGGGCCTCCTCCAGGGTGGTATAGCTCACCACAACTGGCAGGTCTTCAAAAATTTTTGCGTTGACTTCTGCTTCCACCGCTTTGATTTCCTCCTCAGTGAGGGGAGCAAAATGGGCAAAGTCAAACCTCAACCCCTGCTCACCTACCCAGGAACCAGCCTGTTTAACCTGTTCTCCAAGCAGATTGCGCAGCGCCCGGTGAAGCAGATGGGTGCAGGTGTGATGAATAGCCAGCATTCTCCTTCTTCGGGAATCAACCCGGGCAACCACCACCTCGCCCGCTTGCAGCCTGCCTCGTTCCACCCGTCCTTGATGGACAATGCAGGACTCCCCCACCAAGAAAACCCTATTTATCCTTGCCAACCCCTGTGGGGCAATGATAAAGCCGGTATCCCATTCTTGACCACCTTTTTCCGGGTAAAAGGGAGTCCGTTCCAGGACCAGAAAAACCTCTTCTCCTTGTGCAGCCTGGTCACAGAAGCCTTCTTTGCTCAACAAAACCAGAATTTTGCTCTCCCCTTCCAGGCTATCATAGCCTGTGAATTCACTTTTGAATGAACCAAGCGCCTCTTCAAGGGCTTTGTAATCCCTGAGTGCCTGTTCTTTTTCTTGGAAAGCCTTTTTGCCCCGCAGGCGCTGGGCTTCCATTTCCTGCTTGAACTCTTCATCAGAATAGTCCAGGCCCTCTTCCTGAAGCACTTCCCGAGCCACATCGGCTGGAAAACCATAGGTGTCGTAAAGCTTGAATATTTCCCTACCTGAAACTGTTTTCAGCCCTTCTTTTCTGGCTTTGCTCACCATCTCTTCCAGCAGAGAAAGCCCTGACTTCAGAGTAAGGTCGAACTTTTCTTCTTCCTGAAAAACTACCTGAGAAATCAGGCGTGATTTATCAACGAGCTCTGGGTAAAAATCCTTCATTATTTCAATAACTTTGAAGACCAGTTCATACAGGAAAGGCTTCTCAAGTCCCAACTTCCTGCCATAGCGATAGGCTCTGCGAATCAACCTGCGCAGGACATAGCCTCTGCCTTCGTTGGAAGGAAAAATTCCGTCGGCAATCAAGAAAGTAACTGCCCGCACATGGTCAGCAACTACTCTAAAAAAAGGAAGAGTAGAAGAATGGTAATCAAGTCCGCTCCGCTTCTTGAGCTCTTCGATGATGGGTAGGAAAAGATCGGTTTCGAAATTGCTGTCTACTCCCTGCACCACCGAGGCAATGCGCTCCAGCCCCATTCCGGTGTCAATGTTTTTGCGAGGGAGCTCACGCAAGCTGCCATCGCTCTGTCGGTCAAATTCCATAAATACCAGATTCCAGACCTCAAGATAGCGGTCACAATCGCAGCCGGGTTTACACTCTGGCTTCCCACAGGAAAGCCTCTCTCCAAAGTCAAAATAGATTTCTGAACAGTAACCGCAGGGACCCACGGGACCAGAGGCCCAGAAATTGTCCTCATCCCCCAGAAGGACGATTTTCTCTTCAGGTACCCCCACCACGTCCTTCCAGATGTGAAAAGCTTCTTCGTCTTTTTCGTGAACCGAAACCCAGAGTTTCTCTTCAGACAGCTTCAGCCTGTGCACCAGGAACTCCCAGGCAAAGATGCAGGCCTCTTTCTTAAAGTAATCTCCGAAGGAGAAGTTGCCCAACATTTCAAAAAAAGTATGATGGCGCCTGGTAAAGCCCACCTTGTCCAGATCGCTCACCCGTACACACTTTTGGACCGTGCACACGCGCGGATACAGGGGCTCTTTTTTACCCAGGAAGAAAGGTTTGAAGGGAACCATACCCGCTATGGTCAAAAGGAGAGTAGGATCATCTGGTATCAGGGAAGCACTGGGAAGGACCCGGTGTCCTTTTTCTTCAAAGAAGGATAGAAACAGCTGCCTCAGTTGGTTGCTGTTCATAGCTCGACCGCCTTTCTTCGAAGTCCACAACCTGAAAAGTGTTCAAGCGCCGATTGGTGGATGGTAACCATCGCACTGTTATGGGAACCACAAAGTCTGGTTGCAGTTTCCCCCGCTCTATCCAGTAGAGAGCCTCAGCGTTATTATACTGGCCAGGATTTGCTCTGGCTACCAGAGTGAGCAGTTTTTCCACCCAGAAAATTTCATCAACTTCCGAAATTGCCCGCAGGTTTGCATCCAGTGTTTTTCGCAGGGTGGGGGGTGGAGAGGGTGAAAGGTTCACCAGAGCGATGTTTTTGCGAAGGGTGCCGATGATTTTGACGTTGGCTATTCGGGCATGAAAGTTTGAGCGCTCCAGGGTGTTCAAAAGGTAGGCATTACTCTTGGCCACAGCGCTACCATGGAAGTCCGAAGCCAAGGGTTTTAAAAGGTGTTTCAGAAAGCAGCCTTCTCGCTGCTCGTTTTCTCCAATGCGCAGAATTGGAATTTCCAGAAAATGAGCAAGTTTCAGGATCGTTGTCTTGTCAAACTGAAAAAGCGGCGAAAAGGTGCCGTTAAAAAACTTGATTCCCCGCATACCCCAGCTGTCGCTGCGGTTAAACCCTCCCACGATAAGCACTTTTTCACCAAAATGAGCCCTTATTTTGCCCAACTTGGCTTTACGGGTACAGCGGTTACAAGCAGGACCTCCCCGGGCCACAGAGACAATATCTTTTTCTCCGTCAATCCATACCTGCTTTACTCCAAATTCGCGAACCAACGCTTCCACATTCCTTCTTGCCTGGGAGGGTAAGTACTTACCCCAGTCTACGGTGCAAGCAATAACCTTTTCTCTGCCCAGCGCACAGATAGCAATGAACAGGGCGAGTGTACTGTCTACGCCCCCCGAAAAAGCAACTACCACTTTTTCGAAAGAGGAAGCTACGTTCTTCAGTTCTTCCTTGACCGAACTAAAAAGCTTAAAAAGCGAAGAACGTTCCTTATCCAGCATCATTTACGAAGGTTGTTGAGGATAGAGCTCAGCTTTTCTCCAATAACATCTCCCAGGGTCACTCTTCCATCCTGGGCAGAGGTTTCCTCTTTGCTGGTCAGCATTTCTTCTTTCTGGGCTTGCTTAATGCTCAACCCGATTTTGCGTTCCTGGTCGTCCAGCTTGATAACCTTCACCCGAACGTTTTCACCGACCGAAAGCACTTCGGCTGGGGAAGAAATGCGTTCTTCAGAAATTTCGGAGATGTGGACCAGACCGTCCCATCCTTCTTCCAGTTCCACAAAGGCGCCAAAATCAACCAGTCTTACTACTTTGCCATCGTGGATGCTTCCTACCGGATACCTGCTTTTTACCCTTTCCCAGGGGTCGGGAAGCAGGGCCTTACGGCTAACCACGATTCTTTGCTCCTCGGGGACAAACTCTATGATCTTGAGCTGGAGGCTCTGGTTTTTCTTTAAGACCTGACCTGGGTGTTTTACCGGTTCCCAATCAATTTCAGAGAGAGGCAATAACGCTTCAACCTCGGGGGCAAGCTCAACAAAAGCACCAAATCCCATCAAGCGCTGAATTTTCCCTTCTACCATGTCGCCGACCTTCCATCTACGGGCCACTTCCTCCCAGGGATTGGGGCGCAGTTGCTTGATGCTAAAGGTAACCCGCCTTGACTCCCGGTCCACATCGATGACTTTCGCCTCTACCAGTTGGTTTCTCCTGACAACCTCGTTAACTCTGGTGATTCTCTTCCAGGAGAGTTCTTCCAGTGGAATGTGACCCTCAATGCCTTCCTCAACTTCAACCAGGGCACGCCTGGGCGTGATTTTGGTAACCCGAACCTTTACCGTGCTTCCCAGGGGACATTTTTCATCAATGTTTTCCCAGGGGTCCGGGAAAACTTGTTTCAAGCCCAGGGAAAGCTTGCGGTTTTCAGGGTCAATCTCCAGCACTCGTGCTTCGACGACATCGCCCACCTTGACCACTTCTCGAGGGTGACGTACGTAACTCCAGGAGAGGTCTGAAACATGAATCAGACCCTCTATTCCCTCTTCGACTTCCACAAAGACGCCGAAATCACGCATGGAAACCACTTTGCCTTTCACAATATCTCCAGGGCTTATCCGTTCAGTGATGCTATCCCAGGGGTCCGGAGTTAACCTTTTCAAGCTCAGGGAGACTTCCTCTTTTTCAGGGTTCCAGGCAATAACTTTGACTTCTACTTCATCGCCCTTCTGGAGCACATCTTCAACTTTGTTCACTCTCCCCCAGGAAAGTTCCGAAACGTGCAGCAAACCATCCAGACCTCCCAGGTCCACAAAAGCACCGAAACTGGTGATGTTCTTTACCACACCCTTACGCACTTGTCCAACTTCAAGGGAGTCTATAAGGGCCTGCTTTCTCCGTCGCTCCTCTTCTTCAAGGATTATGCGACGAGAAACCACTACATTCCTGGCTTTGCGATCCGCTTCAATTACCCTCACTTCCAGAGTTTTGCCTATCCACTCATCCAGATTTTTCTGCGGGACGACGTCAATGCAGGAGGCGGGAAGAAAAGCATTGATACCAATGTCAACAATGAGCCCTCCCTTGACTTTGCGCACCACTTTGGCCTGGAGGGGTTTTTGTTCACGCACACTTTCCTCTATATCAAACCAGGCACCCTGGTAGCGGGCACGTTCCCGGGAAAGCCAGACATAGCCCTGTTCATCAATGCGGTTTACCATAACCCATATTTCTTCTCCTTCTTGCAATTCGTGCTTGACTTCACCGCTTCTTCCCAGGGCTTTTTCAGAAAAAGGAAGAATCCCCTCAGCTTTGTAATTTATGTTAACGAAATAGCCTTCTTCTCCTTTTTTGATGACTTTGCCCTTGAGGATTTCACCTACTTTAATGGGGCGGACATTCTCGAGGTTCTCGTTAAAAAGGTCCATACTTTTTTCTTCACTCACACCACACACTCTCCTTCCTCCGATTTCCCTCTATCACAAATTATGGCCCCGCTTTTGCGGTGTGCCAACTGCTTTGATCCTCGCCCTCAAAAAAGTGGGTGCCCCTCGGGCAAACCACGGTTTACCCGAAGATAAGCTCCCAAGACAAGGATGTTGGGTCAAAGCCTCTTTTGGCATCACCTGCAAAGCAGGGCCAAATCCGTTTACTTCACACCTAAATAATAGCACAATACTAACCTCTTTTCAAATTGCAAGTATCCCGCAAAGTAATCCCCAGCACCTCCAGCTGTTCTTCAGAAACCGGTGCCGGAGAGTCGGTAAGCAGACACACTCCTTTCTGGGTTTTGGGAAAAGCAATAACCTCTCGGATGGATTTTTCTCCGCACAAAAGCATAACCAGTCGATCGAAACCCACGGCAATCCCCCCATGAGGAGGGCATCCATACTGAAAGGCTTCCAGCAAAAAGCCAAATTTTAGTTTAGCTTCCTCTTCCCCAATGTTGAGCAACCTGAAAATTTTTTCCTGAAGATCCCGCCGGTGAATCCGGATGCTTCCTGAAGCAATCTCGTAGCCGTTGAGGACCAGGTCGTAGGACTTGGCACGAACCCGGGCAGGATCAACGTCAAGGAGTGGTATATCCTCATCGAAAGGAGAAGTAAAGGGGTGGTGACTGGAGTCCCAGCGCTTCTCCTCTTCGTTCCAGAAAAAGAGCGGAAAATCCACCACCCAGAGGAAAGAAAATTCCTTCTCCGACACCGGGAACAGTTGGCGTCCCACTTCTACCCTGATTTCTCCCAAAAATTCCAGGACCCTTTCCCTGTTGCCCCAGGCAAGAAGCAAAACCGAATTTTCTCCAAAGCAGAAACGCTGCTCTATCTTTTCAGAACAGAAAGGAGAAAGTTTCTTTTTAAGTGGTGAGCTGACTCCTTCAGGGGTTTTTCGGAAAAAGCTGAAGTGGATTTTTCTCTCCCGGGCTCTCTCTGAAAAATCATCAGCTAACCTGCGCGAAAACTGCTGCCAGGATTCGAAAAATATCCCTGCCACTAAGAAGTTATCTGCATTATCCTCTTTTTGACCGGGAAGTTCTTCTTCCTGAAAGAGATCATTCAGGTTGTCAATACACAATGGAATGCGCAAATCTGGTTTATCAGAGCCATATTTTGCCATGGCTTCTTCCCAGCTCAGTCGGGGAAAAGGAATGGAAAGCGATACACCAAGCGTTTGGGAGAAAAGCTCTACCATCAATCGTTCTACCACCGAGAGTACATCTTCTCGATCTACGAAAGACATTTCAAGATCTATCTGGGTGAACTCGGGCTGGCGATCGGCCCTCAGGTCTTCGTCCCTGAAGCAGCGCACAATTTGAAAGTAGCGGTCCATGCCGGCAACCATCAGGAGCTGTTTAAAGAGCTGCGGAGATTGAGGAAGAGCGTAGAAATTACCGGGGTTCAAGCGGCTGGGCACCAGAAAGTCGCGGGCTCCTTCCGGAGTGCTCCGGGTGAGGAAGGGAGTTTCCACCTCTACAAAACCTTCGGAGCTCAAAAAATTACGGGTTGCCCAGGCAGCACGATGTCGGAGCAAAAGATTCCGTTGCATTTTAGTTTTGCGCAGGTCAAGATATCGATAGCGCAGGCGCAAAGCTTCGTCAACTTCCTTGCGGCTTTCTATTTCAAAAGGGGGAAGCTGAGATTGAGAAAGGATTTCCAGCCGATTAACTGCTACCTCTATCTCGCCGGTAGGAAGGTTGGGATTAACCATTCCTTCAGGTCTTGCTCTGACTACTCCAAAAGCTCGAACAACGTACTCAATCCGGAGCTCTTCGGCCTGTTCATAAGCAGGGTCTTGGGAGTTCACCACCAGTTGAGTCAGCCCATAGCGATCTCTCAAGTCAATAAAGACAATTCCACCGTGATGGCGTAATCTACTAACCCAGCCACAGAGAACAACTTCTTTTCCAATATCTTCTTTTCTCAGCTCTCCACAGGTGTGTGTACGCAACATTTTCTTCTCTCCCTCTCCAGAAAGCTTAAAAGCTCTTCTTCAGAATATCCCTCTTGGATTCCCCGGTCCAGGTCTTTCAGGGAAAAGATTCCACGTTGTTCCTCATCTTCGCCCAAAAGAACCACAAAACGGATTCCCGCATTCTGGGCCTCCTTGAGCTGAGCCCTGAGACTGCGCTCTGCTTCACCAAGGTAAAAGGGAACGTGCAAGTCGGCAAGCTTCAGGGCAAGCCGTAAGCATTGGGACTCTGCTGAAGGAGAAAGCGGAGCCAGATAAACCAGGGGACCTTTTTCCTCAAACACGCTTTTTTTATCCGATAACAAAAGAACTAACCGCTCCATACCTGCTGCAAAGCCCACACCAGCTACACCCTTTACTCCCAGGAAATCAGCAAGGCCGTCATAGCGACCACCACCCATCACTGCGTTCTGAGCACCCAATTCACCACTTTTCACTTCAAAGGCAGTGCGTGTGTAGTAGTCAAGACCCCTCACCAATCGGGGGTTCACCTGAAAGGGCACTTGGAGCTTTCTCAACCCTTCCTCAACTCTTCGTTGGTGTTCCGCACATTTCTCGCAGAGAAAATTCTGGATAACTGGAAAATCAGGATTGGAAAAAACCCTCTGGCAACCTTCGTTTTTACAGTCGAGCACTCTCAAAGGGTTGCGTTGTGCGCGCTCCCTGCAGGTAACGCAGAGCTCCTGACTATGCTCTTGCAAAAACTTTATCAGTTCGTCAAGGTATTTTCCTTTACATTCAGGGCATCCCAGGCTGTTTATTTCCAAAGAAAGCTGGGGTAAACCTAAACGCTGACAAATGAACCAGGCAATCAGTATAATTTCTAAGTCCGCACCGGGGCCGGCAAAACCAATGGCTTCGAAACCAAACTGATGGAACTGCCGCATTCTTCCCGCCTGAGGCCGTTCATAACGGAACATGGGCCCCAGGTAGTACCACTTGACCCGGGGTTTTTTCACGTGAAAACCGTGTTCAACATAGGCCCGCACTACTGCTGCAGTACCCTCGGGTCTCAGGGTGAGACTTCGGCCAGACTTATCGAGAAAGGTATACATCTCCTTCTGCACTATGTCGGTTGCTTCGCCAACGCTTCTCTGGAAAAGCTCGGTATGTTCGAACACTGGAGTCCGAATCTCCTGATAGCTGAAACAACGGGCAGTTTCACGAACCGTTTCTTCCAGAAAATGCCAGATACGGATTTCTTCACCCAGAATGTCTTTGGTTCCTTTAGGCGCACGTACTTTTTGCATCTTCTCTCACTCGCCAGAATGGGATTTATATATTGTATTGCACACTTTCCCCTTTTTCAATCAACGCACCTCAATCCTTCTCACCACTTCGAGCTCCTGCAATGACTCCACCATTTGTTCAACCGCGAAGTGGGGTGGGATATGCACTCCCATAATACAGGTCACCAAATCTTTTTCTTCTCCCTTTTTGAGTTCCACGTTTTTGATGTCCACCCCGAGTTTGCCAAGTAGTGAGGCTACCGCCCCCAGGGAACCTGGACGGTCTAAAAGACGCATGGAAAGGTAGGTTATCCCTTTTCGGAAGCTTTCCAGATAACGGAGGGCAGCCAGGGTAAAGATCACAAACCCAGTACCTGTAAAGCCCAGAAAGTACAGTCCAGAGCCAAAAGCAATGCCTATGCCACAGGTTGCCCAAAGGCTGGCAGCGGTCGTCAGGCCAGTTACCCCCCAGCCATAGCGAAAAATCGTTCCTGCTCCCAGAAAGCCCACTCCACTTACAATCTGGGCAGTTATGCGAGCAGGATCAGAGCCAAAGCGCGTAAAACCCAGAAGCGAAACCAGGGTCATCACGCAGGATCCTACCGAAACCAGGATGTGGGTCCTCAGGCCTGCTGGCTTTTCCGCTCGTTCCCTCTGGAAGCCAATTAGGCTTCCAGCTAAGAAGGCTGCAAAAAGCCGTAAGACAATGTCTCCCTGCTCCCCCCAGGACATATCAAAGGTTAACAATTTCAAACTCACCTCTTCCGTTCTTGCTCACGAAACGCTCAATGTCTCGTAAATAAGGTAGTGCACTCTGGGCTCCTATCTTGGTACAGGCAATGGCACCAGCATTGTTAGCAAGTAGCAATGCTTCAATCCATTCTTTGCCCTGGGCAATTCCCACCACCAGCCCTGCATTGAAGGCATCGCCAGCGGCAGTGGTATCCTTGACCTCTACCTTTCTGGGATGTAGATAGATGAAGCTGTCTTTCTGGTAACTGGCAACGGCTCCCATTTCCCCCAGGGTGATCACCTTCCAGGAGGGACATCGTTCGTCAAGGAGTTTAATAGCTCGTATAGCGTCTTGAATTACTTCAATTTTTACTCCACTCAGCACTTCGGCTTCGTATTTGTTAGGGGTGATGATATCTCGAGGTCCCAGTATCTCAAGCGGGAAAGGCTGGGCAGGGGCAGGGTTAAGGATTATTCGCAAGCCAATTTCATGGGCTATCTCGATAGCCCTTTTCACCACCTCAAGGGGAACTTCAAGCTGCAGGAGTAAGAAATCAGAACTCTTAAAAAGGTGGGTTGTACGTTCCAGGTCCTCGCAACTCAGTGCCATATTGGCTCCAGGAGCAACCAGTATGCGATTTTCCCCATTTTCCTCCACAAAAATGAAAGCCAAACCGGTATGCACCAACTCTTCTCTGAAAACAAAGCAGTAATCCACATTTTCCTGTTCCAGGTTAAGCAATAACCGCTCCCCAAAGTCATCGTTGCCTACCTTCCCCACCATGCGCACTATGCCACCCAATCTCGAACAAGCAATGGCCTGGTTATTGCCCTTTCCCCCTGGATGCATGGAAAACTTTCTTACGAAAAGATTTTCTCCAGCAGCAGGCATCCTCTCAATTTCAAGGACCATATCCATGTTCATACTGCCTACCACCAGGATTCTCGGTTTTACCATTTTGGTTTATCTCCTTTCCTGCCCTGTTTCACTCCACTAACCTTTTCAAGAAAGCTTCTTTATTTTACAATTTCAATGTTGCAAAAACCATCCCTCAAAGGAGGTAAAACGGTGATCCGCATAAAAACAGCCCTGTTGAGCGTCTCTGACAAGAGTGGTCTTCAAGAATTGGTTGCCTTTTTGTACAACCAGGGGGTAACGCTTATAGCTACTGGTGGTACGGCAAGGTTTATCAGTGAGATGGGAATTCCAGTAAAAGAGGTTTCCGAAATAACTGGCTTTCCGGAAATCCTGGGAGGAAGGGTAAAAACGCTGCATCCAGCGGTTGAAGGCGGTATTCTGGCTCGGAGAGAGCTTCCTCAGGATGTAGAAGACCTTCAAAAGCATAACATTCAGCCCATAGATCTGGTGGTTTGTAATCTGTATCCTTTCGAAAAAATGATTGCCTCTCAGGAAAAAGATCTGGAAAAGGTGGTTGAAGAAATCGATATTGGGGGAGTTACCCTACTGCGGGCAGCAGCCAAAAATCATCGCTATGTGGTCACTGTTTCTTCACCAAACCAGTATCCGGAACTGATAGAGGAAATGAAGAAAAACGGCGGGGCGGTCAGTGAAGATAAGGCCCTCGAGTGGGCTATAAAAGCCTTTTCCAGAACTGCTCTTTACGACAGCCAGATTGCAAATTACCTCAGCAAATTATCCCAGAAAGAAGAGGCCGAATTTCCCGAGTATGTGAATATCTTTTTGACCAAGAAAGCAGGCCTTCGGTATGGTGAAAATCCCCACCAGAAGGCAGCTTTTTATCAGGATCTCTCTTTTGACACTTCTGGTTTTATGAACCATTTGGAACAACTGGGCGGGAAAGAACTTTCCTTTAACAACCTCTACGATACTCAGGCTGCCTTCGCTCTGGTGCGGGAGTTTCAGGACCCTGCGGTAGTGATTGTGAAGCACAACAATCCCTGCGGGGTGGCTTCCGACCCAGACCTTGCTGCGGCAGCCAGAAAGGCCCTGGCAGGAGACCCAGTTTCGGCTTTCGGTGGTATAGTGGCCTTCAACAGAAAGGTAACTCCAGAAAGCGTCCAGGTTTTTGAAAAACTGTTCCTGGAAGTGGTTATTGCACCGGATTTCGAACCAGAAGCGCTCGAGATTTTGACCAGCAGGAAAAACCTCCGTATCCTTAGAGCACCTCTGGCCGAGAGCGCCTCTTTTGACATAAAGAAGGTCGATGGTGGATTGCTGATTCAGGACGTTGATGCTATAGATCTTGAAAAAGAAAAAATTCAGATAGTCACTCAGAAACAGCCCACCGAAAAGGAGTGGGAAGACCTCTATTTTGCCTGGAAAGTGGCCAAGTTTGTGAAGTCCAACGCTATCGTCCTGGCTAAAAACAAGCAGACGGTAGGCATCGGAGCAGGACAAATGAGCCGTATTGATGCTTTAAAAATAGCCGTGATTAAAGCCCAGAATCAGACTCAAGGTTCGGTTCTTGCCTCCGACGCTTTCTTTCCTTTCAAAGACGTGGTGGAGGAAGCAGCAAAATACGGTGTAACGGCTATCATTCAGCCCGGCGGTTCTATACGAGATCAGGAGTCAATCGAGGCTTGCAATCGGCTGGGAATATCCATGGTGTTTACTGGGATACGGCACTTTAAGCACTGAACCAGGAGGGGGTGTCCCCCGGACACCCCTCATCAGGTAGAAAACCGTTTTCCTCCTTCTTTGCTTGAAACCTCGTGCATCAAATCCCGCAAAGCAAAATAGCTACGGACATATTTATCATAGTAAAAACGGTAAATTTCATGGTGATTCTGGTTGGGATAAATCTGCCCAGAGACTTTGACCATCCTTAAGGTGGCATCGGCTATACTTTCAAAAAAGCCACTCCCGTAAGCGGCAAAAATCGCGGTGCCCAGAACGCTGGTTTCCTCAACAGTGGTCAGATAAATGGGTATGTTGGTTACATCAGCGTGAATTTGGAGCCAGAGCTTGCTTTTTGCTCCACTTCCACTGGCATAGACTTCCTGAACTTCAAAACCATCCCTGGCCAGGGTTTCCAAGATGTGGTAGGTACCAAAAGCCGTGCCCTCGTAAACCGCTCTCAGGATGTGGGCTTTGGTGTGGCTCAAAGACAAACCCCATATGGCTCCTCTGGCCAGCGGGTCCTGGTAGGGACTTCGGTTACCCTGAAAGTAATCAATCACAATTAAACCTTCAGCACCAGGGCTTACCTGGGAGGCAATTCTGTCCAGTGCTACAAAGAGGTCTTCTCCAACTTCACAGGCTTCACGGCACTCTTCAGGTGCAAAGTTTTCTCCAAACCATTTGATGATCGAACCGGTGGAACTTTGACCGCCTTCAAGAATCCATAGGCCGGGAACTACTGCCTCGTAATATGGCCCCCAGATACCGGAGCTAAAAATCGGGTGTTCGGAAACAGCCATGTGGCAGGTAGAAGGCCCGATAACCAGGGCCAGTCGCTGGGGATGTACCACGTCGAGACCCACCATTGCAGCATAGGCATCGATACCGCCTTGGATGACCGGGATGCCAGGCGTAAGACCCAGTTCGTACGCGGCGTGCTTAGTGAGTTCTCCGACTGGCTGCCCAACTGCAAGGAGTTCGCGGGGCCACTTATCCAGAATTTCTTCAAATCGTAGTTCTCTCAAAAGGGAAACTGGCCAACCACCTTCAGTAGGGCAGTAGTTCCACTTGCAAATTGCGTTGTTGAGTGAAGTAACCCAGCGATTGGTTAATTTGAAAACCATCCAGTTCTGGCACTCTACAATCAGGTCTGCGTTGGTGAAAACTTCGGGCAGGTTCTCCTTAATCCACAGTGCTTTGGGAATCATCCATTCTGGGGATTCATGACCCCCAGCATAACGTAAGATGGGGTTTTGGGTAGCGTTAATCCTTTCTGCCTGCTCAAAAGCTCTGACATCCATCCACATGATAGCCCGATACTTGGGGTTACCGAAGCGGTCCACTGGCAGGACGGTGCAGGAAACAGCACTAACCGAGATGGCTGCAATATCCTCAGGGCGCACTTCCCCCTCAAAAATGCAACGCCTTACTGTGTCTTGAGCTGCCTTCCACCAGTCGAGAGGGTCCTGTTCAGCCCAGCCAGGTCGAGGGTGATACTCTGGGTAGGAATAAAAGGACATAGCCACCACGTTGCCACGCAGGTCAAAAATTCCACTCTGTAGCCCTTGGGTACCAACCACAATTCCCAAAAAGTACGGAGGCCCAATTTCCGGCATTCTAAAACCTCCCATCCCTCCAAAAGGGGTATAATAATTCTGCTATGGTTAAATTTATCGTTGACTGCATGCTGGGTAAGCTGGCGCGATGGCTAAGGATCAGCGGTTACGATACTCTTTACATACGCTATCTTTCCGATCAGAAAATAATAGCTCTTGCCCGCTTTGAGAAAAGATTCATCCTTACTCGGGACCGCGAGATGCAGCGTCTGGAACCAAACCTGGTGTGTCTTATTGAGTCTCTTTCTCTTCAGGAACAGCTTCAAGAGGTTTTTGAACGTTTCGGATTGTCTCCCAGGCTCGATGAATCACGCTGTCCCCACTGCAACGAAGTGCTGGTGCCAATCAGCCGTGACCAGGCTAAAAAACACATTCCTCTTTTTGTATATCAAAGTTTCGATAAGTTTACCCAATGCCCTTCCTGTCAGAGGGTATACTGGCCAGGAACGCACTGGCAGAAGATTACCCATCTCTGCCAGTGCGTAGCCAACAAATCAGAATAACTACTTATCAAGAAGCGCCTCCACTCCAGGAAGCTTCTTGCCCTCTACAAACTCCAGTGATGCCCCTCCTCCAGTTGAAATATGGGTGATTTTATCCTCAACCCCTGCTTTCTTAATTGCTGCGATGGTGTCTCCACCACCAACAATGGTAACTGCACCGCTTGCAGCTACCTTTTTGGCAATTTCGATGGTTCCTTTAGCAAATGCATCCACTTCAAAGAGCCCCAGCGGTCCATTCCAGAAAATGGTTTTTGCTCCTGCTATGAAGCGTCCGAACTTTTCTACGGTTTCAGGACCAATATCAAAGCCACCCATGTCAGGGGGAATTTGATTCCATTTTACCACTTGAGTAGGCACCCCTTCTTTGCCTTCCGGGGCAACCACAAAATCCTCAGGAAGTTCAAAGGTTACCTTCAGCTCTTTTGCCTTATCCATGATTTTCCTGGCTTCTTCAATCATGGACTCTTCAAGGAGAGAGGTACCCACTTCATAACCCATGGCTTTGATGAAAGTATAGGACATGCCTCCGCCTATAAGCAGGATGTCGACTTTCTCAAGTAGTTTCCGGATAACACCAATTTTGCTTGAGACTTTTGCTCCACCCAGGATGGCCAAGAATGGCCGGTCAGGATTATTGAGCTTCTCACCCAGCACCTGAAGCTCTTTTTCCATAAGAAATCCTGCATAAGCAGGGAGAAACTTAGCGACCACAGCGGTTGAAGCATGAGCACGGTGGGCAGTGCCAAAGGCGTCGTTGACATAGATGTCAGCCAGTTTGGCAAGCTGGCGGGCGAACTCCTCATCGCCAGCCTCCTCTTCAGGGTAAAAGCGAACGTTTTCAAGGAGCAATACTTCTCCCTCTTTCAGCTCAGTTACTGCTTTTTCCACTTCTTCCCCAATGCACTGGTTTACTTTGTGCACCTTCTTCCCCAGGAGCTTCTCCAGTTCCCGGGCTACAGGGTCCATGCGTAGCTCTTCCTTAACTTTACCCTTGGGTCTTCCCAGATGGGAAACCAGTATAACCTTAGCACCATTTTCAAGCAAGTATTTAATGGTGGGCAGACTGCTCACAATACGTGTATTATCGGTAACTTCTCCTTTTTCGTTGAGTGGCACGTTGAAGTCTACCCGTACCAGCACTCTCTTACCCTGAAGCTCCTCTTTGCTAAGGTCCTTTATGGTTTTTTTGTTCATGCCTCCTACCTCCTTTTATCTTTCAGTATAAATCACTTACCCTTGTTTTTGAGCAAAGCGTTTAAAAAACGAGCTCGGTAAATGACACCAGCTACTTTTCCTTCTTTTATAACCGGAACAACTTCCATGTCGGTGTTCATGAGAAAGTCAAGTACATCATCGATTTCTTCATCGGCTTCCAAGTAATCGGGATTTTCCATCATATACTCTGAAATTTCACTGGAAGCATACTCCTTCAACACTTCTTCAAAAGACCTGGAAAACGGTTTACCCAAAGCTACTTCTTTCTGGGCTTCTTCTGATACTAACTGCATGAATTTTTTGGCTGAAAAATATCCAACCAGGCGCTGCTCCAGGTCAACAACCGGCACTCCATCGATTTTTCTGCGATCCAGAAAATGGAGCACTTCGGAAAGCGGGTCGAAATCGTTTACTGTAAAAACTTCTGAAGACATAATTTCTTCAGCTAACACCGTTTTTGCCCCCTTTTAATTTTATCATTCCAGATTACCAGAAAAACTTTTTATAGTAATAACTGCTCGCTATCATCTTACACCAGAGAGCTCCCACCAGAAAACCGCCTATATGGGCAAACCAGGCGACACCCCCTGCATTGGGCAGAGCAAAGGAAAAAACCCCATACATTATCTGCAGAAAAATCCACAAAAGCAAGAGTGTTGCAGCAGGAACACGTATGAAAGTGACGAAAAAACCAAGAAAAACCAGGACAATAACCCGAGCGTAAGGGAAAAGCACCAGATATCCTCCCATAACTCCAGCTATGGCCCCACTCGCTCCTATTACGGGAACAGTTGAGGTGGGAAAGAGTATAGCGTGCACCAGTGCAGCAGAAAGACCACAACTCAGGTAAAAGAGGAGAAAATGAAAATGCCCCAGGAAATCCTCGACGTTGTTACCAAAAATCCACAAATAGAGCATGTTAAAAAAAAGGTGCGCAAATCCTCCATGCAAGAACATGGAGGAAAAAATCCGGAGGTAGGAGGGTAAACCTGTCCAGAAATGGACCTTGCCCCACAGTACTGCTGGAATCAGCCCTGCCTGGTAAACAAAAGCTTCGAGGCGGGAGCCCAGACTTAGCTCGTACAGGAAGAACAATACATTCAAAATGATGAGTGCAACCGTAACGTAAGGAAATCTACGAGTTGGTAACTCATCTCTAATCGGAATCATGCACTAAAAATAGCAAAAAAAGTGGCTTCAATCAATAATTTCGGAAAAAACTTGGTTGGCAACCAGCATTCCCTTTGCAGAAAGAAAGTAACGAGAACCTTCTTTCTGCAGAAAGCCTTCTTGCAGGAGGAATTCCATACGTTCGATTTTCTCTTTAACCAGTGCAACGGGATACCTCTGGCTAAGTATTTCAGTATCCAATCCCTCGCTGGTTCTCAAACGTAAAAATATTTCTTCATCCAGTCTTTGGGGAAGTGAAAGGGCTTCCCGATATTCGATTGGCAAAGAGCCGTTTTCAAGATGAAAGCGGTAGTTTCTCAAATGCCTGGAATTTCGGTGGCGTTCACCTCTCAAGTAGGACCAAGCGGCTACTCCTAAACCGAGGTATTCTTCGTTACGCCAATAGCGGAGGTTATGTTGGCACTCAAAGCCGGGTTTGGCAAAGTTGGAAATCTCATAGTGGAGGTAACCCCTTTGGATAAGCCATTCTCTGGTCCAGGAAAACCAGTTGGCCTTCTCATCATCGGAGGGGAAGCTGCGGGGATGTCTTTTTGCAAACCAAGCCATGGGGGAAGGAAAATGCAGCGAAAGCTCATAAATGGAAACATGGCAAGGCTCAAATTTGAGGAGTTCTTTCACCTCTTTTTGCCACTCAGCAAAACCCTGAAAAGGCCAGCCGTAAATGAGGTCTGCCCCCCAATTCTGAAAGCCCTGGGTGCTGAGTAACTCCAAAATAGCGTAAATGTCCTCTACTTTGCAAGCTCTCTTTGCAAAGAGCAAAAAGCGCTGATCAAAACTCTGCACACCTACTTGGATGCGGTTCACTCCTCCACGAGCAACCTCACGGATCCAGTTCTGGTCAACGGTTCCCGGATTTACCTCGACAGTAATCTCCACTTTTCCTGAATATCTGAAGAAACGTTGAAGATAAAGCAAGAAGCTACTTATTGAGGGGGCATCGAGCAAGGAAGGAGTGCCCCCACCAAAGTAAACACTCTCTAAGACACTCCCTTCCAGTTCAAAAAATTTGACCTTGAGCGAAAGCTCTGTGCAAACCAAGGCGAGATAGCTATTTCTGTCGTGATGCGAGCTCCAGGGATAAGAGGCGAAATCGCAATAGGTGCATTTCCCAAGGCAAAACGGGAAGTGCAGGTAAAGTGAGAGCGTTCTCATTGTCCACTTTTTAAGACCGCCAGGAAAGCTTCTTGGGGTATGCGCACTTTACCGATTGCCTTCATCCTCTTTTTGCCTTCTTTTTGCTTTTCAAGCAATTTCCTTTTGCGGGTCACGTCTCCACCGTAGCACTTTTGCAGGACGTCCTTACGCAGGGCAGGAATGTCCTCCCGGGCAATAACTTTACCTCCAATACTGGCTTGGATAGCCACTGCGAAAAGCTGTCGGGGAATGATTTCTTTGAGCTGGGAAACCACCTGTCGGGCACGATGATAGGCCTGTTCCTTGCAACATATAAAAGACAGTCCATCCACCCGGTCCCGGTTGACCAGAATATCCACCCGGACCAGATTGGCGGGACGATAGCCAGCAAACTCATAATCCATGCTTGCAAAGCCACGACTCAAAGCCTTAAGCCGACTGTAAAAATCAAGCAGTATTTCAGCCAGGGGCATTTCGTATTTAATGAGCACTCTCTCGGCATCTAAGTAAACCATGTCTTTAAATATTCCTCTGCGTGCCTGGCAGAGCTCCATTATTCCCCCAATGTACTCTGGAGGAGTGATAATTTGAATCAACACATAGGGTTCTTCAGTTTCTTCTATCTCGGTAGGCGAAGGAAAATCCTTAGGCGACTTTACTTCGACCACATCACCCCGAGTGGTAAGTACGTGATACACGACATGGGGAGCCGTGGCCACAACTTCCACCCCAAATTCTCTTTCGATACGTTCCTGAGTGATTTCCATGTGCAAAAGCCCCAAAAAACCGCAGCTAAAACCAAAGCCCAGAGCTTCTGAAAAATCGGGTTCAAAGCTGAGTGCTGCATCGTTAAGCTGGAGTTTTTCCAGTGCATCTTTTAGTCTTTGATAATCTTCTGATTGTACCGGATAGAAATTGCAAAAAACCATAGGTTTTACTCTCTTATAACCGGGTATAGGCTGAGGTTGGGGGTCGGAAGCAGAAACCAGGGTGTCACCAACTCGGGCATCCCGGATATTCTTCATATTGCAGGCCAAATACCCTACGCTACCGGCCTCGAGGAGCTCCGTTGGTTGCATTTTGGGGTTAAAAATTCCCACTTCGGTAACTTCAAACTCCGCACCTGTAGAGAACACACGAATTCTGTCTCCACGTTTTACTGAACCATCGAATATTCTTACAAAGAGCAATACTCCTCGATAGGAGTCATAGCTGGAGTCAAAAATCAGAGCTCGGAGATGGGCATCACTTTTGGCCTGGGGAGGTGGAATGTACTGCACAATTGCATCCAGAAGCTCCTCTACTCCAGCTCCTGTTTTGGCACTGACTAAAAAGAAAGGCGGATGTTCTTTGCCGAGGATGTGTTCTATTTCTTCCTTGGCACGTTCTGGAGCGGAAGCAGGGAGGTCGATTTTATTGATAACCGGAATAATGGTGAGCTTCTGAGCAATGGCCAGGCTGGCATGGGCATATGTTTGTGCCTCCACACCTTGAGTGGCGTCCACAACCAGCAGGGCACCCTCACAAGCGGCCAGGCTACGTGAGACTTCGTAACTGAAGTCAACGTGCCCGGGAGTATCGATGAGATTAAAAATGAACTCTTTTTGAAATCTTTTGGAAAAATACCTCAAGCGTATAGCCTTAGCTTTTATAGTGATACCTTTTTCTCTCTCCAGGTCCATCTGGTCCATAAATTGTTCCCGCATCTTTTGTTTGGGCACTGCCTCACATATTTCTAATATCCGGTCGGCCAGAGTGGATTTACCGTGGTCTATATGAGCTATAATGCAGAAATTGCGAATTACCTCCAGCTTACTCATTGCGCTTTATTCCTTTCGCAAATTTGTTGTAAAACTTCTCAAAAATTACAATAATTGTTTTTTTCTCCTCCATTTTTAAACTGATAGTGAGAAAAACATAGAATAGGGCAAGCATAAATATTATAACCACAAGTACGCTAATCCTCGATGAATCAAAAGTCTGTCCCAGGGTTTTCCGCAGAAAATAGGCGAAAAACACGAAAGCTGCAACTTGCAATGCCAGTTTCCACCACCATTTGCCGGTACCCGACATGTTTAATGTCTGGCGTCTCTTTAAAAAAGCTTCCAGCAAAAGAAAATTCAAAAGAGCACAGAGAGAAGTGGCCAGGGCTAAACCAGCAAAACCCATGAATCTCACTAATAAAAAGTCCAGAGCTATGTTACAGCCTACAACCAATACCCCAATTTTAACCGGAGTATAGGTATCCTGCAAAGAGTAAAAGGCGCGAGTGAAAAGGTGAACCAGTGAAAAAGCGGGAAGTCCCAGGGCATAAAAAAGCAGCGCTTCAGAAGTCATGGAAGTTGCTCTAAGGTCGAAAAAACCTCGTTGATAAACGATTTTCACCAGATCCTCCCGAAAAACCATTAAAAAAACGGTTATTGGCAACATTATAAAAATGACTAACCTGAAGCCCTCAAACAGGGTGTCCTGCCATCTCTCCAGCTTTTCTTCCTGAATATTTTGGGAAAGAGAGGGCAGAATGACTGTAGAAATGGCAATACCAAAAACTCCCAGAGGGAGTTCCATCAATCTGTCTGCAAAGTACAGTGCCGAAACCGCTCCTTCTTTGCAAGTTGAGGCTATTAATCTGTCTACCAGAGTATTGAGCTGACTTACGGCCAGCGCAAAGGTCACCGGCAACATGAGTTGTACCACTTTTCTGAAACCTGGTTCTTTCCAGAAACGCAAATGCAACCTGAATCGCAGCCCCAAGCGGTAGAAGGGAAAAAGCTGGAAAAGAAACTGTCCTATTCCTCCAATTAAAACTCCAAGAGCCAGACAGTAAACATCCACCCACTTCCTGAGAAAGAGCAAGGACCCAACCATCCCCAGATTGAAAAAGACCGGAGCCAGCGCTGACCAGCTAAAAACATATAGGGTATTTAAAGAACCCATTAGAAGGGCCGACCAGGAAATGAGCAGCAGAAAAGGGAACATCAAGCGGGTAAAATCAACAGTAAGCGATAACTTTTCAAGGCTTCCCCGAAATCCCCAGGCTACGAAACGCACAATTTGCGGAGCGAAAATAATGCCCAGTCCACATAGAATAGCCACGATTATGGTAAGACCGGTGAAAACTGCAGAAAGAAAAGCAACAACCTCTTCTTTATCTCGTCCCTGGTATTCAGAAAAGACAGGAACCACCGAAGTACCCAGAGCTCCTTCAGCGAAGAGACGCCGCAAGAGATTGGGAATGGTATACGCCAGGAGAAAGGCGTCTGTAACCCAGGAAGCTCCAAAGGCAGCCGAGAGCAAGACTTCTCGCCACAAGCCGGTAAACCTGGACAAAAGGGTGCCCGAAGCCACTATCAAAGTGTTTGCAATTAGTGATCTTTTTCTACCCATCTCCACTTCTACTCAAGATACAAAAAAAGACCTGAGATTTCCTCTCAGGTCTTTCCTGGCTTTTTTAATCCCGGCAGCGTCCTACTTT
>JARRBX010000086.1 GCA_029982245.1 Candidatus Atribacteria bacterium | reverse complement strand
GCTCTTGCGCTGTGGCGAGAAGAGAGAAGATTTTAAGTGATGCACCTACAACAGGTTAAGTTACTTGCTGAGGGTATGAAATTGATGCTTTGCGATGTAAACTGGTGCTTCTTGCAGCTTCTTTGAGCGCAAAAGAATGAAGCTTATGTGGGCTGGCACACCGAAAGACATGTTGGAATAGGTATAGGAGTATCTTTTTCCGAGTTCCCGCTGGTGGAGGTGTCAGCATGGAGACTTTGCAAGGAATAGAAGAAATACTGAAAGAAACACAAAGGAGAAATTGAAACCGAGTAAACTCATCGTCGAGGCAATCCAGGAATTACCCCACCCCAACAAGGGAATGGAAAGATGAGATACCATCCTGATATTCACCACCGCCGTTCTATCCGATTGAAAGATTACGATTATTCTCAAGCAGGCGCCTATTTTATCACCATCTGCACAAAGAATCGTGAGTGTTTGTTTGGAAGCATTGTTAATGGTGAAATGCTTTTGAGTGCATGGGGAGTGATTGTAAAAAATGAATGGTTGCGAACTTCCATTATCCGGCCCAATATCGTTGTTGATGAATTTGTATTGATGCCCAACCATTTGCACGGTATCTTGGTAATTGTTGATACCGATTGTAGGGGCACGTTGCAACGTGCCCCTACAGTGGAACGATTTGGAAAACCAACATCCAATTCAATACCCACCATAGTTCGGCTGTTCAAATCCACCGCCACAAAACAAATAAATGAATTGCGAAAAACGCCTGGTGAACCCCTATGGCAACGCAATTATTACGAACGTATCATTCGCAATGAAAGGGAATTAGAAAGAATCAGGAAATATGTAATAAACGATCCGCTGAAATGGTCGCTTGATATTGAAGATCCTGAAAGACAGAAAGATTACCAAAACACAGCAGAGTATTTTAAAAGGATGTTTGAAGAATGAACGCAATTGACCTGAATTCTCTTGGCAACCAGGGGCTTGAAGATATCTGCATTGGAGAAGTGCCGGAGGTGAGCTTCACCGATGAGGAAGTGATTGTAAAGCCTGATTTGTGTGTGAAAGAAAAAAAAGAGCAAGTGGAGTCAGGCGCTGTAGGTGGTAGTATACCTCAAGGTAGCGAAGGAACGGAAAAGGCCTCAACACCGCACACTGAATCATCGCCTCAGTCGGGAGCTCCTGCCGAGACACCGTCAGCTCTTCGGGAATATTCAGAAATTGCCCTGAGCCTTAAGGTATCACCCGGTAATCTCTCGACGGTGGCCAGGATTATCAACTATCTGCGCGAGCGCTTTGAAAAGTGCAGCTTGGAAATCACCCTGCGGGTAAGCGGTGGGAAGATTTCGGCTACCGAATATGAAGATAAGCTGAAGGAAGCGCTGGAACAGGCAGGTATCGAAGTTAAGGATGAATACTTAGCTTGAGGCTTTCTGTTGCCGGGGACTGCTTTTCTTTCGGAAATGTTAATTCCTTGCGATATCCTGATCCGTGCACCGCGGCAGTTGAAAAAGTTCGAGGGGTATGTTCACTCGGTGACCAAAACAGCACTCAGAGAAGTGAAGGCTCTGTGAGGTGCAAAGGAGTGTTTTGGTACAGCCAGGAGGGTAAAAGATTTCGTTTTTCAAAAATTAGGCCTCACCGAGAAAGAGCTCAAAAGGTGGCTTAAGGAGCGAAGGTAAAATGTGCAAGGTTAACTCCTTCCCTCCTGTTTCCTCATGTAGCAAAAGCTTTGAGTGTCCAAAATAAGCAGTTACCTGGGGGCAAAAAGTTGTTAAATTCCTTTTATTTTCCGTTTTCCATCTTGGTCATAATTGGGAGACCCCGGAAACCCAAAAGCATTCCACAGTACATCAAAACAAGGCCTGAGAAGTTTATCAGGTTCTAAGGAAGCGTAGTTTTCTATGACAACTTCAGGAATGAAGAGCACTTCCCGGGTAATCGCACCAGCCCCAATTTCCTTCCGTATAAGAAATTCGGGATTTCTTTTGAGATGCTCTAAAAGCCCCTGATGTATTCTGCATCCTCGCACGCCGCATAAAGTGATGAAAACTGCAAGGGGGGATTCCACTCCCAACTGTTGCAAAAGAGGGACCCCCATTTTCAGGTATTCAAGGATTGTTTCCTCAAAGCAATTGAGATGAAGTTCTAAACCTGAATTAGTAGTCTCGAAGCATTCATTCCCCAGAAACTCGACCACCCCGTTTCGAAAAAGTTGGAGGTATTCGCACATGTTTTCTTGCTTGCGCCAGAGAATTGCTCCATCGGCATTGGGAGAGTAATTAGGAAAATAATTATACACCAATCCCATAAGGTCCGAGTGCTTATAAAAGTCTGGTAAGGGATAATTTCTCCCGGGAGAAAAAGCGCCATAAGAGACAATATGTAGGGTGTACCAGGGGGGTGAAAATTTAAAGAGGGGAGAGGGATAGTCTCCCCCAAGGAGCGTGGCAAGGCGCTCTTCGCGAAATCTCCGTATTCTGTCTGCCCACTGCTCGGAAGCAGTGAAAGCCAGGCGCAGTTCATCAACATCCATGAGGTATTTGCCGCTATCATTGCGAGCGTAAAATCTATAATCTTTTTCCAGGGTCACACGGTGTGGTTTCAGGTAGCTCCTGGGAATGTGCAGCGCAAGAATGCGTTTCCCTTTATAGGTAACAAAGTTGGAGGTTACTCCCGTGATTTTGGTTTCAACACCGGTTAGAAGTAAATTATTTATTTTTTGCTTTAGCTCATCTTCATCATCCACCTCAATGCCACATACTTTTTTGGGTTTCCCTCCCTCTTCTTCAACACCAAAAATGAGCCATCCGCCTTCAGTATTGGCAAAAGAAGAAACATCGGCAAGAAACTCTTTTTTTTCGCTGGGTTTGTCAAGGTGAAGTTCTTTCTTATAATCCAGCGTCTTTCCTTCAGAAATGCCGTTATCGATGAGGTTTATAACATACTGTGAAGCAGAGCGATCCAAGCTTTCGAAAGACATCCTCACATCCCCTCCTGTTAGGTCTTAAGATGGTTTAGAAGTTCGGCAGGTATAACCTGCAAGTGGTCTTTTTCAATAACTATCTTAGTATATTTTCTTGCTATCTTGGTGATTACTTTTCCAACTTCTTGCACTTTCTTTTACCTGTTGGTATTCTTCTTATGAGCGATGTTTTTGTAGGTTGCTCACTTTTCCCATAGTTAAGTTGGTTAAGTGTTTATAACCTGTAACTACAAAAATAAGTATGTTTTTGTAATGAGAACTTTTAACCTAAAATGACCAAGCATGGGGAACCTTAAAATACGCCATAAACAATTGGCTGAAAGAGGAGGATAAAGCGACAAGCGCCATGGAACTTTGGAGCAAAGACGTAGAAAGAGAATTTTTTCTGGAAACGCTAAAAAAAGCTACTCCGGAACAGCTTTTTTATGTAACTGAGGATGGAAAATACTTGGCATATTGGCCCAAAAATTATAAGGGAATCAAGGCCACGCTTCAGAGCAGAAACGCTTTCATCGGAGACTTCACAGAAAAATGGACCAAGAAAGTTTTAGAAAAAGTTTTAGAAGAAGTGACAGGAAAAGGAAAAGCATTTGCAGTACAAGGTGTAATCTGTGAGGATATAGGGTTGTCGGTGAGATCTCCAGCAGATGTGGCCATATGTAAAACTAAAGAACAGAAGCAAAAACCCGACGACATTCTGATGATAGTGGAAGTAAAAATGTCAATAGTGTGGAATTGGGAATACGAGCCCACTAAGAAAACACTGAAAGTCGTAGGAGATTACACCACACACCAGGGTAATCCTGGATTATTAAGATCAGACACAATGTTAAAAGCCATCGGAAAAAGCATAAACATCCGGGTTTTTAGTTTTAAGTCAGCGAAAATTCCCATCATTGTTTTGGGCAATACTCCAATAACAAAAAGTTACTATGAAAAAGTTGATACCTTGAAAAAATCAGGAATTATTCAGGGTTTTTATTCTGTTAATCCACAACCCCTGGATAACCATAACAGCGAGAGCAACATTAAATCAACCCCTAAAAGGGGCTTCCTAAGATTTGATACCTATGAAGAACTGAAAAAGGAACTAACTACCCTGCTTCTTGTAAAACAAGAGTTCTTTTCTGGGATGAAAACTAAAGGAGAATTAGGAGAGATTATAGAGAAAGCCAACAACGAACAAACTTACGAAAAAAAGGCAGAAGCTTTCCTAAGGCTATTAAGGGGTAATGAAAATGAAAAATGAAAAACACAGAAAAGGAACAAAAACAAGTTCTTTTGGAGTGCCAGGAAGAATTAACCACGATTCAACTCCCTTTTACTCAAGCAACTTGTACAAGAATTTTCCTAAAGAAAAGAAAGTCAAATATACAGAATCAGAAATACCCAAGGGAGTTCTAAATCAAATATTTTGCAAAAGCAGTGAAGGCATGGAAGAACTACCAGATAATAGCGTTCATCTTATGGTTACTTCTCCTCCCTACAATGTAGGGAAAGAATACGATGAAGACCTCACTATAAAGGAGTACAGAGAGTTTTTAAAACGGGTATGGAAAGAGGTTTACCGTGTGTTGGTACCCGGCGGGAGAGCCTGTATAAACGTAGCCAACCTGGGAAGAAAACCATATATTCCTTTGCACTGCTACATTATTGAGGACATGATAGAAATAGGCTTTTTTATGAGAGGGGAAATTATATGGGATAAGGCCTCCAGTGCCAGCCCGTCGACCGCTTGGGGAAGTTGGTTATCAGCAGCGAATCCCACATTAAGAGATATTCATGAGTACATTTTAGTCTTTTCTAAAGATACATTTACCCGAAAGAACCCCAAAAAAAGAAAAAGCACAATCACAAAAGAAGAGTTTCTTGAACTTACAAAAAGTGTCTGGAAGTTTCATGCGGAATCAGCCAAAAAAATTGGACACCCAGCTCCTTTCCCGGTGGAGCTTCCTTATCGTTGTATTCAACTTTACACATTTGAGGGCGAAGTAATTTTAGATCCGTTTATAGGTAGTGGGCAAACAGCGATTGCAGCTTTAAAAGCTAAAAGGTTTTATGTTGGATATGAGATAAATAAAGCATATGTAGATCTCGCTCGAAAAAGAATAGAAGAGTTCTTAGGTTCTCAAAAGGCTTTGCCCTTGTTCGAGGAAATCAAGAAGTGAGATATGCAACTTGGAACCTTGTGTGGTTTCTCCCCGTCGCCCACCCTGCACATTCTTTGAGAACACAAAAAGGGGTGGTCGTTTATGGACGCACAAAAAGCAATTACTGATATTTTGATCCTGGTTTTACCTGCGGTTTTAAGCTACATCTTCGCTCGTTTAGGGATTGACAAAATCAAGTTCCAGAAATACCAGCGCTTGATCCAGATTGCTGAAGAAGCCGTCCTCTGGGCAGAGGATTACTACCCAGAGAAAAAGGGAGTGGAAAAGCTCAAAGAAGCAATAGAGTATCTCAAAAGCGCTTGTGTTAAAGCTGGTATCTGGGTGAGCGATGAAGAAGCGGAGAAGAAAGTACGAGTTGCCTATCAAAAGCTCCAAAAAGACGCGCTTTCCAGATTGCTTCGAGGTGCGTTGGGGGAGTAGCAACCGCTCCTCACTTTCTCAAGCTCCTTGTGCGCTTCGGTGTTGCGGTTGATGAGGACTTGGTAAGCAAAGCGGACTACTTCAAGGCAGAAAAAGAAAAAGAAGAATTTGCCGAAAAACTGCGTAAGCTCAAGCTTTGCGACGTTGCGGGGTATAAAGAGATAGCGAAGGATTAAAAAAAGGCGCCTTAAAGGGCGCCTTTTTCATTTCAGGTAGTATCCCCAATTGCCGAATTCATGCTCTTCTGGTAGCATTGATTTTTAGAGATGTAAGGCATTGTTTCAGGTTTTACAGGCAAAAGGCAGGAGTGCCTGCCTGTAACCTCTGAAAAGGCAGTCAGGACCCTGAAAGTGAACTGGGTTTTACAGGAAGGGGAGGATGCTCTTGAGTTTTTCGCAGGAAAGGAGTCCTTATCTTACAGTTCTCGATGACCTGGGTCTCCCTGCTTTTCTGGTTGAAGGCGACCTGGTGGTGGACCTCAACTGGAGGATGGAGAAACTCATCGGCTGGTCCCATGAGGAAGTGATTGGCAAGCGGAGCTGGATGAGCTTTCTTTCCCCAAAAGAGGACCTTGAGAAATTGAAGCAACGCCTGGAAGCGCATTTAAGCGGCTCTTCCAGATTGACTTCGGGTTGCGCCGCCCGCATCGAAGATCGAAAAGGGAGGGTTAAGGAGGTAATTCTCTGCGCAAGTCAACTTCCGGGTGATGAGAAGTTCATTTTGACCATGCGTGATGTGACGGCAGTTAAGAGGGCTTACGGGCTTTTGAAGTTATTTTCGAGGGCCCACAGCAAAAAGGTGCTGGGTGCAAAGAGCCAGAATGAACTCTTGAGAAGATTTGCTGAAATGCTCAAAGAAAAGGGTTATCCAGAGGTGCTGATTCACAAAGAGGGAGAAATTCCAGATTTTGCGAATGTTTTGAAGACCGAGGTTTTGAATGGGGAAAAAGTAAAAATCTTGAGGAGGTTTTCACGCATCCTGAACCACGGCCTACAAACTATG
>JARRBX010000085.1 GCA_029982245.1 Candidatus Atribacteria bacterium | reverse complement strand
TGAGCAAGATGGAATACGATGCGGAACGCGGAATAGCTTCTATTTACGTTACTCAAGAAGATTTTAAGACTACCAGTGCCCACGAAGATGACACAGAGGGAATCGTTGACTATGGTCTTTTTATACCTGGTTCCCGAATATCGGTTCTTTTCAAGGAAACTCAGCCTTCTTACTTTAAAGTCAGTCTTCGCTCTCAAGACGACTTAAATCTCTTGCCAATCGTTCATCATTTTGGAGGGGGAGGCCACGAAAAAGCGGCTGGATTTAAGATAACAGGTAATTTCGAAACAGTTAAAATTCAGGTTTTGCAATTTATTCGAAACTACATTGACCAGGAGCTATTAACCAAAAAGAGCGCCTTATGAAGCAGCTGGAAAACGGTGGCCTACTGAACCTCTATAAACCAGTTGGGCTTACCTCCATGTCAGTCGTGAAAAAGACCAGGAAAATCCTGGGACAAAAGGCGGGACACACAGGTACTCTGGATCCTTTTGCAAGAGGAGTAATGCTTTTATGTTGGGGTAAGGCTACAAGGTTAACTTCTTTGTTCCAGGCCTTGCCCAAGACCTACCTTGCCAAACTGCGTTTCGGTATTGCCACCGATACCTATGATGTGACGGGGCAAATTGAAAGTTTTGATTTCCGACCCCTGAGTTTACGGGAACTTGAAACAGCTCTATCCTATTTTAAAGGGGAAATTATTCAGCAGATACCTCCTTTTTCAGCAAGAAAACTGCAAGGTGAACCCCTCTACAAAAAAGCGCGGCGAGGAGAACGCATTCCCGAGCTCACCAAAGAAGTGTCGATATATCAGTTAAAACTCATCGATTTTAAAGAAGGTGTTTTTGCGGAGGCGGAAATCTTGGTGGAATGCTCGAGTGGAACTTATATAAGAGCTCTGGCCAACGATCTTGGTCGGGCAACGGGAAGAGGAGCATATCTCGCCTCATTACTCAGGGAGCGAGTGGGTAACTTTTCTGTAAAAGACAGTATAGACGTCTCTTCGCAAGCGCTAACCGCAGATTATCTTATGGAACACAGCCTTTCCCCAGATAAAGCTCTCTACTGGATTTCTGACCTACATCTGGGTGAAAAAGAAGCGCTGAGATTCATCCATGGCAACCCGGTAGCACCGGTGTTTTCGTCCCCGGGAATGTACAAAATATATTATAATGAGCGCTTTTTGGGTCTGGGAGAAGTATTCGAAGGTGCGTTAAGGCCTGAAATCGTGCTTAAAGATAAACTATTATGAAACTCCTCAAAAACCATCTTTCGCCCGTCAAGGGGAAAATAATTGCGCTGGGCTTTTTTGACGGTGTCCACTCTGGACACCGTGCAGTTTTGCGTGCTGCAAGCCAGGAAGCAAAAAAGAGAAACAAATCACTGGAAGTAATCACTTTTTATCCTCACCCTCGTAATTTTATTACTCGAAGCAGGGTGGTAAAGTATTTAACTCCTTACTCGCAAAAATTTCTTCTCTTTAAGTCTTTTTTCCCTGAAAGCACTCTCCGTTTCTGGAGGTTTGACAACCGCTTGCGGTTCCTCTCTCCTGGAGAATTCATTGACATTTTGGACCGGATTTATCATCCCTCTGCGGTATTTGTGGGTGCAAATTACCGTTTTGGTTTTCAGGCTTCAGGAAATACTCTTTTTCTCAAGGAAGAGCTGAACAAAAGAGGTATTGAAGTAGAGATTGTACCTCCAGTCAAATTTGGTGATACCGTCATCTCGAGTTCACTTATAAGGTCCTTTCTTGAGCAGGGATTTGTGGAAAAAGCGAATTCAGCGCTCGGTTACCCATTTTTCATTATCGGCAAGACCCGTCCTGGAGCAAGAATAGGGCAGAAGCTGGGGTTTCCCACCGGGAATATTTATCCACCTTCTCAGAAAAAATTGCCCCGAGCTGGAGTTTATGCAGGTGTCGTGGAAAGTTGGGACCAGGAAATCAGACAACCAGCTCTGGTTTACTGTGGTACCAAACCCTCGGTGTTGAACAAAGGGAAACGCCGGGTTATCGAGTTTTTCATGCCCGATTTGGCGTATCGGGAACTGTATAATCAGCGCTTTTTGGTGTATCTCTGGCGGTTCTTGCGTCCAGAAATTACCTTCCCCAGTCTCTCCGAACTCAAGCAACAGATTTTGAGAGACACAGAGCACCTTAAACAATATTTACATCAATATCCTGCTGTGGTAAACTACCATTTGAACGTTACGAATTGGAGGTGCAATTCAAGTTGGTATTAGCTAAAGAAAAAAAGCAAGAGATAATAGAACAGTTTAAGATTCACGAACAAGACACTGGTTCTCCAGAAGTTCAAATAGCAATTCTTACTACCAGAATAAAGGAACTTACTGAGCATTTGAAAAAACATCCTAAGGACTTTCATTCTCGAAGAGGTCTCTTTATGATGGTTGGGCAGCGAAGAAGGTTGCTCAATTACCTTAAAAAATATCATGTGGACCGCTACTACGCCATACTTCAGAAACTTGGTTTGAGAAAGTAAAGGAGGTTGCAATCATTATACACACTTTTGAAATTCCATTTGGTAGAGATCAAGTTATAGTTATAGAAAGTGGGAAATTAGCAAAGCAAGCAGGTGGTGCGGTAACTGTAAGATATGGTGATACTGTGGTTTTGGTTACCGCTACTGCTTCTGACCAGCCACGTGAGGCGGTTGATTTTACACCTCTGGTGGTCGATTTTGAAGAGCGATTTTACGCTGCTGGTAAGATACCTGGTGGTTTTATTAAGCGGGAGGGCAGACCCCGTAATACAGCCATTCTGAGTGCGCGGCTCATAGACAGGTCAATCAGGCCCCTCTTTCCGCCACTCTTTTACAACGATATTCAGGTGGTTACCACCGTCCTGTCGGTAGATGAGCTTCATCCGCCTGAAGTGATTTCCATTATAGGTGCTTCTGTGGCGTTGGGAATATCCGGTATACCCTTTGCAGGACCTCTTGGGGCTTGTCGCCTGGGTATCATTGGAGACGAGATTATTCTAAATCCCAATCTGGAAGAGCTCAACGAGAGTCGTCTGGATCTGGTATTAGCGGCTTCGGATAAGGGAATCACCATGATTGAGGCCGGTGGCAAAGAAGTGTCGGAAGAGGAAGTGGTGAAATCCCTGTACAAGGGCTACCAGTTGATTCAGCAAATTATCAAGGAACAGCAAGAAATAATCGAGCGAATTGGTAAACCCAAACAGGAAGTTCAGAAGCCTGCACACCTCGAAAGCCTGGAAAGCTGGTTGAGAGAAAAATTCTTATCTCAGATTCAGACCACGATAAGCATACCCGAAAAGAGCGCACGAGAAAAAGAAATGAAAGAGTTGCTTCAAAAGGCCCTTCAAGAATGCGAAGCTGAATTTGCTACTCTGGAGGGTTTCACCTACACCTGGGAAAAAGTCGTCAAGGAAGAAATTAATCAGTTGGTTTTGAAGACTGGAAAACGCCAGGATGGACGAACCCCTAAAGAGATTCGTCCCATTAGCTGTGAAGTCGGCGTTTTACCACGAACGCACGGCTCTGCTTTGTTTACGAGGGGACAAACCCAGGTTCTGGCTATAACCACCTTAGGAGCCACCAGCGAAGAACAAAAAGTAGACGGCTTACAGGAAGAAGAAGCAAAGAGATTTATGCTCCACTACAACTTCCCACCCTACAGCACCGGAGAGGTACGTCCTTTGAGGGGTCCGGGACGTCGCGAGATTGGCCATGGTGCTCTTGCAGAGCGGGCATTGGAATGTTTCATCCCCCCCGAGGAAGAATTTCCCTATACCATCAGAGTGGTTTCCGAAGTACTGGAATCTAATGGTTCTTCTTCAATGGCAACGGTATGTGGTGGTAGTCTCTCTCTAATGGATGCTGGAGTGCCTATACGTACTTCCTGTGCGGGGATATCTATTGGGCTTATGTTTGGGGAAAACAACGACTATGTGCTTTTGCGTGATATTTTGGGTTCTGAAGACCATTATGGGGAAATGGATTTTAAGGTAGCTGGAAGTAGGCAAGGCATAACTGCCATTCAACTGGACGTAAAAAATCATGGCTTGCCTGTGGAAATCCTTGCTGAAGCAATCCAGGAAGCTCGGGAAAGTCGCTTCCATATACTGGATATCATGGATTCGGTTTTGTCGAAACCTCGCAGTTCAGTTTCCAAATATGCTCCCAGAATTGCTACCATAACCATTAGCACTGATAAAATCGGTGCATTGATTGGCCCTGGTGGCAAAGTGATTAAAAAAATAATTGAGGAAACAGGTACTACCATCGACATTAAAGAAGACGGGAGAGTAATCGTCTTTTCCAAAACGGAGGAAGGAAAAGAAAGAGCCATTGAGATGATAAAAGCGGTTACGCAGGACGTCGAAGTTGGCAAAATATACCTGGGCAAAGTGACCAAAACCACAGATTTTGGTGCTTTTGTAGAGCTTTTCCCAGGCAGAGAAGGCCTTTGCCATATTTCACAACTTTCCCAGGAACGAATACGCAAAGTTGAGGATTTTGTGAAAGTGGGTGATGATCTCCTGGTCAAAGTCATAGGTATAGATTCTCTGGGAAGAATAACTCTCAGCCACAAAGAAGCACTGGCCAGCAGTGCTCCACGCCAGGAAAAAGAACGTAGCAGAAGTTTTAGAAAAAAATAATATCCTTTTACTTTTATGATTAATCTCAAAGTAAAGCTTTTGGTAACTTCTTTTTTAAGCCTGTTCTCAATATATCTTTTTCTGGCCCTCCTTTCTTTAGATGTTGGAATAATGGGCACTTTTATGAAGGATAATCTGCTGAAAGCACTGGGGCTGGGTAGCTATATTGTCCCCTTTTACCTTGGCTACCTGGTGGTTGAGGTGCTTACCTTTTCCCGACCCCGACGTTTTAAAGTCTACAGCAGGTTAACTGCTCTGGCGCTCTGGCTTGTGGTGTTTGTGACCCTTTGTCATCAGAAAAGTGAAGAAACTTCGTTTTTTCTTCCCTCGGGCTCCATGGGCGGCAAGCTGGGGCAGTTGATTTATGACCAAACGGTCTATTACCTTGGGAAAGCAGGAACCTGGCTTTTACTCATCTCTGTAGCTATTCTGGCCACTTATCTGGTTGGGGAAGGGAGGGTATTTCGAAAAGTATATACTGGCCTGCGCAACCTGCATCACCGTTTATTCAGAAAGAGCAGGCAGGTTGCAGATATTCACAGAAGGCACCCTACAAAAGAGTTCGTTTTTCAGGGTCGAGAAAAAGATACACCGGAGAATGCAATTTCGGATAGCCCGACCCTGCAGGAAACCTCCCTGCCCGGCTCAATCTTTACAGAAGAAGTGTTTACCTTTACCGAGGAGAGCCCAAAAAGCACCAGTGATTTTGAATCCAGAGTTGCTGGAACTCCTGAAGAAAAGCCAGTTCCTGAGCTTTCGGACCAGGAGATTGGAAAAGGAGAGAAGCGTTTTCTTCTCCGGGCTGGTGCAAAACCCAAGAAAACAACTGAGAACAGCCAGAAAACAGGGTGGACTCTTCCCCCTACCCACCTTCTTGATTACCACCGCAAAGGCAGAGCGAAAGAGAAGAACCTCAAAACGGATATTACCAAAAATATTCTTAAACTGGAACAAACCCTGTCTGAGTTTAGTGTACCTGGAAAAGTGATAAGTGTTCAGGTGGGTCCCACCATAACCAGGTATGAATTTCAACCTGCTCCGGGAATCAAAGTCAATAAAATCGTCAATCTTTCTAACGACATAGCACTTGCCTTTGCTGCTGCAGCAGTGAGGATTGAGGCACCTATACCCGGCAAGGCAGCAGTGGGAATAGAAATACCGAACAGCTACAAGGAAATTGTTTCTCTTCGAGAGCTGGTAGAAAGTAGCCAATTTCAGGACAGCAAGTCTCCCCTGCAAATCGCACTTGGTAAGAGCGTTACTGGAGAGCCTTTAATTTGGGACCTACGGGAAGCTCCCCACCTGCTTATCGCTGGAGCGACAGGTTCCGGTAAAAGCGTATGTATTAATGCCATCTTGATGAGTTTGCTTTTCAGGGCTGATCCCAACCAGTTGCGCATAGCTCTCGTAGATCCTAAACGAGTAGAGCTGTCCATATACCAGGGCTTACCCCATCTTTGTGCTCCAGTGATTTCTGAAGTACGGAAAACGGTTAAGTTCTTAAAGTGGCTGTGTCGGGAAATGGAACAACGCTATGATATGCTTTCCGATCTTTCAGTACGCAACATTGAAGAATACAATTATCTTGTTAGTGAAGAGGAAAAATTACCCTATGTGGTAATTGTAATTGATGAGCTGGCTGATTTGATGATGACCGCTTCGTCTGAAGTGGAAACCTCTATATGCAGATTGGCCCAGATGGCGAGAGCTGTAGGTATGCACCTGGTAGTAGCGACTCAGAGGCCATCTGTAGACGTGATAACAGGTCTCATAAAAGCAAATTTTCCCTCGAGACTGGCTTTTGCAGTGTCCTCTCAGGCAGATTCTAAAACCATACTTGATGGGTCAGGAGCGGAGAAACTGCTGGGAAACGGTGACTTCCTGTTTTCACCAGTGGGGGCCAACAAGCCCATCCGGGGACAGGGAAGCTTTGTTTCCACTCGTGAAGCTAAAAGAGTTATCGAACACTGGCTTGTCCAGAAAGAGCAAGGCAAAATT
>JARRBX010000084.1 GCA_029982245.1 Candidatus Atribacteria bacterium | reverse complement strand
GCCAGTAAGCAAATTGATTTTGATCAAGAACACTCAAAAATTTTCCTTGGAGAGTTATCTCTGTCAGGAGAGTTAAAACCAGTCAGGGGGGTTCTTTCCATCGCCCATTTTCTCTCCAAAAGCAACCAATCCTTTCAACTGATATTACCCAAAGCTAATGCAAAAGAGGCGGCTCTTTTTGAGAATCCATCAGTGTTTGGGTTGAGGTCTCTGGTGCATGCTTGTGCTTTCCTTGAGGGAAAAGAAGTGGTTGAAAAAGAAAGCCTTTTACAGTGTGATTTTTCTCAAAAACTTGATTTTACGCTGGATTTAAAAGATGTGAAAGGGCAAAAGAGAGGCAAAAGAGCCCTGCAGGTTTGTGCCGCGGGAGGACACCATCTTTTAATGATGGGTCCACCGGGGGCTGGAAAGACCATGCTGGCAAAAGCTCTGGCTTCAATTCTTCCCGTGCCGAGTCTTGAGGAAGCTATTGAAATAACCAAAATTCACAGCATAGCTGGTTTCTCGGAGCACAATGCGCCCCTAATAACTCATCGGCCCTTCAGGTCTCCCCACCATACTATATCAGACGTCGCTTTGATTGGAGGAGGCCAATGGCCCAAACCCGGTGAAATAAGCCTGGCCCATCACGGAGTGCTTTTTCTCGACGAGGTTCTGGAATTTAAGAGAAACGCGCTGGAAGCTCTGCGAGAACCTCTGGAATGGGGTAGGATAACCATATCGCGAGCCAATATGGCAGTAACCTTTCCAGCCAGATTTATCCTTGTGGCCGCTTGTAACCCCTGTCCATGCGGTTTTTTTGGGGACAGTAAGAAGCATTGCACCTGCTCTTATCAGCAAATACTTCGTTATCGCAACAAGCTTTCCGGGCCGATAATGGACCGTATAGACCTGCAAATAGAAATACCCAGGTTGGATTTTGAAGAAATGGTTTCCGAAGATAGTGATTATTCCTCTTCAGAAGTACGCGAGAAAATCGAGGCAGTGAGAGAACTTCAGAAAGAACGCTTCAAAAAGGAACAAATCTCGCTTAATGCAGAAATGAATCCACGTCAGATTAAAAAGTACTGTGTAGCAGAGAATGAAGCAGTAAAACTTCTAAAAGAAGCGGTTGAGAGGCTTGACTTTAGTGCTCGAGCATACCATCGTACTCTCAAAGTTGCTCGTACTATAGCAGACCTCGAGGGTAAAGAGCACATTCAGGAGCACCACGTTGCGGAAGCTATTCAGTATCGCATGCTTGATAAAAAGCGCCTGGAGTATTGATACAATGGATGAACTGGAGAAAGCTCACTGGGTTGCTTTCAACCACGTTAAAGGAATAGGTCCGAGCCGCTTTCAAAAGCTCCTTTCCCATTTTGGCAGTGCCTGTGATGCCTGGAACGCTTCGGAGAAAGAAATGCTCTTCGTTTTGGGTGAAGGGTTGGCTCATGAGATAAACCAGCAAAGAAAGAAGGCGCAACCAGAAAAACTGTATCGCGAAATAGTGGCCAAGGAGATACAGGTACTCACTCTGGAGGATCTCGATCTTTACCCCCCGCTTTTGCGAGAAATTAGTAATCCACCTTACGTTCTCTACTGCAAGGGAGATTTCCGCTTCCAAGATTCTAAGTATTTCTTAGCTGTAATCGGCACCAGAAAACCAACTCCTTATGGTCTCAAAGCTGCGCATATTCTTTCTCGCTCGGCTGCGGAAAAGGGCATAGTAATAGTGAGCGGTCTGGCCACAGGCATTGACGGAGAAGCCCATCGTGGGGCTATAGATGCAGATGCACCCACCATTGGGGTTTTGGGTTCAGGATTTGACCATTTTTATCCTCGTATACATAAAAAGCTTGCTCAGGAAATCCTGGAGAAGGGGGGTCTTCTGGTTTCGGAATACCCCCCTTCCACAAAACCCTCAAGAGAAAGCTTTCCACGAAGGAACCGAATAATCAGCGGGCTGTCTCATGGAGTACTGGTCGTCGAAGCTCCAATCAAAAGTGGCACCATGATTACTGTTGATTTTGCACTGGAACAGGGTAGAGAAGTACTGGCCGTGCCGGGTCCAATATTCTCAAGAACTTGTGAAGGAAGCAACCTCCTTATAGCTCAGGGCGCATATCCGGTGGTCTCTGTAAAGAGCATCTACGATTTCTTCAGGTTGCCCTTTGAAACAATAACCAAGGAAGAACATTCGGAACCAGCAAGTCTGGCAGAAGAAAATCTGTTGCAACTTATTCCCTTTGATGGCATCCATAAAGAAGAGTTGCTGCTCCAAAGCAAGCTCGAGGAAAGCACTTTTTACAAAGTGCTTCTGGCCTTAGAAATCAAGGGTCTTATTGGAGAATCAGCCGATGGAAGGTTGTTCCGCTATTGACAAAAGATAAAGCTCTCTGCTATAATTTTTGTGTGAGTCGGGGCGTGGCGCAGCCTGGTTAGCGCGTTCGTTTGGGGTGCGAAAGGTCGGCCGTTCAAATCGGCTCGCCCCGACCAGTTTCCTTCCAACCAGTTCTTTAAGGAGGATGCCTCATGAGCATCACAGAGCTTTTTTCTCTTCAAGATGAAGTGGCTATCGTAACTGGTGGTGCACAAGGTTTGGGCCGAGAAATGGCTGTGGGACTCGCAGAAGCAGGTGCGCACGTAGTGATTGCTGACCTGGACGTAGACAAAGCGCAGGAAACTGCTTCTGAAATTCAGGCCTTAGGTAGAGAATCTCTGGTCCTTCGGGTCGATGTCACCAGTAAAGAGCAAGTGGAGCAAATGGTTAGTCAGTCTTTATCTCGTTTTGGAAAAATCGACATTCTGATTACCTCTGCAGGCATAGGCCAGTGGAGGAAAGCCGAAGAGATGAGTGAAGAGGACTGGAAAAGAGTAATTGATGTTAATTTGACTGGTACTTTTTTATGTTGTCAGGCAGTGGGCAGAGAGATGATTAAACGAAAAAAGGGGAGCATCATCACCATCTCTTCGATGTCAGGTCTGATTGCGAATACGCCCCAACCCCAATCCCACTATAACGCTTCAAAAGGTGGAGTGATTATGCTCACCAAATCCCTTGCTTCGGAATGGGTAAAATACAATGTGCGGGTGAACACAATTGCTCCTGGGTATATGGAGACCAAGCTGGTTGCTGAACTTCTGAAAAACTATCCCGAGTATGCGCACACATGGAAGGAGCTAACCCCCATGGGTAGACTTGGCCGACCAGAGGAGATTAAAGGACCGTGCGTGTTCCTGGCCTCTGCAGCTTCTTCATATGTAACTGGAAGTGTTCTGGTGATGGATGGAGGGTATACAATATGGTAAGGAGGTGATGCAACCGGATTTTAAGTCGTATTAACGGGTAAAGGTGCTTTTTAAGCATCAAGCACTACAATTATTTTATCTGATGAAGGAGGTTGAAGCCATGCGAAAGGGAATCCATGCGTTGTTGGTTGTCTTGCTGGTTCTTGGAGTAGGAGGGTTAGCTTTTGCACAAGTAGCCAACCCAGAGTGGTGGCAGAAAGCAGCTGAGCCTTACAAGGGGGTTGTTATTAAAGGTATTTCAGAAAGTACGCCACCTTCAAAAACCATGGTGGAAGTAGCAGCTCCAGAGTTTGAAAAGCTCACTGGTATTAAAGTTCAGTTTGAAGTAACTTCCTGGGACGAGATGTACAACAAATCCATCCAGGACCTGCAGTCTGGAGCAGGTATATACGATTTTAT
Organism: Candidatus Atribacteria bacterium; assembly: GCA_029982245.1. GTDB lineage: Bacteria > Atribacterota > Atribacteria > Atribacterales > Thermatribacteraceae > Thermatribacter > Thermatribacter velox. Next base: position 2,970 of record JARRBX010000084.1, on the reverse strand, counting down.
CTATGTTGAGCAGGACATAATCTATGCCTACCTGGATCAGGGCTGGTTAACTAATCTCACTCCTTTTATCCAGAACTCCGCAATAACTGAACCCAACTTTGACCTGGATGACTTTACCAGTTTTATCAATTACTTCAAAGACGCCGAAGGAAACATCTTTGCCATTCCCTTTGAGGCATTCCTTAAGTCCTACATCTACCGCAAGGACCTTTTTGAAGATCCAGAAATACAGAAAGCCTTCAAAGAAAAGTATGGATATGATCTTGCTGTGCCGACTAACTGGGATCAGTATACTGACATAGCTAAATTCTTCACAGAATACGGCAAGGAAAAGGGAATTGAACTTTACGGTCACGTTGCACAGGCCAAAACTCATCCCTGCGTAGCATATGAAATGTGCGAGAGCATCTGGCCAGCATGGGGCATTTACAACTGGGGTATAAACTTAGAAACCATGCGAGCCAGTGTGGACAAGGGTGGCACCCTCAACAGCGAGCAGGCTAAGAAAGCTTTCAAGTGGTACGTTGATATGCTTCAGTACGCTCCTCCTGGTGTGCGTACCTATACCTGGGATGAGACCGCTGCCGTTTTTGGAGCTGGGAAGATCGCTCAGGGGCTTATCTATCTTGAGAACTTAGGTTGGCTGGCAACTGATCCCACCAGATCTGCAGTGATTGGCAAAATCGGCGTAGCACTTCCGCCTACCGCACCTGGAGTGCTTGAAGAAGCCAAGGCAGGCAAGGGCTACATAGGATATTATGATGGTGGAGCTCTTGGAATACCTCACAGTGCTAAGAACAAGGAAGCGGCCTGGTTGTTCATTCAGTGGTGTGCCCGCAAAGAGTGGCAAGCAGAATTTGCCAAACTGACCACTCGCGTGGTACGCAAATCCACTTTTGACGATCCGCTCATTAAGGAACTGGATCCCAAAATGGGTGGTTACTTCACCTTGTTAAAAGAGCAGGGTCACCTCTTCGCTGGTGCTCCTCCTCTCCCCATGCATCGGCCACTGAATGAAATTTACCTTAAGTGGATTTCCAAGGCAGTAGCTGGGGAAATTTCGCCCGAAGAGGCCCTTGATAATCTTGCTCAGGAAGTAGACCAATTGATGGAAGAGCTGGGCTACTAACTGGAGGTAGAACCGTGAGAGAAAACAAAGCACAAGCGTGGGGGCTTATTGCCCCCACGCTTACTTTAATGATTCTGATTGGCGTAATTCCGGTTTTATACATTATCTATCTCAGTGCTTTCAAGTACAACGTGTTTTCACGAGTTGGAATGGTGTATACCGGGTTTAACAACTTTCGAAAACTCATGTTCGACCAGGATTTCCTGAAGTCTCTACGCTTAGGACTCACTTTTGTGGTGCTATGTTGCGCTATAGAAATGCCCCTTGGTTTGCTGATAGCCAATCTCCTGACTTTTGAATTTAAAGGGAAAGGAATTTTTAGGACTATAATGACCCTCCCTTTGGCTATGGCTCCCATCAGCATCGGAAGCATGTGGGTTCTGCTCACTAATCCAGATATTGGGCCAATTCCGTTTTATCTGAGAAAAATGGGCGTCGACTACAATATAGGAGTTAATGCTACCCAGGCTTTTTTCACTACTGTTTTTGTTGATGTTTGGCACTGGACGCCTTTTGTAACTCTTACCTTAATGGCTGGTTTGTCAAGTTTACCCAAGCAGCCTTACGAGGCTGCATTGGTGGACGGGGCCAACCGCTGGCAGACTTTCCGTTATGTCACTTTGCCCCTTCTCAAGCCGATTCTTCTGACAACTCTTTTTATAAGGATTATGGATACCTTCAGAATATTCGACGAGGTGTGGATGCTAACCAGTGGTGGTCCTGGTACGGCCACTCGCTATGTTAGCATTCATCTGGTGCGGCTGGTTCTGCAGTCCATGGAGTATGGTTATAGCTCTGCAATGTCGTTGTTCTTGCTGTATTTGACCATCGTAATGTGTTGGTTACTCCTGACTTTTATATCATCCTCACAGGAGGCTTCCTAAATGAGCAAAAAAAGCTTAAGGTTGCTTGCCATCTACGTTGTTTCCATTGTTATTGCCATAGCGACTCTTTTTCCCATTTATTGGATGTTTGTGGTATCTGCCCGAACCAAACTGGAAGTCTTCAGTGGCCCCAAGCTCATACAAACTTCTTTTTACGCCATGAACTACTATCGTCCCTTTTTTAAGGATATCTATGGTAGATACCTTATCAATTCCCTAATCATTTCTTCGGGCAATACGGCTTTAGTTGTTGCCCTCGCTGTCTTGGCAACCTATTCTTTCTCTCGTTTTCGCATATCAGGCTCCAATAACATCTTTTTCTGGACCATAACCAACCGTATGGCTCCTCCTGCAGTTTTTATTGTCCCCTTCTTCCTTATTTTTACCAGAGTGGGCTTGAGAGATACCAAACTGGGCATGATCCTGCTTTACTGTATATTTAATCTACCTTTTGCTATATGGTTGCTCAAAGGAATGATGGATGCTATCCCGAAAGAACTGGATGAGGCAGCATTGATCGATGGCTGTTCCCTGTGGGGAGTGTTGACTAACGTTATCCTCCCCCTTGCTAAACCAGGGATTATGGTAACTGCAATACTTACCTGGATTTTTGCCTGGAACGAGTATCTTTTTGCATCCATACTAACCAGTGTCAATGCCCGGACCATCACCACCGGTCTTGCTGAGTTTGTTACCGTTATTGGCACCAACTGGGGAGAGATGGCTGCAGTGTCGATGGTCTGCTTGATACCGGCTGTAATCTTTATTGGCATTGCCCAAAAGCATATTATTGCAGGTCTCACTTTTGGAGCAGTTAAAGACTGAGGAGTGGAGAACACATGCGTATCTTACCTTTTAAAAGCAATCTCTGGGATCGCATTTTTATCGGCGTGGTGATAATGTTTGCAGTACATCTTTTGTGGGTACGTTTTGTTGAACAGTTTATACCTCTTTACG
>JARRBX010000008.1 GCA_029982245.1 Candidatus Atribacteria bacterium | reverse complement strand
TCTTCCTCCAAAGGGACCGGACGGAACCATCAAATCCAACATGTGGACCTGGTCGCTGGGTATGAGTTCGCTGTCCAAGCATAAAGAAGCTGCATGGCTCTTCTTGCAGTGGGCAACTGCCCCTATGACCATGCTTGACGCAACTCTTAAACATGATAACTTCAATCCTACTCGTAAATCCGTGTGGGAAAATCCGGCGGTTATTGAAAAGACTATGAAATGGGGAACCAAACCTGGTGAATACAGAGAACTGGTTGACGCAATGTATGCTCAGTATGGAGATGTTGCCTGGATGCCCAATCCAGACGTTACCACGGTTGGCGATATCTGGGCTGAGGCTTTACATGAAGCGTATGAGGACAAAAAGACTGTAGAGGAAGCTCTCAACGACGCAGCTGCAAAGATCAACGAATTCATGGCAAAGTGGAGAGAAAAGAAGGAGTAAATATCCAAAGTACGTTTAACCTCCTCCTGGTCCATCCTTCTGGCGGACCAGGAGGAGGTTAAAGAAGGGAGCTTGATGAGAATGCTAAAGCAAGTTGCCAAAAAGAAGAACATCGCTTTCTGGCTTTTTTTGCCGGCCTTTGCCTTAACGGTAGGCATTCTGGTTCCTTTTGGTTATTCAGTTGCCATGTCGTTTACCAATCTTAATCTTACTGCCGGAACCAAGGCTTTCATAGGTTTAGGTAATTATATAAAAATGGCGAAAGACCCAGAATTTTGGAACTCTTTAAAGGTGACGATCTTTTTCACGATTGGAGCCGTTGCTTTTGAAGTTCTGGTGGGCTTTGCTGCTGCGTATCTTCTTAATCTGGGGTTGATGGGCCAGAGAATTTATCGCACTCTTTTTCTGGTTCCGGTGATGTTACCTCCAACTGTAGCTGCCATTATGTGGAAACTCATGATGGCACCTATACAGGGCGTGTTAAATTATCTTTTGCAACTTGCAGGATTTCTTGGCCTTGAATGGCTTGGTTCTTCAAAGACAGCTCTCATGTCAGTAATTTTGATCGATGCGTACGTTTTTATCCCCTTCTGTGGAATGATTTTTCTGGCTGGAGTGCAAAATCTTCCGAAAGAACCTTATGAAGCCGCGGCGGTTGACGGAGTTTCAAGCTGGTTCGTTTTTCGTAAGTTGACTCTCCCGCTTTTAAAGCCGGTGATTCTTATCGTGTTGCTGTTCAGAATTATGGATTGTTTGAAGCACTTCGATATAATCTATGCAGCTACCAAAGGTGGACCTGCCAGTGCTACTATGACTTTAACAGTGCAGGCTTATTATCACAGTTTTCGCTGGACGGATATGGGTTATGCCTTTGCCCACCTGGTCGTTCTCTGGGCTATCGTCTACGTTTTGAGTTATTTCATTGTTGAACAGTGGAAAAAAGCCGTGGCTGAAGTGCACGGAAGGTAGGAGGTGAGAGAGAATGAGAGACGACGGACTTTCTGTTGGCAAGGCTCTGGCCATTTTTGGATTAGTTTTAATAATGTTGTGGACTCTTTTTCCGCTGTACTGGATATTTTTGATGTCCATTAAGACACCAGTGGATGTTATTGCTTATCCTCCTAAGTTTGTTTTTGATCCCACGCTCGAGAATTATTCGGTTGTTTTGTTTGGAAAGGCCTGGCTTGGAAAGTACGAAACGGTGAAAACGGACTTTCCCCGCTATTTTCTCAACAGTATCATTGTTTGTTCCGGAGCGGTCGCTCTCAGTATGCTGGTTGGTGTTCCTGCTGCCTATTCTCTGGCCCGCTTTGATTTCAGAGGGAAAGAAAACTTTGCTTTTACACTGTTGAGTTTCCGTTTCGCTCCTGGTTTGATAGTTATAATTCCGCTTTACATTATTTTCAGGAAACTTGGTTTCTACGGGACCTATCATGGTATGATCATCGCCTACCAGGTTATTACCCTTCCTTTTGCTGTTTGGTTGATGCGAGGCTTTTTCGAAGATATTCCTCAGGAGCTTGAACAGGCAGCCCGGATTGATGGGTATACGTGGTGGGGAGTGTTTCGCAAGGTTAATATGCCCCTTGTAGCTCCAGGCATTGCAGCCACCGCCATTCTCTCTTTTATCTTTGCCTGGAATGACTTTTTATTTGGACATGTTCTTTCTTCAGACGTTACCAGGCCGGTTACTCCTTCCTTGATGGGTTTTATTTCCTATGAACAGGTTCTGTGGGGACAAATGGCTGCTGCAGCGATCATTACTCTGTTGCCTTCAGTGGTTCTGGCTTTCTTTATTCAGCGTTATCTGGTTAGAGGCTTAACTTTTGGAGCAGTAAAGGGTTAAGGTGGAGGTCTGCGGGATGAAAGAAGTCGAATTTGTAGAAGTGGTCAAAAAGTATGGAGATCTGGTGGCAGTGAATAACCTTAATTTAAAAGTTAATGATGGCGAACTGCTTGCAATACTTGGTGCTCCGGGTGCTGGAAAAAGCTCGACTTTAAAAATGGTAGCTGGCGTAGAGGATATTACTTCAGGAGTCATAAAAATTGGGGGTCAGGTAGTTAACGATCTGGACCCCTCCGAAAGAGATGTGGCGATGGCTTTTGAAACTTATGCTCTGTATCCTCACATATCAGTTTTTGAAAATATCGCTTTTCCTCTCCGCTCTCCTAAACGCGCTAAGTATTTTACTGAGAAAGATATTAAAAAAAGAGTTCAGGAAGTGGCGGAATTTCTGGAAATAGATATGTTGCTCAACAGAAAACCTAAAGAACTCAGTGGAGGTCAACGGCAGAGAGTTAGTTTGGCAAGATGTCTTATTAGAGACCCCAAGGTGTTTTTACTCGATGAGCCCATCGCTCATCTTGATGCCAAGCTGAGACATAAGCTTAGGAGAGAGCTAAAAATCTGGCAGCAAAGAAAGAAAACTACCATGCTTTACACGACTACCGATTATCTGGAAGCATTTTCTGTGGGAGACAGAATCGCTGTTTTGCATCGGGGTTCGCTTTTGCAAGTGGGGGCCTGGGATGAAATTTACGAACGGCCCGCTCACCGTTTTATTGGGCAGCTGGTCAGTGATCCCCCCATGAACTTTTTCCAAGGGCAGTTGGTAAGAAATGGAGGAGCAATTCTTTTTGAAACCAAAGGTATTCGTTTTGCGCTTTCTCCAGAAATTCAGAAGAGATTGATGGAGCGCAGCTTCGAAGAAGTGATTTTAGGCGTTTTTCCCAGTAAAGTGCTATTGGAGTTTTCGGATTTCCGTATGGAAGAACACACTGGAACGCTTGTTAAAGCTGTAGTTAGGTTTTCGGAGGTGCGGGGTTCCCGTAAAATCGTTTTTGCTCAGACGGGAGAAGGCGTTACTTTTACTGCTCAGGCTGCTTTGGGTATCCAGTGTCCTCCAGGAAGCGAAAGGGAGTTTTTCTTTCCTGCAGCTTCACTCCAGGTTTTCGACAACATTACTCAACGCAACGTTCTTTTACTTGATTAGGTGGGGTGGTGTAAGTAATGGCTGAGGTGCGAGTTGAGCATGTTTGGAAGTTTTATAGAGAGGAGCTCGGTGAATCAGGGAGAGTACTTGCGGTAGAGGATGTTTCTTTTGTGTGTGAAGATAAAAGTTTTTTATGCTTGCTTGGTCCATCAGGATGTGGGAAAACCACCACTTTACGTATGATTGCTGGTCTTGAAAAAATTTCGAAAGGCGATATTTACATTGGCCAAAGGAAGGTAAACAATCTACATCCTCGAGACCGTCAAATTGCCATGGCTTTCGAATCCTACGCTCTTTATCCTCCACTCACCGTTTTTGACAACATTGCTTTCCCGCTTAGAGCCCGGAAATACCCGGAGAAAAAGATACGCGATAAAATCAATACGGTTGCAGAGCTACTGGAAATCCAGGACATCCTTAACCACCGCCCAGCTCGCTTAAGCGGTGGAGAACAGCAACGAGTGTCCCTTGCTCGGGCTCTGGTCCGAGAGGATGCGCTGGTCACTTTAATGGACGAACCTATCTCTCACCTCGATTCACAACTCAAAGCAAAACTAAGAATTGAGTTAAAAAGGGTCCAGGAGGAGTGGGGGTTGACCGTTATATATGTCACTCATGATCAGCTTGAAGCACTGAGTATGGCTGATCGGGTGGTGGTCATGAATTTAGGAAGGATACAGCAAATTGGTTCACCAATCGAGCTTTACGAAAAGCCCAGTAACCTCTTTGTGGCGGGTTTTATAGGTGAGCCTCCTATGAACTTTATTGATTGTGCTTTAGCTAAAGAAGGAGATAAGTTTTTTTTGCGGTCGACTTTTTTCAATTTTGAGCTGGATAGAGGACTGGGTTCGAAAATTGCAAAAGAGAGTAAAGCTCCTCAGAAGTTAATCATGGGTGTAAGGCCTGGTGATATGACTCTTGGAAAAAGTGAGGATGCTGAATCATATTCCTTGCAGGGACAAATTTTCAGTATAGAGCCTCACGGGGAGTCTTCGGTGGTAATCCTTAACCTGGAGAAAGACGTACAGATTTACGTTGAGGTTCCAGGTCTTCCTGAGGCTGCTGAGGGCGAGGTTGCTTGGGTTTCTTTTCCCAAACAAAAGATGCACGTGTTTGATGGAGAAACCGGTGAAGTAATAAGGATGGATTAGTTAGTTTGAAAGGGGTGTATAGAAGTGGAAAGAAAGAGTGATATTCCTCGCAAAATGAAAGCGGTAGTGGCTTATAAGCCTGGGGACTATCGTTTGGAAGAAGTCGATGTTCCAGAAATTAACGAAGATGAGGTACTTTTGAGAGTGGGTGGTTGTGGTATTTGTGCTGGCGATGTGAAAGGATACCACGGTGCTCCTTCTTTCTGGGGAGGAGATGGCCAACCTGCTTGGATTATTGCTCCTTTTATTCCGGGTCACGAATTTTATGGACAGGTCGTAGCCATAGGTGATCAAGCCCGAGAAAAGTACGGATTAAACCTTGGTGATTGGGTAGTCTCAGAGCAAATTATTCCCTGTGGTAAGTGTCGCTTTTGTTTAGAGGGCAGTTACTGGATGTGCGAGGTGCACCACATTTACGGTTTCCAGGGCAAAGTTGCTGATGGTGCTTTTGCAGAATACGTGAAACTCCCTTCTACAGCCCGTAATTATCGTTTGCCGGACGGCTTTCCTCTGGAAGTGGCTCCTTATGTTGAGCCTCTGGCCTGTGCCATTCATGCTGTAGAACGGGCAGATATCCAGTTTTACGATGTAGTGGTAATTGCTGGCATGGGTGCTCTGGGATTAGGCATGTTGCAAGCTGCAAAGCTTAAGAATCCTCAGATGGTTATTGCCTTGGACCTCAGAGACCAAAGGTTGGAGTTAGCCAGGAAGCTGGGGGCAGACCTTGCTCTCAATCCGGCCAAGGAGGATGTGGTAAAGAAGATAAAGGAACTTACCGATGGTTATGGTTGCGATGTTTATATTCAGGCAAGTGGGCATCCCAACGGGGTTATTCAGGGTTTGCAGGCCATAAGGAAAATGGGCAGGTATGTGGAATTCAGTGTTTATAATGAGCCAACCACCGTTGACTGGAGCATAATTGGAGACCGTAAAGAACTGGATTTGCGCGGAGCACATTTGAGTCCAAAGGCTTATCCTTCGGCAATTCGTTTTCTTAATTCAGGCGAAATAAAGGCCGATGAAATCATCACTAATCGACTTCCTCTTGATAATTTTATGGAAGGTTTTAAACTGGTAGAAAAGGGTGAGGAATCCATTAAGGTTGTGCTCATACCTTGAGAGGAGGTTAGGCTATGTACCTGGTCATTGCTTCAGACCACTTTGGATATCCCCTGAAGCAGGTAATTGTGGAACACCTGAAAGCAAAAGGAGTTGAGCTTGAGGACTTGGGAGTGTTTTCAGAGAACGAAGAAGTACTTTACCCCGATGTCGCCTTAAAAGCCTGCATGGGGATTAAAGAAGGGAAATACCAGTATGGGATTCTGGTTTGTGGCACCGGCATTGGAATGGCGCTTGCTGCCAATAAAATTCCCGGTATTTACGCTGCCTGCGCTCATGATATTTATTCTGCAGAGAGAGCCAAAAAAAGCAACAATTCTAACGTTTTGACGCTGGGAAGGCACATTGTTGGGCCGGAGCTTGCCAAAAAGCTGGTTGACGCCTGGTTGGAGAGCGATTTTCAGGGAGGGCGTTCTTTGCCCAAAGTTGAGCGTATCAGGGAAATCGAGAAAAAGTTTTTGAAGGAGGCATAAAGCATGAAAAAGTTTATTAATTCCCCTCAGAATCTAATTGAGGAAATGCTGGAAGGTTTTGTGGCTGCCAATTCCAATAAAGTGCGCCGCTTGGAAACAGAAAGAGTACTGGTACGCAAAGACGCTCCAGTGCAGGGTAAAGTAGGCATTGTAACCGGCGGTGGCTCGGGGCATAAACCTGCTTTCATCGGATACATTGGTAAAGGTCTGGTTGATGCAGTGGCGGTGGGGGATATTTTTGCTGCTCCGCCGGTGCAGCGAGCCTATGAAGCTATTAAGGCAGCAAATGGAGGAAAGGGAGTTTTGTTGTGCATTGGAAACTATTCGGGAGATATCATGAACTTTGGCATGGCTAAAGAACTGGCTGAGGCGGAAGGCATACCAGTTGAAACTGTTGTGGTCAACGATGATGTTGCTTCAAGCCCCAAAGAGCGCATGGACAACCGCCGGGGAGTTGCTGGTGAAGTGATACTCTGGAAAATTGCTGGTGCCCTGGCTGAAGAGGGGGCGGACCTCCAAAAACTGAAAGAAGTTGGAGAGCGAGCGGTTTTCAACACCCGTAGCATGGGTGTAGCGCATACTCCCTGCGTTTTGCCCACCACAGGAAAACCCAGCTTTGAAATAGGCGAAGATGAGATGGAAATTGGTGTAGGCCATCATGGTGAGCCAGGGATCCAGAGGACCAAGATGATGAGCGCAGACGAAGTAAGCGAACTTTTGACTCTGAAGGTCATCGAGGATTTGCCTTTCAAATCGGGAGACGAAGTAGTGGTGTTGATCAACGGTTTGGGATCTACTTCGTTGCTTGAGATGTACATTTGCTTCCGTAAAGTCAATCAAATTCTTGCTGACCACAACATAAAGGTTCACCGCACCTATGTTGGAGAGTTTTTCACCTCTCTTGAAATGGGTGGTTTTTCAGTAACTCTGACTAAACTGGATGATGAGCTGAAGAGGCTAATCGATGCTCCCTGTGATGGGGTGCATTTCATTCAACATTGAGGGTGAATGACCATGGAAAAAATCCCTTTCGAGAAAATCAAAGAAGCTTTTTCCAAGGTGGTCGAAAATCTTGAAAAAAACCGCCAATACCTCAACGATTTGGATTCACCCATTGGAGATTCAGACCACGGAGAGAGTGTTTGCAATGCCTTCCAGAAGGTAAAAGAAGCTGTTGATAAGTTTCCTGCTGATCGGAGAGACATTGGGGCGCTTCTTCAGGAAGCGGGCAAGGCCATTATCTTTTCCGGTGGGGCAGCCATGGGACCCCTTTATGGTACTGCTTTTATGGATGCGGGAAAAGCTGTGGTTGGCAAAGAAGAGCTGAACAAAGAAGACGTACTTGCCATGTGGAAGGCTTTTGCTCAGGGCATTCAAAGACGTGGCCAGGTGCAGCCTGGTGAAAAGACCATGTATGATACTATCTATCCTTCTCTCCAGGCCATGGAGAAAGCGTTTTCCGAAGGCAAAAGTTTGCAGGAGATGTTACAGGAGGCAATAAAAGCAGCCAAAGCTGGTATGGAAAGTACCAAGGATATGCTCTCTAAGAGAGGGCGGTCCAGTCGCTTAGGTGAGCGCAGCATTGGTCATATTGACCCTGGTGCTGCATCGAGCTATTTTATAATTGAAGCTTTCTTTGGGAGCCTGATAGAGTAAATCCTTAGGGGGCTTTTAGCCCCCTTTTCTTCCCACTCATTTTTTATAACTCCTTGATGCTTGACTTGAAAAGTGCAAAGTGTTATTCTCTTCTTAAGAAAAAGTTTTATTACATTTGTAACATAAAATCTTCTGGAGGAGGCAGAGATGAATCAACCAAAGCTTTCAGTAGGAATATGGTGTATGGGTGGCGTGGCTGACCGTTTTATGCCCCAGGGCTACGAAGAACCGGTGGATATCAAGGAAAGAATTAAGCGGGTTGCTAAGGTTCCTGAGGTTCGGGCAATTGAATTTTTCGATGACGAACTTATGCATATAGAAGCCAAGGAGCTAAAGCGCATCCTGGATGACCATGGACTGGCTGTGTGTTCAATGAATCTCAACACGCATTCTTTTCCAAAGTGGCAGCTGGGAGCCTTAACTCATTATGATGAAAAAAGAAGAAGGGAGGCGATAGATGCAGCGAAAAAATTAATTGATTTGACGGAAATCTTTGAGTGTTCGACGGTTGGTTTGTGGTTGGGGGTTGATGGATTCGACTATGCTTTTCAAGCAGACTATGAACGTAGCTGGAATTTGCTATCTGAGTCAGTAGCTGAAATTGCTGAATACGGCAACTCAGTTAAAATTGCTCTTGAATACAAGCTCAAGGAACCACGACAGTATTTGCTCCTGGGGAATGCTTTCCGGGCCATATATCTCATTAAAAAACTTGGCAAACCCAATGTTGGTGTTACGGTTGATTTTGGTCATGCTCTGATGGCAAAAGAAAATCCTGGAGAAGTGGTTTCCATCCTGGCCAAAGAAGGAGTTCTGTATGGGGTGCATTTCAACGATGCGTACCGGGAATGGGATGACGATTTGGTTGCAGGTAGCGTAAACCTTTATGAGACGTTGGAGTTTCTTTACTACGTTAAAAAGAGCAACTACCAGGGATACTTGAGCTTTGACATCTTCCCATATCGAATGGCTCCGGAAAAGGCGCTTGAGTTGTGTGTGAAAAATACCCTGGGTCTTTATGCTCTGCTCGATGAAATAGACGAAGCAGCACTTTCTAAAGCGAGAGAAAGCATGGATGCCGGAGCGGTGCACGAAGTGGTGAGAAAGGTGTTTTTTAAGTGATGTAGTTTGGTAATCCGAATTTCACGTTTCTTGTACGTTTAATGGAGGGGGTTGACATGCGTAAGTACCTTTTTGTACTTGTCGCATTGCTGGTTGTGGCAACTTTTTCCCTGGGAGAGGCAAAAATCAAGTTATTTTTGCCTCCCGGGGAGAAGAATCCGGATGTTGATTTCAGCGGTATTACTTTGAGGGCCATCCATGATTCAGGAGCAGGTAGGATCTTAGAGTGGTATGCTCCGCTTCTTGAAAAAGAGTGCGGAGTTAAGATCGAACGTACTGAGATGGTTGACCTGCCACGGCTTCGCGAAAAGGTTATGGGCGACTTGCTGGCAGGTAAGCCAAGCTGGCAAATCATTGAGATTAATCCCCGTTTCATTGCTGACTTCGCTCTCACCGGTTTGATAGAGCCCCTTGATTCTTACTTTGAAATGTTTGATCCAGAGGACGTCAAAAAATACCTTGACGATATCATTCCAACTTATCGGGAATTCTACATGAAGTGGGGAGGACATTACTGGGCTATTCCTTTTGATGGTGATATCCACCTCTTTAATTATCGCAAGTCTTTCTTTGAAAACCCCAAGTACCAGGAAATGTTTAAGGCCCAGTTCGGGAAAGAATTGCAGCCTCCCGAAACCTGGGATGATTTCGTCGATCTGGCAAAATTCTTTAAGGAGAATGTTTTGCCGCCCGATATGTATTCCACCATGTGGTGGCTTTTGCCCCCTGATGGTTCAGTCTTTTATTTTGATATCGCTGCCTCATACGGAGTGCGTTACTTCAGCGACGATATGGAGCATGCGTTATGGCCCAGAGATAAAGCAGTGGCTGCGTTAAAAAAGATGGTAGAGACGGAACCATACTGTCCTCCTGGAGTGTCCAACTTTGGATTTACAGAAACGGTTGACTACTGGCTGGCAGGAAAGGTTGTATTCCAGATTTGGTTCATAGATATTAATGAGTGGGGGCAGATGGGACAACCCGAAGTTAAAGGTGATGTTGCCAACGCTCTGATCCCTGGCTACAGGGATCCGGAAACTGGAGTGGTAACTCATCGAGCAATGGCTCCCTATAACCGCTTCTGGATTATTCCCAAAAACTTACCTGAGAAAGTAAAGCAGGCAGCATTTTATGTGATGCTGCGAGTATCCAGCCCTGTCTACAGCATCTATTCAGTAGCCGATACCTACTGCGGCATGGATCCTTACCTCTATTCTCACTTTACTGATGAGGCTGCGGCACAGTATACCAAGCCCAATCCCTTGCGAGGTGTTGCTCCCGATTGGCCTGAAAATATACCCACTTTTTCCACTTTTGAAGAGGCCCGCAAGCACCTGGATGGGGGTTTAGCTAACCTGGCTGTTGCGTTCCCAGAAATTAACTGGCCTGGAGCTACCGAGTATACAGAATCTCTATCGAGATGGGTACAGAGAGCTATGAGTGGAGAAGTTACCCCAGAAGAAGCGATTGAGAAAGCAGCTGAGGAATGGGAAGCAATTCGCGACAAACTGGGCAAAGAGAAACAGAAAGAATACTACAAGGAATTTCTGGAAGCAGGCAGAAGAGTCGGTTTCTGGGATTAGAGTTTTAGGTGGTTGCAAGTTGAAAAAACTGCAGGAGGCATTCTGCCTCCTGCAGTGAATCGGAAAAAGAGGGGGTTAAGTAAGGAGAGATGCTCTTTCCCAAGAGAATGCCCAAAAGACCGCTTTATTTAATCATCCCGCCGCAGCTTCTGGTACTGGCTATAGTTATATTTCCCCTGCTTTGGGCAATTTACATTTCTTTTCATAGTTGGAATCCGACCATTTCTCCCGAAAGGCGCTTTGTAGGTATTGCCAATTATATTGCGGTTCTCAAGGACGAACGCTTTTTGGCTTCGCTGGGTAGGATGCTTTATTATTCCGGCGTTGGTGTTACCATTCAGCTTGTTTTGGGAACCTTGATTGCGCTTGCCCTGGTTGAGTACATTCGTTCTGAACGTTTGAGAACTTTTGCTCTGGTCGTTTTTCTCCTTCCCATGATGATGGCGGAAGCCGTGGTGGCCCAAATGTGGACTTTGCTGGTTACGGATACAGGCACCATCAATAACATCCTGGTCTGGCTGGGTTTTTCCCCAATTGGTTGGAGAACACAAAAACTTGCTCTGACCACTCTCATGATAGTGGATATCTGGCAGTGGACGAGCTTGCCTTTATTGATTGCTTATGCTGCACGCATTTCTGTACCCGAGAGATTACTTGAGTCAGCTCGGCTTGACGGAGCTTCAAAGTTTTTGATTCTCAGAAAGATTATTCTTCCCTATATGAGAGTTCCCTTAGCGATAGCTTTTCTGTTACGTTTCATGGATTCTTACAAGTTTCTCGATAAGGTTTTTATCATGACTTATGGGGGGCCAGGAACAGCTACCGAACTTCCGACTTTTTACCTTTATCAAACAGCATTTTCTTACTTTAACGTTGGTTATGCGGCTTCCATGTCCTGGATATTCGGCATTATGGCCGTTGTTGCAATGCTGATTTTCTGGAGATTAACCAAGAGGGCTTAAGGGGTGTTAAGAAATGCAGAAGGGAAAGTGGGGTAGAAGGCTTGGCATTTTAGGTCTTGTTGTTTATGGTATTTTTATTCTGTTTCCAATTTATTGGACAGTAAATACTTCTTTCAAGCATGTGGGAGATGTATACAAAGTTCCTCCAGCTTTCATCCCTCCAGACTTTACTTTAGAGGCTTACCAATTTGTTCTACAGGGCACAGGTAGAATTGCCCTTGGCAACAGCTTGATCGTTGGTATTTTGGCCACCGTTCTGGCGGTTGTTTTGGGTACTATGGCAAGTTATGCCTATTCGCGCTATCCAAACACTCCTTTGACTAACGAAACTGCCCAGTTCAACCTTTTGACTCTTCGTATGTTTCCTCCTATTGCTTTTCTCTTGCCTATTTTCTGGTTCTGGAAAACTTTTGGCTTGCTCGATACCTATTTTTCTTTGGTCATTACTTATGCTGCTTTTAACCTCCCTCTCGCTGTGTGGCTCCTTAAGGGTTTTCTGGATGCACTACCACGAAGCATTGAAGAAGCGAGTTATGTTGATGGCTACTCTTTCTGGCAAACAGCTCGTAGAATAGTACTCCCTTTGATTGGCCCAGGACTTGCTGCAACAGTTGCTTTGACATGGATATTTATTTGGAATGAATTCATCATCGCTTATCTTCTTGGAGGACGTAATGTGTTACTCTATACCGCTTATTTGCCAAGCCTGAGGCGAGGTATGAGAATTATGTGGAACCAGATTGCTGCCTTATCAATTCTGGCGATTATTCCTTCAATAATAATATTAATTTTCTTCCGTAAGCATTTGATAAAAGTCTATCTCCGTTGAGGGAATGAGACACGATGATTAATATAAGGCTTTCGAATATAAGCAAATATTTTGGTAAGAACCTTGCTCTAAAGGGAGTTAGCGCAGAGATTGAAGGGGGAACTTTTTTCTGCATTCTGGGTGAACCTGGTGCGGGTAAGACCACTCTTTTACGGATTATAGCTGGTTTGGAAATACCTGATGAAGGGGAGGTTTTTTTTGACGGGCAGGAAGTTACCTTGCTTCCCCCTCAGAAAAGGAACATAGCTATGGTTTTTCAGGATTTCGCTCTGTACCCACATATGTCAGTGTTCGAGAATATAGCCAGTCCCTTGCGCGTAAAAGGTCTGTCGGAAGAGGTGATTAGAGAGAAAGTTTTGCAAGTTGCTAAATTTCTAAAAATAGATGCTCTTTTGGACCGCTTGCCTGATTACATCAGCGGGGGAGAGAGACAGCGGGTGGCTATTTGCAGAGCCTTAGTAAAAGAACCCAGTGTTTGTCTTTTCGATGAGCCGCTTGTTAATCTTGACTTTAAAATACGAGAAGAAATGCGGGTACAATTTAAGTTGATGCAGCGAGAGTTCAGACAGACACTTGTTTATGCTACACCCGACCCTGTTGATGCGCTGTCGATGGCTGATATTTTGCTTGTTCTCCACGAAGGTAAGGTGCAACAATTGGGTAATGTTTGGGAAGCCTATTATCATCCGGCCAATGTGTTTGTGGCTACCTATCTGGGTTTTCCGGCAATGAATATTGTAAGGGGTTTTTTGGAGATGGAAAAAGGTTCGGTGCTTTGGAAGGGGTCTTCTTTGCAACTGGACCTCAGTGGTTGGGGAGATTTCTCAAAGCTCAACGAAAAAGATAGAGAAATATTTTTGGGTATTCGTCCTGAGAACATAGTGCTTGGTAATGTGGAAGGAAAAAATTTCACCTTCGAAGGCAAAGCAGTTTTGAGCGAAGTTGTGGGTTCAGATACTATTGTCCACATAGAGATTGGTGATTTAACTCTACGTTCCTTTGTGCCAGGTGTTTTCAGAGTCTCTCCGGGTGAAAAATTGCCCTTTGGCTTTTCAATAGAGGATGTGTATCTTTTTTCCGCATCTACCGGTGAAAACCTGGAGTTTATTGTTAAGGGTGAGCGATAATGGCGAGCATATTATTGCAAAACATTACCAAGGTTTTTGATAATAAAGTGGTTGCGGTTAAAGACTTGACTCTGGAGATTCCTGATAAGGGGTTGGTTAGTCTTCTGGGTCCTTCAGGTTGTGGCAAAACTACAACCATGAGAATCATATCTGGTTTGGAAGAGCCAACTGCAGGCAAGGTCTTTTTTGATGGTAGAGACGTCACGCAGGTTTCACCTGAAGAGAGAAATGTGGCAATGGTGTTTCAGTTTCCGGTTGTGTATCCGGGAATGACCGTTTACGAAAACATTGCTTTTCCACTGGTTGCCCATAAAGTGCCGAAAAAAGAAATCAGGCGCAGGGTCGAAGAAGTTGCTGAAGTGTTTGAAATCTCACACCTTTTAAAGCAGGATACTTATAATCTCGATGCAGGAATCAAACAAAAAATCGTTCTGGCCCGGGCTTTTGTAAGAAAACCCAATGTTTACCTTTTAGATGAACCCCTTACCAATGTGGATCCTGCAACGAGGTTGGAGTTGCGGACCATTTTGAAACGCTTGCAATCCAATCTTGGACAAACCATGGTTTATGTGACCCACGATCAGGGTGAAGCCCTGACTCTGGCTGACAGGATTGCCGTTATGAATGAGGGTAAGGTATTGCAGTATGATTCTCCTGAGGAGGTCTATTCTAACCCCAGCAATACCTTTGTTGGTTACTTTATAGGGAACCCAGGTATGAATTTCTTAAACTGTTCCTTGCAAGCGGGAGAGTCTGTTTGCATTATGCAAGCTCGTAGCTTTTCTTATGTTTTGAAAAATCTTTCTCGAGATTTTCTTGGTGATTCAGAAAAGAGAGAGCTTATAATTGGCATACGTCCGGAAAATCTGGAAATCCTTTTTGAGCCCCGCGAGGGTTATGTTCCCTTTGAGGTTGTTTTGTCCGAGCCAATAGGGAACAGGTTAGTTTTACACCTTCGTAGCGGGGAAGATACGCTGAAGGCTAAAATTCCGCGTACCAGTGTAGAGATTGGACAGAAAGTATGGGTTGGCTTTCCGCTTGAGTTTTTGAAGTTCTTCGATGCGCAGACTCTGGAGGCGGTCGAGGTTTAGGGTTGTAAGGGTTTAGTTCTCTTAATCTTGATAATCGTGTAATTTTCATTGGTAAAGCGTGAGCTTTTTATTTCTTTTATCGCTAAAATTGGAGGGGATGCTCTTAGCGGGGCATCCCTGTCTTTTTGAATGTTCCTGTAATGGATTACAAATGGTAAAAACACGATGTGGATTCTTTTGAAAGGAGTAAGGGTCTTGAAAATTTCCGCTTCGCTTTTGTCTTGTGACACAGCCTATCTGGGCGATACGGTCGTTGAGCTGGAACGGGCAGGAGTGGATTTCGTTCACCTGGATATTATGGATGGCCATTATGTGGAAAATTTTGCTTTTTCTCCCAAAACAGTTCAAGATTTGAGGAGAATAACTAATTTGCCGCTTGAGGTGCACCTCGAAATAGATAATCCTGAACGTTATATCACTGCTTTTGCGGAAGCTGGGGCGGATTTGATAATTGTTCAGCTCGATGTTTGCAGGCATCCGATACGAATTTTGGATACCATCCACAAATATGGTAAAAAGGCCGGGCTTGCTGTTAATCCTGGCGACAGTTTTGAGCGAATCAAGTATTTTGCTGAATATGTTGATTATGTGCTTTTGATGAGTGTTGAACCGGGCTTTGGTGGTCAAAAGTTTGAGAGGTCAGTTATGGGAAAAGTTCGGCTGGTAAAAACATTGTTTGAGGAATGCGATTATCAGATTCCTGTAGGCCTGGATGGCGGAGTGAGCCTTGAAAACATTGGTGCGATAAGAGAAGCTGGGATAGAGGTGGTCGTGGTAGGAACAGCCCTATTTTCTCAAGAACCTTTATCCCAGGTTGTTGCTGCGTTTAAGGGTTTGTAGGGTTGGGGTTTCCCACGTTGTGGTTGAGGCTTTTTGTCCAATTGACAGAATCAAAATCGTTCTGTTAGAATGAACAAAATTTTTTAAACAAAATTTCATAAATATTAAAAGAAAGGAGGTAGATGAACGGAGGGAGTAAGAGTTTTTAAATCATTAATTTGCAATAAAGCTTTTTTGGGATAGGTTCGCTTCCTATCTCGGAACCAATCACTGCAAAATCAAAGTTGAGTGAGGAGGTTGCACATGAAGAAGTTAACTCTTTTCTTAATGGTAGTTTTGTTGGTAGCCATTCTGGTTGTTCCAGCAATGGCAAAGAAGTATACCATTGCTACTGTAGTAAAGGTTGATGGTATCGCCTGGTTTGAACGCATGCGAGAAGGTGTTAAGAAATTCGCCGCCGATACTGGTCATGAGGCTTTCCTGGTGGGTCCTCCTCGTGCTGATGCCGCCCTGCAGGTTCAAATCATTGAAGATTTGATTGCTCAGGGAGTAGATGCTATCTGCGTGGTTCCCTTCTCCCCTGAAGCGGTAGAACCAGTTTTGAAGAGAGCTATGGATGAGGATATTGTGGTTATTACCCATGAAGCATCCAATATCCAGAATGCTCACTGGGATCTCGAGGCTTTCGATAATTACGCTTTTGGAGCCAAATTGATGGATATTCTGGCCAGCTACATGGGTGAAGAGGGAGAATACGCCACTATGGTGGGCAGCCTTACTTCCAAGACCCACATGGAGTGGATTACTGGAAGCGTAGAGCGCCAGAAGGAAAAATATCCCAAAATGAAGCTGGTAACCGAAACACCCCTTGAGGACTACGACGACCAGACCCGTGCTTACGAGAATATGAAGGAACTCCTACGAACCTATCCCAATTTGCGTGGTGTGAGAACTGCAGCTTCCACCGCGGCTCCTGGTTGTGGACTGGCAGTGGAAGAAGCTGGCTTGCAAGACCAGATTGCGGTAGTTGGTCCCAGTCTGGTATCCCTTTGTGGACAGTACCTGGAGAGCGGAGCAGTCAAAGCTATTGGTTTCTGGGATCCGGCCGATGCAGGGTATGCTATGAACAAGCTGGCAGTTATGGTTTTGGAAGGCAAGGAAGTTACCGATGGAATGGACCTGGGAGTTCCTGGCTACAACAACCTTCGCATGGATGGACGCGTTCTCTACGGCGAGGCCTGGGTTTTTGTAACCAAAGACAACATGGACCAGTATGATTTTTAACGGGTAAATTCCAGCAGGGGTTGGTAGCGTTTTACTGCCAGCCCCTGTTTCTTCGAGGACAGGAGTAGTGTGCTTACTTTCGAAGCGAAAATAAAAGTTGCAAGAAGGGAGCCTTGAGGTTATGGGTGAAGAATTCCTGGTAGTGAAGAATGTAAGTAAATCTTTTGCTGGGGTGCAGGCTCTCAAAAAGGTTAACCTGACGATTGGACGGGCGGAAATTCGCTGTTTAGTAGGAGAGAACGGTTCTGGTAAGTCAACTCTCATTAAGATCATTTCCGGAGCAGAGGCCCCCGATGAGGGAGAAATCATTATCAATGGCAAAAAGTTTTTCAGACTTCATCCTATCGATTCCATTCGTGAAGGCATTCAGGTTATTTATCAGGATTTCTCGTTGTTTCCCAACCTTACCGCGGCTGAAAATATCGCCTTCAACTACTTGCTTGAGAAAAGAAGACGCTTAGTGGACTGGAAAGAGGTACATACTGTTGCGCGAAAAGCCGTGGAGAGCATCAACGTGAATATTCCTCTCGACCGCAAGGTGGAAGAACTTTCGGTTGCAGATAAACAGTTGATTGCGATTTCGCGTGCTCTTTTGCATAACGCACGTTTGATCATCATGGATGAGCCAACCACCGCTTTAACCCGGAAAGAAGTGCGTTCCTTGTTTCGGGTGATAAAGCAATTGCAACAAGAAGGAGTTTCTATTCTCTTTGTTAGTCATAAGCTCGATGAAGTTCTGGAGATTTCGGAAAAAGTAACCATTTTGCGTAATGGACGTAATGTGGCTGACGGCGATCGCTCAAGCTTTGATCGCTCTAAATTGGTTTTTTACATGACAGGTCGCGAGATTAAAGAGAGTCGTTATCAATATAAGCCGGACGCTACCAGAGAACCTTTATTACGGGTTGAACGTCTTGGTTGTAAGGGCAGTTTTACTGATGTTTCCTTCGAGCTTTATCCGGGAGAGATTTTGGGTATAACTGGCCTTTTGGGTTCGGGCCGTACTGAATTAGCCATGGCCTTGTTTGGTCTTCAACCGGCTACTGAGGGCAACATTTATCTTGATGGAAAACCAGTTCGCATTCGCAGTGTGCAGGATGCTATTCGACATGGTATGGGTTATGTTCCCGAGGATAGACTTACTGAGGGGCTTTTTCTTCCTCAGTCCATAGGTAACAACATAGTTGTGAGCGTCATTTATCGTTTGTTAAAGAGAATGGGCATTATTGATCTTGTTCAAAAGAATCAACAGATAATGCGCTGGATAAAAGACCTCAAAATTGTGACTCCCTCTCCGGATTTGCCAGTACAGAGCCTTTCTGGGGGCAACCAGCAGAGGGTAGTTCTGGCTAAATGGCTGGCTACCATGCCCAAACTTTTGATTTTGAACGGTCCTACCGTTGGGGTGGACATAGGTTCGAAATCCGATATCCACCAGATTATCCGTTCTCTGGCGCAACAGGGCATGGGCGTGATTATCATTTCGGACGATATCCCAGAGGTTGTCCAGAATTGCAATCGTATCCTTTTAATGAAGAGGGGGCGAATAGTCGAAGAATTTTCTGGTGAACAGGTTACCGAGGAAGAGTTGACCCAGAAGATGATTGGTGAAGAAGGACTGGAGACAAAAACTAAGAAGACGCCAACTTTCGTTTGAAATTTCAAGACGAAGGGAAATGAGGAAAAATGAGTAAATTTTTTGACAAAGTCCTGAGTAAAAACGAGCTTTTTTTGGCTTTTATCATTCTGGGCTTGATTCTAATAATTGGTGCAATTAACCCTAATTTTTTTACTCTGGCTACCCTGTACGATATGTTGCGTTCCAGCGTTGTTATGGGGATCTTTGGTGTAGGAGTTTTGATGGTATTGGTTTCGGGAGGAATTGATATTTCCTTTACGGCTATAGCAGCTTTTGCTATGTACGTTACTACTCGTTATCTCAAGGGTATTGGCTTTGAAGGGTCTATCCTGTCTGCTTTCATTATTTCTGGTGGTT
Organism: Candidatus Atribacteria bacterium; assembly: GCA_029982245.1. Classification (GTDB taxonomy): domain Bacteria; phylum Atribacterota; class Atribacteria; order Atribacterales; family Thermatribacteraceae; genus Thermatribacter; species Thermatribacter velox. The sequence continues at coordinate 8,318 of JARRBX010000008.1, read as the reverse complement.
TGGGCGCGTTACTCGGGTTCATAAACGCCGTGCTTATTTCTTCTTTTAGGCTACCAACACTTATTGTAACCTTGGGGACATCCAATATGTTCAGGGGTTTCTTGCTGGCCTTCGTAGGAACCAAAATTATCAGCGTTCTTCCTCCAGGCATGGTACGTTTTTCACGGATGGAACTTTTTCCAGTTAAAACTATGATTGGGGGAACCAATGGTCTTTCGGTGTCGGTTTTCGTTCTGGCGTTGGTTATTCCGATAACCTGGTTTATATTGAATCGCACCATGCTGGGTAGGGGCATTTACGCCCTTGGAGGGGATAGGGTAGCAGCTGAGCGTGCTGGGTTAAATATTGCTTTCATACAGTTTTTTGTGTATTGTTACGTGGGTTTTCTGGCGGGCGTTGCTGGCGTTGTTCACGCTTCTTTGATCCGCACTGCCAGCCCTTTTGACCTGGTAGGTACAGAACTTTCTGTTATTGCGGCAGTGGTTCTGGGAGGTGCTCGCATAACGGGAGGACATGGAACAGTTTTGGGTTCCATTTTGGGTGTTTTCCTGGTAGTGATAATGAATAACAGCCTCATCATGATGGGTGTTCCTTCTTACTGGCAGACTGCAGTCGTTGGCATCATAATCATACTTGGTACTGGTCTTACTGCTTGGCGGAGCAGGCGAACACATCGCGTCAGTTTGCTTGATACTCAAGAAAGCTGATAAGGAGAAGATCGGTCATGAAAAGTAACTCGGTTAATAATCAACAAAAAGCATCGAAGTTTGGAAGAATGGATTCTGGTGCATTCTCAGTTGGTGCATTGAAGGTAGACAGCAACATCTTGCGTTTGCTGCTCATAGCGGTGGCCATTTTTCTGGTTATGGGCCTTTTACGCCCTCATACTTTTTTAACTTTACGCAATTTCCGCTCCATGTCCTATCAGTTTCCAGAGTTGGGAGTCCTGTCAGTTGCCATGATGTTGACCATGCTCACAGGAGGAATAGACCTTTCTGTAGTGGGAACTGCCAATCTGGCAGGTATTCTGGCTGCCAAGTTGATGACTACTGCTTTGCCGCCGGGGACAGGGGGAAGCCAGGTTGCTCTGGTCATTATGGGAGCAATCCTTATTGCACTTGGTACAGGTATTTTGTGTGGCCTTTTTAATGGTTTTCTCGTGGCCAGGGTGGGTATTCCTCCTATTCTGGCTACTCTGGGAACCATGCAGCTTTACACGGGTATTGCCATGGTGATTACCAAGGGTTATGCGGTGCTGGGATATCCGGAGCAATTTTTGTTTATCGGTAACGGTGTGGTAGGGATATTCCCTGTACCTTTGATTTTGTTCGCAGCGGTTGCTGTAGTTTTTGCAATAGTCCTCAATAAGACAGCTTTTGGTTTTCAGGTTTTTATGCTGGGAACCAACGCTACTGCTGCTCGTTTTTCTGGAATCAACAATACTTTAGTGCTTTTGAAAACCTATTTAATATCTGGGTTTCTGGCTGGGCTGGCGGGTATCATTGTTATAGCTCGTACCAATTCTGCTAAGGCTGATTACGGGACTTCTTACGTTTTGCAGGCTGTTTTAGTATCAATCCTGGGTGGGGTGAATCCCAGCGGGGGTTTTGGAACAGTTTCTGGATTGGTTTTGGCCATTCTTTCCTTGCAGTTCCTTTCCAGCGGTTTTAACATGCTTCGTTTCAGTAATTTCTTTAAAGAATTTACCTGGGGTTTTGTTTTGATTCTGGTGATGGTAATCAATTATCTCAGCGTTACCTATCAAAATCGACGGCGTTTGGCCAGACAAAAAAGAATGGTTGCTGCTACGGATAATTTGGTTGATGATGAGTGAATTTGCTGGAAGACCTGTAGCACTCCCTTTTGGGATGAAGTGGTTAGCAAAACAGAGTCTATAAGCTTTTGGTGTTGTTGATTTTGTCTTACACGGGTTTGTGTCTTTCGGCTTCTTTGGTTTTTTAGTTTGTGTATTTTATTCTTGGATCCGGTTTCCGTGCCGTTGATTCCATTTGTTCCGCTCTTTACGACAAATCGTTGACACCCGGCTGGCGGGTGTGCTATATTTTCCAAGTGTGAATTTTCTTAATGACATTTGTAACACTTTGTGAAGAGGAGGCCTTGGTTTTGCTGGCACTGGTTCAGGAAACGGAGAGCAAGGAAAGTATTCGTCTTTTAGAGGTGGAAGAACCTCGTTGTGGTCCTCGGGAGGTTAAAATAAAAGTCAGGGCAGCAGGTATTTGTGGAACGGATGTTTATGGGATTGCTTCTTTGCGTCCCCCTGTTATACTGGGTCATGAGTTTTCCGGTGAAATAGTCGAGATTGGAGACCAGGTTCGTCATTTCAAAGTTGGTGAGCGAGTGAGCTCAGAAACCACTGTAGTGCGCTGTGGGGAGTGCCCTTACTGCCGTGAGGGTTTGTACAATTTATGTGTGAACAGAAAGGGTATTGGTTCAGGAGTTAATGGGGCTTTTGCAGAGTATATTGTGGTTCCTGAATTTACCCTTTATCGCCTGCCAGAGTATCTTTCTTTTGAAGAGGGTACACTTCTGGAACCCCTGGCCTGTGCGGTGCGTGGTGTTATGGAACAGGCTGCGCTGAAGGGCACAGAAAAGGTGCTGGTCTTCGGCCCTGGTCCGCTGGGCATTCTGGTGAGCTGGGTGGCAAACTTATCCGGTGCCCAGGTGTTTCTGGTGGGAAAAGCTCAGGATAAAGAACGGTTTGCAATTGCTTTAAAACAAAATATTGCGGGGATTATTGATATTGACGAAATAAATATATATCAATTTGTTCGAGAAAAGATCGATCCTTACGGTGTGGACGTGGTTTTTGAGTGTTCTGGTTCTGTTCACGCTGTGCATCAAGGGTTGGAAGTTCTCAGAAAGCGTGGTAAATTAGTACAAATGGGTATATTACATCGAGAAGTGGAGTTGGATTTTGATACCTATTTTTTCTCACGGGAGCTGGTGGTTACTGGTTCGAGAACCCAGACCTCTTCGAGCTGGCAAAAAGCTATAGCATTGCTGCACAAGCACCACCTACCCCTGAGAGAACTGATTACTCATGAATTACCTCTTGAGCGTTGGGAAAAAGGATTTGAGCTGGTCCGCCGCAGAGAAGCCCTAAAGGTTATTTTGAAGCCTTAATCCGGGAGGCAGGTTAAATGGCTATACTGCATCGATTGGTGCATGAGGGAAAGGATAGTTGGATTTGGGAAGGCGTAGAAAGGAAAGAATATCCCTCTGGTGAGGGACCCCGGGACCCTCGCGGAGTAAGTGTTTGCTGGCTGATCGGCAAAAATGAAGGTGCCCCGTATTTTGCGGTGCGCTACTTTGAGGTCCAGCCCGGTGGGCAAACTGTTTTTGACCAACATCAGCATGACCACGGTGTTTTTGTGTTGCGGGGTAAAGGAAAAGTGCTGGCCGGAGAAAAAGAGTATGAAGTTGGTTTTGGGGATGTGATATACATTCCTCCTCAAGAAGTACATCAACTAAAAAATGTGGGCGACGAGATTTTTGCTTTTCTGTGTGTGATTGCGAATAAGGATTTCTTGAAAGAAGTCGGTGTGCTTACACGAGAATGAAGGTTTTACGCTATTATGACCGCCATACCCTTAAAATGGAGGATTGGCCGGTGCCGGATATTGGAGAAGATGAAGTCCTGGTTGAAACCAGAGCCTGCGGTATTTGTGCAAGTGATATCCTGGATTGGTATCGAGAACCTAAAGCACCAACCTTCCTGGGGCATGAGCCAGCAGGCGTTATAGTTAAGACTGGGTCTTCCGTTCAGAATTTGAAAGTCGGGGATCGGGTGTTTGTGCATCATCATGTACCGTGTTTTGTATGTCGCTACTGCCGTGCTGGTGAGTTTTCAATGTGTCCGGATTTTCGTGCAAGCCACATATACCCTGGTGGTTTTGCAGAGTTCATCAAGGTTCCGGGCGAAAATGTGAGAAAAGGGCTTTTATTGCTTCCGGAAAATGTTTCGTTTGTGGAAGCTACTCTGGTAGAACCTCTGGCTTGCTGCATTCAGGCTTTCAAGCGTTCTCTTTTTAAGCGTGGTGATACAGTACTGGTAGTTGGTGCGGGATTCAACGGATTAGCGTTAACCCAGCTGGCGAGAATCTATGGTGCAGGCGCAGTTTTGGTAAGTGAACCTGATCCTTTTCGAAGAGAACTCGCTTTTTCCCTGGGGGTAGATGCAGTGATTGACCCCAATCAGGAAGACGTGGCAGAGGTTTTGAAGGAACAAAATAAAGGCTACCTGGCGGATGTGGTTTTTGTGACGCCACCTTTTCCGAAGGCTATTGAGGGGGCAATAAACTGCCTGGAGCGGGGTGGAAGGCTCTTGCTTTACGCTCCTTCCCAACCTGGTGAAAAGGTTTCTTTAGAGATAAATAGTTTTTATTTTTCTCATCTGACGATTCGTGCCAGTTATTCTGCTTCACCTCTGGATACTCGCGAAGCACTGTCGTTGCTTGAGAAAGGCTTAATCAAGACGGATTTGTTGATAAATTGTGTGTTGCCCTTTTCTCAGTTTCAAGAGGCTTTCTGGAAAGTGAGAAATGATAAAAAAGTTATAAAGTGTGTGTTGACTTTTGAAAAAAATTAGTTTCTGAAGTGGGGAGAACTCGGTGATGAAAAAGTTGCTCATGGGGGTAGATGTCGGTACCAGTGGGATTAAAGTGGTCATTTTTGACCTTGAAGGGAACGTTCTTGCCTCAAAAGCAGAGGAGGTACCAATCATCAGCAAGCAACAGGATCAGGCCGAAGAAAATATGCAGGTTATCTGGGAGAAGACTTCACAGGCAATACGTAGTTGCCTTACTTCTTGCGGTGAAGAAATTGCCTCTTCCATTGCAGCGTTGGGGGTAACTGGTCAGGGTACGGGATGCTGGCTACTTGATTCCAATCTGGAACCTATAGGAAATGCTATTGTCTGGATTGATGGACGAGCGAAGCAATTAATTGACCTCTGGAAAGAAGATGGGAGACATGCCGAAGCTTTTCGGTTGACCAGTAACAGCATTTTTACTGGTTCGCCTTTGGCTATTCTGGCCTGGTTAAAAGAAAATCAACCGCAGCACTTGCAAAAAGCGCGCCATCTGGTTTTTGCCAAGGACTGGGTAAAATTTAAGCTAACTGGAAAAATTGCAACCGACCTTTCAGACCTTTTCATGCTTCCTTATCCCATCGAAGGTGAAGTAAAAGAGGTATTGAGGCTTTTTGATCTTCTTGAAGTTGAAGACCTGTTGCCTCCTTTTGAAGACCCCTGCCAAGTTATTGGAGAGGTTACGCCCCAGGCAGCCCAGGCTACAGGCCTTCCAGCAGGAATTCCTGTGGTGAACGGCGTTGTGGATGTGGTGGCCTGTGCTGTTGCGCTGGGCATACTGGAGGCAGGACAAGCCTACTCTATTTTGGGAACTACCTGTTTCAATGCTTTTTTAACTGATTGTGTGGATGCTCTGTTTAAGCCTGAAGGGGTAGGTATCACGGTTGCCTATCCGCTTCCTGGTCTGTATCTCCGCTCCATGGCTACGATGTCGGGAACGCTCAGTCTGGACTGGTTTTTGAACAATTTCTTTTCTCATCTGCGCGAGAGGTTTCCTGATAAGCAGGCTTTTTTTGCGCATTTAGAACAGGAAATGCAGAGGGTGCCTCCGGGAGCTGGTGGTATCATCTTTCTTCCCTATATCAGTCCAGGAGGCGAGAGAGCGCCCTTTATCGATCCCCATGCCCGGGGGGTTTTCTTTGGTTTGAGTCTGCCCCATGATGAAATGTATATTCTGCGCTCTGTTTATGAAGGTGTGGCTTTTTCGGTACTGGATTGCTTTCAGGCTCTGGCAACCGAACTTGAAGAGATACGCCTTTCGGGTGGAGGCGTGAAAAGTTCTTTCTGGTGTCAGGTACTTTCTGACGTTTTAGGTGTCAAGGTGGTGGTTCCCAGGGCTCCTGAGCTGGGTGCGCTGGGTATCTCCATGATTGCAGGGGTGGGTGTCGGAATGTATAAAGATTTACGGGATGCTTTTGAGAAGGTTTTCAGGGTTAGCAAGGAATTTTACCCTCGCCTGGAGCATCATCGGCTTTATAGGGAAAAGTATAACGTTTACAGAACTTTGAGAGAAAAACTGGTTGATGTCTGGCGGATGAATGACTTGATTTCTTAAGAGAAAAGGAGGATGAACATGCTCGAGGAATTGCGCAAGAGAGTTTTTGAAGCTAATTGCGAGCTGCAGCGAAGAGGTCTTGTTGTCTACACTTGGGGTAACGCAAGTGCTATTGAAAGAGAAAAGGGTCTGATTGTAATTAAACCCAGTGGTGTACCTTATGAAGAACTTTCTCCTGAAAAGATGGTGATTGTGGATCTTGAAGGGAAACTGGTAGAAGGAAATTTGCGCCCTTCGGTGGATACCATGATTCACGTTTACCTTTACCGTCATTTTGAGAAAATAGGTGGAGTGGTTCATACTCACTCCCTTTGGGCCTGTGCCTGGGCTCAGGCAATGAAACCAATTCCCTGCTTGGGAGGGACTCACGCTGACTATTTCTACGGGGAAATTCCCTGTACTCGAGCACTGCGTCCTGAAGAAGTGGAGGAGCTCGAAAAAAATACAGGGCGGGTCATAGTGGAAACCTTTGAGGGTAAAGACTACTTAGCTACTCCGGGGGTTATCGTTGCCTTTCACGGGCCTTTCACCTGGGGGGACAGCGTGGAAAAAGCAGTATTTAACAGCGTTGTACTTGAAGAGGTGGCCAAAATGGCAGCAGCTACCCTGACTGTTAACCCCCATGCTCCCGGTCTTCCTGCGCACCTTCTTGAAAAACGCTATCAGAGAAAACATGGTAAAAATGCTTACTATGGACAGCCTAAAGATGCATAAATAAAAATGACAGCGCTTTTGATGTCCGAATTGGCCCCGAAAAGCAGCGTTGTTTTGCGGGGCCATGTTTAAAGCATTTTCCTCTTCTCATCAAAATTTGGTTCTTTTGAGTGTTTTCATCTTCTGACAAATCTATTTTTCCCTTGACGAGTGTGATAAACTTTCACTGATATTTAACTTTTCAGAACTGCTTGACCTGGTTGCTGTTTAGGTGGGTAAGGTAGGATAAGCAATGTTTAAAGTGGAAATTCTGGACCAAGGTAAATTTTTTGTCTTAGAACCTACTCAGAGTCTATTTGAAGTTCTGCAGCAAAAGGGATTGCTGACAGAGGCTTACTGTGGCGGAAAAGGGTTATGCGGTAAGTGCTTGATTCAAATTATCGAAGGAGAGGTCTCTCCCCCCACGTCTTTTGAATTTCGCCATCTTGGTGAAGATAAAATTCGCCAGGGCTTTCGACTGGCCTGTCAAATTCAACTTCAAAGCAGTGTCAAGGTACGGATTCCGCATGAAGACACTTTTTCACTGCAAACCGCTTTTTACGGTTACCATCAGGGTTTAATTAGAGATTTACCACTACGCAAGAAGCGCGTTGTTGTGCGTAAACCGGAACTTGCAGAGGGTCTTTCCTTGCAGGAAGTTTTGGAAAAGCAACTCGGTGATTCCGTCTCGGTCCCTGAATGGGATATCAATTATCTTCGAGTTCTGGGCTCGATTGGCAGTGAGGAAGCAAAATCTTTCGAAGTGGTGTATGGAAGGGAGAAGATATGGCATATTGCCGAAAGCAGCCAAGGAGAAAGTGGCGGTTTTTTGGGTGTGGCATTTGACCTGGGAACCACCACCCTGGCCTGTGAACTTGTAGACCTCGAAAGCGGTACCTCTCTTTACCGAGGGGCCACGCTCAATCGCCAGGCCAGTTTTGGGGCTGATGTCCTTTCTCGTATTGAGGCTATTCAGAGGCATCCAGACAACCTGGTTGCGCTTCAGAAAGCAGCTATTTCTACCATGAATCAGCTTATTCAAGAGGCGATAGAAAAAGCTGGCCGGAGTTTCCAGGATATCTTTGTAGTTTCTGTGGCTGGCAATACGGTCATGGAACATATTTTTTGGGGTGTTTCGCCCGTTTCAATTGGTGTTGCACCTTTCTCACCGGTATTTGTTCGCTCCAGTGTTGGTTTGGGTGAAGAATTGGAGCTTCTGGTTCATCCTAAAGCTCAGGTTTACCTTTTTCCTTCCTGCGCTGGGTATGTTGGGGGCGATATTGTTTCTGGTCTGGTTGCTTTTGAAATAGAGGAGAGCGAAGAAACCACCCTGTACATAGATATTGGCACCAACGGGGAAATCGTGCTGGTTCATGAGGGGAAGATATGGTGTTGTGGGACGGCTGCTGGTCCTGCTTTTGAGGGGGCGCAAATTCGCCAAGGGATGAGGGCCACACCTGG
>JARRBX010000083.1 GCA_029982245.1 Candidatus Atribacteria bacterium | reverse complement strand
GGGATTTTGGAGATTGCAGGCATGGTAAGGGCATACTTTCTCACAGGTGCCACATTCCAGACATTGCTCAGGCCAGAAACCTATTTCTGGTTCGGGTTTCTGGGATTCTGGGTTGTGGCACCAGAGACAGCGCAGAGGACACCCTTTTAAGAACACAGTAGTTCTTATCCCTGGCCCATCGTGTATAGAAAAATGCTGTATGTCAAAGACGATTCCTTTCATAAGTCTTTCGTGTTTCTCCTTGTTTTAAAATCAAGGGTACTGGTTATCTTTTAGCTAACCACTTTAAGCTCTGATACCAGAATTGAGCATAGTACTGCCAGTTTACGAAAGCAGTACCCCAGTGAGGTGCCATGTCGGAGGAAAAGGCCATACTCCTTCCCTTTTCGTACTCCCAGACAGCGATAAAGACATCTTCGCCGAATTTGGCAATGGTTTCGGCTCCATCTTTTGCTTTCAGCTTGTTATATCCAAGAAAGAGAGGCCACTCTCGAAGGGGAATCCCTTTTAATGCTGGATGTTCAGGAAGGAGTATCTCGGGTTTAACGCCCTCGGTCGTTTCCACTCTATCATCGGTTGTTTGAATATGAACTGGCAATGCTTCTTCAACTGGGCTTCCATGGTAGTTTGCCATAGCTCTGAAACCCTGGAAAGACATCCAGCCGCCACACATGACCAGTGCTCCTCCCTCGGCAACAAAGTCGCGTATAAGGGTTAGTTTGTCTTTGCCCATCGGTACTCTGAAAACGTCTGGATAAAGGGTTAAAGTATTTCTTCCCACATCGCTCAGTATCAGGACATCGTATTTTTTGAGCTCTTCAAGAGTTTGGGGAAACATGGATAGAGCAAGGTGGTTAGGTAGATGATCTACTTCAAGGTCAGCATATTTTTGCAGGGCTTCTCTAAAGTAAATAGAAAAATCTTCATATCCTCCCAATGGGACAACATCGAAACCTTTTATGTGAAACTTCGATACTATCCAGGTTTCGCCTACCAGAAGCACTTTTAATGTTTCCTGATTTTTCAAAGGTAACAACCCCCTTTATCATCCTTTGCCATATCCAGCCATGAGGCCGGATATGAAGTACCTACCAAGGAAAATGAAGACCAACACAGGAATTATCGAGGTGATTACTGCACCGGCCATTTGAATGTGCCATTGGGCTATCTGAGTACCTTTAAGTTCAGCTAAAAAGGGCATCACCGGCTTGACCTGTGGTCCTCTGGTTAGGGCAATACCCAGCAAAAACTCGTTGTATATCTGGATGAAAACCAGAATGGTTGCCGAAATCAAACCGGGCAAGGATACCGGCAGCAAGATTTTTAAATAGTATTTGAAAGGCTTGCATCCATCAAGTATAGCGGCTTCTTCCAGATCAGGAGGGACTTTCATAAAAAAGGTTCCTGTAATAAGTGTGGCCATTGGTGCATTCAATATAACGTAAATCAGAATAAGTCCCCAGTAAGTGTTTAAGAGGTTAAGGGTTTTGAGGAACTGGGTTATGGGGATAAGGATTACGTGGTAAGGCAAAAAAGTTACTACAACAATTGCAAAAAAGAGGTAAGTCGCGAAACGAAAATTAAATCCAGTAAGAGCGTACCCGGCCATGGATCCTATCAGAATACATACAAACGTAGCGCTCAAACTGATAATCAGGCTATTTCTGAGGCCAATTTTTAGTGCTTCAAAAGCTTTGGCGTAATTGCTGGTTTGAAGTTTTTGGGGAGGAACGAGGTACTTTTGCAGAGCTACTTCTTCCTGAGTTTTGAGCGAAGTACTAATCATGGCGTATATTGGTATCATCCAGAGAAAAACCATAACACATAATAAAACGGTGATTGTTAAAACAAAAGTGCGATCTTTCATATCCTCACCCACTTTTTTATGGCCCACATGGAATAAGGGATAACCATAGCTGCCGAGAGAGCCAGAATGACAATACTCGTGGCTGTCCCCATTCCGATATCTCGAGAGTCAAAGGTGAGTCTGTACATTAAGTAGGGTAAAATTTCGGTGCTGACTCCAGGACCACCTCTGGTCATTATCCAGACCAGGTCGAAGACCTTTACTGTGGTTATAGCGAGCATTGTGGTGCAGATGAGAGTTGCGTGACCTACATTAGGGAAAATGATTCTAAATGCTACTGTCCAGTGAGAAGCACCATCTACTCTGGCAGCCTCAACCATTTCGTAGGGTATGCCTTTTATGGCTCCCAGATAGATTACCAGAGCGAAGCCAAGGTATTGCCAGAAAGCCGCTACAATCATGCAGTATATGGCTGTTTTTGGAAGCGCAATCCAACCCAGGCGCGAAGTGTTCACTCCCAACATTTTGAGAATAGAATTAATCAGGCCGGAACTGGGGTCATACATCCAAGCCCATAACACTCCGGTAATAATGAAAGAGAGAGCCATGGGGAAGAGAAATATTTGCCAAAAAATACTCTCACCTCTTCTAAGATGTGTCAGGAGGTAAGCAAGGATGAACCCCACAAAAACTGTGGGTCCAATAAAGAAAAGCAACCATAAAATGTTGTTACGGATGTTAATCCAGAACCTTTCCATGCCAAATAATCGGGAAAAGTTATATAGACCAGCAAATTTCCAGGTTGGTTTTAAACCCTGCCAGAAGGTAAATGCGGCCACAAAGTCCCAGACAATCATGCTGTAAAAAATGGCAATCAAAACTATGATGGGTATAAGGAACGCGATACCGGAAGCTCGATAATACCTCATTTTTGTCTCCTCCGTTCCCCATGCCGGTTTCTACCGGCATGGGGAAACTCTCTTTTTTACTTCCAGAACCAGCTACAAGCTTCAGCGAGATTTGTTCTTTCAGCAGCTTCAGCTATAGCGCTAATTGCCGCGTCAACGTCCTGATCAACCAGGAACTTGGTCAGTATGTCCATGAGCTCGCTTCCAAAAGCAGGTGTAATCATACCGCCATGAAATCCATCACAGACAGCTCTCAGGGAGCTAAGGTCACGAGCGCTTCTCTGGCGATAAGGATCCGGGTATACATCTGGAGGCACATCGTTAACAATGGTTACCGATCCTTTAATCAGGTTGAATGCTTTTTGGGCCTCGGGGGTGGTACACATTTTTATCCAGTCTCTGGCGTTGTTAGGATGCGGTGCTCCTTTAGGCAATGGGAAGGTATCTGCATGTCCCATCCATACGTTTGGAGGAATAGCTGTTACGCTAAAGTCCACTTCTGGTTCCATGCCTATGTTAAGGTAATATCCCAGAATCCAGTCACCCATCCAGTACATGGCAGCTTCTCCGGTTTTAAGCAAGGCTCCCGCTTCATCCCAGCTTTTAGTAGCGTGCCAGGGATAAATATAAGGAATCAAAGCTGCATAGCGTTCCATGGCTTTCCGGAAAGTTGGATCATTAGCAAAGTCAATCTGCCCTGTATTAGCTCTTTCGTAAAAATCTGGTCCACCAGTGGTAAGTAAGACCATGTCGTATAGATAAGTAGACCATACTTTTTCGCGAGTACCCAGGGCAAGAGGGGACACATCTGGTTTGGCTTCCTTTATTTTTTTGCAGGCTTCTAAAAGCTCTTCGTAACTTTCGGGTGGTTTTACTCCTACTTCTTCCAGGATTTTTTTGTTATACCACAACCAGTTAGTGCGATGTGCATTGATGGGTACTGAGTATACGTGACCGTCAAATTTTAGAGTTTTTACCCACATGGGATTGATACGTGCTTCGAAATTAGTCTCGGCCCAGATATCGTCGACGGCTTCCAGATATCCTGCGTCTATGTAGTCTTTTTGTTGATTACCCTGGTGGTCTTGGAAAGAATCTGGTGGTATCCCTGCCGCAAGGTTGCTCATTAAAACAGCCAGCATGGTTTCTCCTCCACCACCAGCGACAGGGTTTTCCACAATCTTTACCCCAGGATTTCTCTCCTGGTATATTTTAAAAAGCGCATCTATAGCTTCTTTTTCGCCTCCAGCTGTCCAATAGTGGAAAATGATGAACTCGTTTTCTTTTTCCTGGGCCATAGTGAAAGAGAAAGTAGCACCAAAAGCCAGGAAGATGGCTATTAGCACTACCAAACCCAAAAATTTTTTCATACTTCTCTCCTCCTTAAATACAAATTTTCACGCATCACACAAGAACCAACACCCTTTGGAATAGAGCCAGTGCCGGAATATTTCACGCTTTGTGTTTTCTCCGGATTATGATTCAAAAACCATTATGGCACCGCCTATTACACCACCGTATTCACCAAGTTCTGCTTCTTTAATATACGTGTTTTCTATCACCTCCTTTGGCAAGTGCTCTGAGAGATAGGTTCTTATCTCATGCGAAAAAAGATTGACCAACCTTTTTCCAAGGCTTCCGCCAACTATGATAACCTCTGGATTAAGTATCTGAATTATGTTAAGAAAGGCTACAGATAGATATTGAATGAGTGGTTCAATCGCTTTCAGCAATTTGGGATGTTGGTCAGATAAGAGGTCAAACAGTTTTCTTACACAATCCTCGTGGGTTCTATCAGATAAAAAAAGATTTTTGCACAAGGGTTCTCGATTTATAAATTCTTCGAGACCAAGGCCCGAGAGCAAAGACATCAAGCAACCAGTGTTACCGCACTTGCAGCTAAAGCCATTTATATCAACGACCATGTGTCCGAATTCTCCAGCACTTCCCAAGGAGCCCCTATAAAGTTTTCGGTCAATAAATATTGCTCCTCCTGTGCCAGTACTGATGGTGAGATACACTGCATTTGTAAAGTTTTTACCTGCACCGATGCGCATTTCAGCAAGTCCTACCAGGTTGGCGTCGTTGTCCAGCAAAACTGGCATCTTAAGTTTTTTCTCTAAAAACTCTTTAAGAGGAGTTTTTTCCCAGGCTGAGTTACGGAGATTGGTATATGAAAATGTAGAACCCTTTTTGAAATCAACTGGACCGGGATACCCCACACCAGCTCCCACAATAAATATATTACCGCAGTTTTCCAATAATTTACTTACGTTCAAGGCTATAAAATCGACCAGTTGCTCAGGGGTAAAATTTCTGTGTTCCTCGCTAATAGAACATTTTAGTATTTCCAGATTTTCTGTAACCAGGCCCAGGCGGAGTTTGGTTCCGCCTATATCAATACCCAGTGCACAGTGTCGAGCCAATTCGATCACCCGTATCCGATTTATTTGGTTACAGAGAATGTTCGGTACGCCTAATTATATCTTCCTGGGTTTTGGGGTCCAGAGCAACAAATAGAGCGCTATAGCCTGCCACTCTAACAATGAGGTCACGATATTTTTCGGGGTTCTTTTGAGCTTCCCGAAGGGTTTGTGCATCAACAACGTTGAACTGGACATGCCATCCCTTAAGATCCCGGAAAAAAGTAATTATCAGGTCGATAAGTTTCTTAATGCCCTCTTCTTTGGCAAGTACTGAGGGGGTAAATTTGAGGTTGAGTAGTTGAGCAATCATTTTAATCGTGGGAAGTTTACTCACCGATTTAAGCACCGCAGTAGGACCCTTTTTTTCAGTTCCGTAGAAAGGAGAAACACCTTCGGCTATAGGTTCTCCCGCTTTCCTCCCGTCAGGAGTTGCTCCAACAGCCATACCCAAGGGGACGTTGGCAGAGATATTCGATGTTGATCCACAGTAGTTTCCGCCTATGGGACCACGTCCAAAACGGGTATTACGATAATTTTTAAGCTCATAAAGGTAATCTTCCATAACTCTTTGAGCAAGCGAATCCACATAGTCTTCATCATTACCATACTTGGGGACTTTATCGCGTATTTTTTTGAGCACCATCTGGCCCGATGGGCTTTCGAAATTTTCTCGCAGCGCAGTGAGCAGTTCTTCCCAGGTTAAAGTGCGTTCTTCGTATATTAATTTACGAATGGAAGCGAGACTATTTGCGGTGTTGGCTAATCCTGAAAAAGGACCGCTAACCACGTCGTATACCGCTCCTCCTTCTTTAATGCTCTTGCCTCTTTCCAGACAATTGTCTACCAGCGCTGAACAAAAAGCGTCAGGAACCAGTTCCTCGAGTGCAGTATCGGCTCCTGCATCCATTAAAACTTCGCATTTAGTGTAAAAAGCAAGTTGTTTTCGAAATTCCTGATAAAAGTCTTCAAAGTTTTTGCAATGCTGGGGTGTTTTTGTGGTATGAAGGCAACAACCATTGACAGGACACTTTCCTCCATAAAGGGTAACTTCGAGTACTTTTAACGCATTGAGGAAAGACATACCAGTGTTACGATATCCCCATTTTCCAGGAACTGCAGCTTCTACGCAACCGACAATGGCATAATCTCTTGCGTCTTCAATGGTGGCCCCTTTTTCCATGAGGGCGGGTATGATTATTTCGTCGTTCTTCATAGCTGGCATTCCAAATCCCAACCTGATGACTCTGGCACATTCTTCAAGGTAAAAACGCGGGGAGGTGGTGTGATAGCGCGCCGAAAGGTTAGGAGTTGTTAAGCGTAACCCCCCTACAGCTTTTAAGATAAGAATGCTCAATTCATTGGTAGCATCTCGGCCAGAACGGTCCTGACCGCCAATGGTTACGTTCTGATAGGTCGTATACCCCATCCCAAAGCGGGTATGCGCCCAGGGACGGATTTTGTTGATAGTGAACATCTTAATGAACAGGTTCTGTAAAAGCTCTACAGTAAACTGGTGGTCAATTTTTCCTTCCTGAAAATCTTTAGCCCAGTAAGGATAGAGATATTGATCTAACCTTCCCAAAGAGAAAGAATGTCCATTACTTTCTATTTGAGTGATTAAATGAACAAACCAGGT